>NZ_JBGCUN010000001.1:1282561-1603202 GCF_041103235.1 Yoonia sp. R2331 | reverse complement strand
TCTGTCATGCTCTTGGGCATGGGGGCCGACATGCACACCGCCAGCATCTTCCCCGGCGCCGACCAACTGGACGCAGCCCTTCACGGCGACGCCACGCTCGTAGCCATGCGGGCCCCCGGCGCGCCCGAACCCCGCATCACGCTCTCAGCCAAAGTGCTGAAAGGCGCGATGAGCCGTCACATCGTCATCATCGGCGCAGAGAAACGCGAAGCGCTTGAAAAGGCACGACATTTGCCAGTCGAAGAGGCCCCCGTCGCCGCCATTCTGGCCGGTTCAACCATTCACTGGGCGGAGAGTTAACCATGTGGGACGCACTGCACGCACATCACGCCACCATCAAGGACCGCCGGTTTGAAACCCTCGTCGATGACGCCCGTGCGCAGGATTTCGTCGCCCAAACCGGCGACATGCGCCTTGATTACGCCAAGACCAACATCGACGCCAACGGGCGCAAACTGCTGATCGACCTCCTCGATCAGGCCGGTGTCTCGGCCAAGCGCGACGCGATGTTCAGCGGCAAGGCGATCAATGAAACCGAAGGCCGCGCCGTGCTGCACACCGCCCTGCGCAACCTCGATGGCGATGCGGTCACCGTGGACGGCACGGATGTGATCCCCGGCGTGCGCGCGACGCTGCAACGCATGATCACCTTCTCCAAGGCCATCCGTAACGGCACGATCGAGGGGCAGGGCGGCCCCTACACGGATGTGATCAACATCGGCATCGGCGGCTCTGACCTTGGGCCTGCCATGGCCGTCAAGGCGTTAGCACCCTATCACAACGGCCCGCGCTGCCACTTTGTCTCGAACGTCGATCCCGCTGATATTGCTGGCGTTTTGCGCGCCTGCAATCCCGAAACCACGCTGGTGATTGTCGCCTCCAAGACCTTCACCACGATTGAAACCATGACCAACGCCCGCACCGCACGCGCCTGGATGAGCGATAAGGTCAGCGATCCGGCCAGCCAATTCGTCGCCCTCAGCACCGCGGACGACAAGACGGCGGCCTTTGGCATCGCCCAAAAACGCGTCTTCGGGTTCGAGGATTGGGTTGGCGGCCGCTATTCCATGTGGGGGCCGATCGGCCTGTCGCTGATGCTGGCTGTCGGCGCCGATGCCTTTACCGCGTTCCTGCGCGGCGGACAGGACATGGACCGGCATTTTCAGGCGGCACCGTGGCAGGATAACCTGCCTGCGATGCTGGCACTGGTGGGGATCTGGCACAACCAGATCTGCGGCTATGCCACCCGCGCCGTGCTGCCTTATGACAATCTTCTCATGCGCTTGCCGGCCTATCTTCAACAACTTGAAATGGAAAGTAACGGCAAGGGCGTGGCGATGGATGGCGCAGCACTGACTGTCAATTCCGGCCCCGTCGTCTGGGGGGAACCCGGCACCAACGGCCAGCACGCGTTCTACCAGTTGATCCACCAAGGCACCCGCGTGATCCCATGCGAATTTCTCGTGGCCGCCCGTGGTCACGAAGACGCGCTCCATCACCAGCACCAGCTTTTGGTCGCCAATTGCCTGGCCCAGTCAGAGGCGCTGATGCGCGGCCGCGCGCTGGACGAAGCGCGCGCCAAAGTGGCCGATAAATTCGACGGGGCAGAGCTGGAGCGTCAGGCTGCCCACCGTGTCTTTCCGGGCAATCGTCCAAGTATTACAATCTCTTACCCGCAACTGACGCCACATGTTTTGGGCCAGATCATCGCGCTTTATGAACACCGCGTGTTCGTTGAAGGTGCGGTTCTGGGGATCAATTCCTACGACCAATGGGGCGTGGAACTGGGCAAGGAACTCGCCACCGCATTGCAACCGGTGGTCGAAGGGCAAGCGGACACAAGCGGCAAGGATGGCTCAACTGCCGCATTGGTCGCGTTTTTGCAAAAGCATGGTGTTTAGGTCGCGGGCCTTGCGCTAATCTGCTCGCAAAACAAGAGGCAGGCAGATGACACTCACCATGATCCACGCAGCCGTTGCCGCACTTTTGGTGCTGGCC
This sequence comes from Yoonia sp. R2331, assembly GCF_041103235.1. Lineage (NCBI taxonomy): Bacteria > Pseudomonadati > Pseudomonadota > Alphaproteobacteria > Rhodobacterales > Paracoccaceae > Cognatiyoonia > Cognatiyoonia denitrificans. Next base: position 1,601,204 of record NZ_JBGCUN010000001.1, on the reverse strand, counting down.
GCGATTTTTGACAGCAAGAATGCGAAAATCCCCAACTGGCTGATTGGCCTTTTTGCGCTGGTCTTCATCGCCCAGATCATCCTGTTGCCGGGCAGCGTTGATTTGATCTGGCAACCGGTCTTTGCGCTTTGCGTGCTGATCGCCGGTTTCGGCCTGTTTGCCACGGGCGGCTTTGGGGCAGGGGCCGTGAAACTGATGGCTGTTACAGCGCTCTTCATGCCGCTTGACCGGTTGGGCATGTTGGGTCTGACGCTGGTCGCCGCCGTGATCCTCAGCCTGTTTTTCTTCGGACTGTTGCGGAGCATGTTCGGGTCCGAAAGCAGCAGCTGGAAGGTCCTGCAATCTCGCATCATCCCGATGGCCTTTCCCATCGCAGTCACCGGGATCATCGGTATGTTCGTGCTCTGACGGGCAGCACCTCACCGTCAAACACGGCGACAATATTCGTACGAAGCCAACCTCGAAACACTGCAACCTGGGCCATTCCTGACAGGGCCGACCAAGCCATATGGTTCGCCATGTCAAACAGCGTTGCTTGTTTCACGCTATCACGCGCCCCGTCTGACGCGCCCCGCACCCCAAACGCGAATGCCGCTGCAGACATCTTCGCCTTGGGTCTTGGGACGCAACCGCAAAACGGATCAGGGTCGTTCCCGTTCAACCGCTGGAAGGCGCCCCACGACATCCCTCTCTTTCAGAGCGTCAGAGTCTCACATTCTCAGAGCTTCAGAGCGTGATAGTTTCACAGCTTCAGAGTCTCACAGTTTCGGGATCTCATAGCCTCATAGCCCCATAGCCCCATAGCCTCATAGCCTCATCGTCTCACAGTCTCAGAGCCTCAAAGTCTCAGCGCGCCTGCGCAGGCGATGCCGTCCGCACTTGCTGCAAAACATCGCGGCGCGTGCAGCCTCGCAACCGCGCCCACCGGGCACCAACCCCATCGAACGCCATGAACGAACCGTTACCAATCAGGTGACATAATCCCGCGGATCGCCCCTTTACCCCCGATCATGGTAAAGCGCGCTGCGTTCATCATGCCCAGACGCGCCCGAATGTGCATGCAATGTGCATGGGATGTGTATGACGTCTGCGCTGGTTAATCCCCTTGTTTTGTTGCGTTAAGACCTTGATTCGCGCACATGCCGACAGTCTGCCGCAAACAGGTTAACAAACTGCCGCGACACCCCGACGCTTGCCCCCGCCCGGCACCGCTCTTAGGTTGCGCCAGACGAGCAGGAGAAGACCAATGGCTGACAAGCCCCGCAGCATTTTCGAAGACGTGAACACGACCGAAAAACAGACCGCGACCCCCGGTGGCATTGACCGTGGTGGCGAAGGCGCACGCGGCGCGATCCGGGCCTGGCTGATGGTGCTTTTTGCCCTTGTGGTCCTGATGATCGCCGTCGGCGGCTTGACCCGTCTAACCGACAGCGGCCTGTCGATCACCGAATGGAAACCGGTGACCGGCGCGCTGCCACCGCTCAGCGCCGAAGCCTGGGAGGTGGAGTTTGAGAAATACCGCGCGATCCCCGAATATCAGTTGCAAAACAAGGGGATGGAGCTTTCGGAATTCAAAGTCATCTATTGGTGGGAATGGGGCCACCGGCAATTGGGCCGGGTCATGGGCGTGGTTTGGGCGCTGGGTCTGGCCTATTTCCTGCTGCGCCGACAGGTGCCCACAGGCTGGACCGGACGGCTGGTTCTGGTCGGCGCGTTGGGCGGGCTGCAAGGGGCCATCGGGTGGTGGATGGTCAGCTCTGGCTTGCGGCCCGGGATGCTTGATGTGGCCTCTTACCGGCTTGCGGTTCACCTTGGATTGGCCTTCGTGATTCTGGGGCTTCTGGCGTGGTATGTGCTGGCCTTGTCGCGCCGATCTGCCGATCTGTTACAGGCCCGACGGTCGGGTGATCCGACCCTCTGGACCCTATGCTCATGGTTAATGGGGCTGACCTTCCTGCAGATTCTGCTGGGCGCATTGGTCGCAGGCATTGACGCTGGCCGCGCTTATCCTGACTGGCCCTTGATGGCAGGGGGTATTTTCCCCCCTGATCCCTTTGGCCTGACGCCGCTTTGGCGCAACTTTTTTGAAGATGCAGGTCTTGTGCAATTCATCCATCGCACAGTGGGTTACCTGTTGTTTTTGTTCGGCATTTTCGTCTGGTGGCGTGGCCGGTCTGTCGCCAATACCCGGACCCGTTTTGCGCTGAACGCGATGCTTGCGGTGATGTTCCTGCAGGTCGTACTGGGCATTGTTACGGTGATCTATTCAGCCCCCGCGCATATTGCGATCGTGCATCAATTGGGCGCTGTTCTGCTATGGGTGCTGATCCTGCGAACCCGTTTCCTCACCCGCTATCCCCATCCTCAATCCGTCCGCGGAGGCCGCTAATGTCTGCTTATAACGACTTGATGTCATTTGAGAAAACCACGCAGGCCCTGGGCCAGATTGCCGGACGTCTTGGCTGGGATCAGGAAACCGTGATGCCCGCAGGTGCTGTCGAACAACGGGCCGAAGAACATGGTGCCATGGCCGCCGTCCTGCACGCACGCCGCACCGATCCGCGCATCGGTGACTGGCTGGCCAATGCCAAGGCAGAGGACGATGTCGCTGCTGCAAATCTGCGTTTGATCTCAAGGGAGTATCGCCGCAATGCGCGTGTCCCCGAACGGCTCGCGGTGGCGCTTGCCAGCACAACCAGCCGCGCACATCGGATCTGGGCCGATGCTCGACAGGCAGAGGATGTTGCCGCCTTCCTGCCGATCCTCAAAGAGGTTATCGCCCTGCGCCGGGAAGAGGCTGCCGCAATCGCTGATGGCACACGACCCTATGACGCGCTACTGGCCGACTACGAACCCGGCACGACAGAAGCAGAGATCGCGGCGATGTTCGATGCATTGCGGCCGCGTTTGGTCGCATTGCGCCAGGCCATTCTCGATCAACCGGCGGTGCCAGCGCTGACCCAAACCTTTGATGAGGCGGGACAATTGGCGCTTTCCGCAAAACTTGCGGCGACGTTTGGCTATGACCTCAACCACGGTCGGATTGACAAAGCCGTGCATCCGTTTTCCAGCGGGTCGGGGCTCGACGTGCGCATCACCACACGCACCACGCCAACCGATCCGTTCAACTGTTTCTATTCGACAATACACGAGGTCGGCCATGCCGCCTACGAACAAGGCATTGATCGCGCTTACCTTTTGACGCCGCTGGGGCGAGGGGCGTCGATGGGAGTGCATGAAAGCCAAAGCCGCATATACGAAAACCAACTGGGACGAAGTGCGGCCTTTACCGGCTGGCTTTACGGGCAAATGCGCGACACCTTCGGTGACTTCGGGGTTGCGGACGAGACGGCGTTCTATGCCTGCGTCAACCGCGTCACTGACGGCTTTATCCGGACCGAGGCGGACGAGGTGCAGTACAACCTGCATGTGATGCTGCGCTTCGATCTTGAGCGGGCGCTGATCTCGGGCGACCTGATGCCTGACGATCTGGAGGCGGCTTGGAACGACCGTTTCCTGTCCGATTTCGGGACAGCAGTCGACAAGCCTTCAAACGGTGTTCTGCAGGATGTGCATTGGTCCGAGGGGCTGTTTGGCTACTTTCCGACCTATTCGCTGGGCAACGTTTATGCAGGCTCCCTGCATCAGGCCTTGCGCACAGCGGTACCCGATCTGGACGCGGACCTTGCGCGGGGTGACACAACTGCGGCGACCACATGGCTGCGCGAAAATTTGCAGCGCCATGGTGGGCTTTATGAACCACGTGACGTCATTGAGCAGGCCGCTGGTCAGCCTGTGTCGGTCGAACCGCTCCTGGACTATCTTGAAGCGAAATTCGCAGGAATTTACGGACTTTAGCAGGCGGTGAGCCTATTCCGCCCAATCCGGCTTTCGCTTTTCAAGAAAGGCGTTGATACCTTCTTCGGTGTCGCGCACCAGCATGTTTTCCACCATGACGTCACCGGTGTAGCCATAAGCCTCTGCCGTGTTTAGCGCGGCTTGGGCGTAAAAGGCTGACTTGCCAATCCGCACAGCACTTCCCAGCTTTGACGCGATTGCTTTAGCCAGATCATGGGTCGCAGCAGGCAGGTCGGCGATGGGCGCAGTACGGTTGATAAGACCGAGAGTTTGCGCCTCGGCAGCGCTGACAAACCGGCCCGTCGTCAGCATTTCAAACGCAGCCTTGCGGTTGACGTTGCGCGTCAGGGCGACCATTGGGGTTGAACAGAATAGCCCGATATTCACGCCGTTGACCCCGAATTTGCAGTCCTCTGCCGCAACAGCCAAATCGCATGTTGCGACCAACTGACAACCTGCCGCCGTGGCGATGCCATGCACCTGCGCGATGACCGGCTGCGGCAGAGACTGAATGCGCAGCATCAACGCGGCACAGCGGTCAAATAGGTCTTTCATCGCCGCAGCGCCACCGTCCGGTGCTGCGCGTTTGGCTTGCATTTCTTTAAGGTCATGACCGGCGCAAAAGGCCTTGCCCTCACCGGCCAGAATGACGACCCGGATGTCAGGGTCAGCGGCAATCTCATCCAACGTTTCATGCAGCGCTGCGATCATCGCATCTGACAACGCATTCAGGCGGGCAGGGGCCGTCAACGTCACTGTCGCAATATGGTCGGCATCGGTACGGGTCAGCATTGCCATTGGGTCCTCCGCATGGTCACTTTACAAAGTATTAGGGCAGGGAACGGCATGATGGAACCAGTGATGGATGTGGCGGGTCTGACCGCCTTTCTGGCAGAGGCTTTTCCAGAAGTTGATGGTGAGTTTGCCGTAGACACCGTGACCGACGATGGCGTTATGGTGCGTTTGCTTGTCGGCGACCGGCATTTGCGGCCCGGCGGCACGGTATCTGGACCTGCGATGTTCAGTCTGGCGGATGTCGGCGTCTATCTGGCGGTGCTGTCGCGCATTGGGCCAGTGGCTTTGGCGGTGACCACAAATTGCAGCATTGATTTCATGCGCAAACCTGTCGCTGCGCAGGATCTGGTTGCGACGGTGCGGTTGCTAAAACTGGGCAAACGGCTCGCCGTTGGAGACGTATTGATCCGCAGTGCGGGGGAAACGGCGATCGTGGCGCGGGCAAGTTTGACCTATGCGATCCCTGATCGGTAAAAAGTGGGCCGGTCGCAACCGGCCCAGTCAGGAAGAGGCGGGGTTACCCCTGCCAGAACGGTTTGTCCGCCTCGCGCTGCGCGTCGGGTGCGGATACACCGATGTCGTCCAGTTCATGTGCCTCTAGACGGGATAAGGCGCGTCGCGACCGGCTGCGCGTGTCCCATGCGGTTACAACAACGGCCAGCGCGATCAGCACACGCGCGAGGGTGGGCAAGGTCTGATGGTTTGGTGTGGCGTCGTGGAACGCCGCATGAACGACATGTGACATGGTGATTTCCGATTTGTATTGATACAATGTTGCAGTATGCTGCACATATATTGATACAATGTGCAGGAAAATCGGTCTATAAAATGATTGTACCCGATACAAAATGGCGTCCTGACCTGAGCGGCGCAGGTAAATCGAAATACAAAGCGCTGGCGCAGGCCATTCGCGACGGGATCGCCAGCGGTGCGCTTGCTGCAGGCAGCAAGCTGCCGCCTGTGCGAGATCTGGCCTATCAGGTCAGCGTGACACCGGGCACCGTGGCGCGGGCCTACCGGCTTTTGACGGATGAAGGGCGTCTGACGGCAGAAGTCGGGCGCGGGACTTTTGTGGCGGGCACTTTGCGGCGCGAACTTCCCGTCCAGACGCCGCTTTTGTTCAAGGTCAATGAAGAGACCGCCGATTTTCGCAGCAGCCGTGTGCCGGACGTGGGGCAGGGCCGGTTGATTGATGCGGCCTTTGTTCGGCTTGGCGAGCGTCATCGCAGGCGTCATATCAATTACCCCACCGCCGAAACCGATCTGGAGGCGCGCGAGGCTGTTGTCACATGGCTGGGCCACGACAGGTTGGGCCAGTTCGACGCCAGCGATGTGATCCTTGGGAACGGGGCACAGAACTGCTGTATCCTGGCGTTGCAGGCTGTGCTTCACGGTGCGCACCCCGTGATCCTGACCGAAGAGCTGGCCTATCCCGGTGTCCGTCATGCCGCGCGGATGCTGCGGGCCGAGGTGGTGGGCGTTGCGATGGATGATGAGGGTATCCTTCCCGACGCGCTGGCCGCCGCCTATCGCCAGCATGGCGCGCAGGTGCTGTTGACCGCCGCAGAGGTGCACAGCCCCACGACGATCAAGACCAGCGCACGGCGCAAGGCCGAAATAGCGGCAATGGCGCAAAATCTCGGGCTGACGATTATCGAAGATGACTGCCACACCACGGCACCCAGCGATGTGCCGGCTTACCGCGCGCTTGTCCCGCAACAGGCCTATTTCGTATCCTCCTTGACCAAAGCGGTCAGTGGCGCATTGCGGTTCGGGTTCATTGTCGCGCCGAGCGATCTGGCTCCGGCGCAACGGCAGATCGCCCAAAGCTCTTTCTATGGGGTGGCGCAGCCCATTTTGGATGTCTGCACCGATCTGATTGCCCGCGGCGATGCGCAGCAAGTGCGAGATCGTGTTGTTGCACAAACCGCCAAACGCGTCCGTCAGGCCGTCAATGTACTTGGCGGCTGGGATTTGCGGTGGCGCGAGGATGCGCCGTTTGTCCTGTTGCATCTGCCGCAGGGCTGGCGCGCGTCTTTGTTCGTGTCCGCTTGCGAGCGGAAGGGGATCATCATTCGGGGGGTGGACGAATTTGCACTGGCCGATGGACGCGCGCCGAATGCGGTGCGGCTTGGTGTCAACACCTGCGCCGATGACGCGCGTTACGCGCAGGCCTTGCAGGATATGAACCATTTGCTGCAACATCCAGAGATGTCGATGGAGGGGTAGATGGGGTAAAATATTACCTATTTTGTAAGCCATTGATAATGCGAAATTAAATCACCAGAGCGGCGCTTGACTGGCACAGCGGCGGCTATATAAGCCACCCATCCGAATGCAGGGTGCGCAATGCATCCCCCAACCGCTTAGGTGAGATATGAAAACCTTTACCGCTACCCCGGCGGATATCGACAAGAAATGGATCCTGATTGACGCCGAAGGCGTTGTTCTGGGCCGTCTTGCTTCGATCATCGCCATGCGCTTGCGCGGCAAGCACAAGCCGTCGTTCACGCCGCACATGGACATGGGCGACAACGTGATCGTCATCAACGCTGAAAAGATCCAGATGACTGGCAACAAGCGTGATGAGAAATATTATTGGCACACAGGCCACCCCGGCGGCATCAAGTCCCGCACCAAGGGTGAGATCCTGGAAGGCGCGCACCCTGAGCGTGTCGTGATGAAAGCCGTTCAGCGCATGCTGCCCGGTGGTAAGCTGAGCCGTCAGCAAATGACTCACCTGCGCGTATTCGCAGGCACAGAGCATGGCATGGACGCGCAAAAGCCCGAAGTTCTGGACGTCAAAGCCATGAACAAAAAGAACACGAGGACTGCATAATGGCCGATCAAGTGAACTCTCTCGAAGAGCTGGGCGCTGTTGCCGAAGGCATCGAAACTGTCGACGCACCCGTCGCAGAGCCGGTCATCACCCGTGAACCTGTCCGTGACGAGCTGGGCCGTTCTTATGCAACTGGTAAGCGGAAAGATGCGGTTGCCCGCGTCTGGATCAAGCCGGGTTCCGGCAAAGTCACCGTGAATGGCAAGGATATGGACACATATTTTGCTCGGCCCGTGTTGCAGATGATCCTGCGCCAGCCGTTTCAGGTGGCCGGTGTTGTCGATCAGTTCGACGTGATGGCCACGGTTGCCGGCGGCGGCCTGTCTGGTCAGGCCGGTGCGGTCAAGCATGGTGTGTCCAAGGCGCTCCAACTTTACGATCCGACCCTGCGTGCCGCGCTGAAAGCAGCCGGCTTCCTGACCCGCGACAGCCGCGTGGTTGAGCGGAAGAAGTACGGTAAGGCCAAGGCGCGGAAGAGCTTCCAGTTCTCCAAGCGCTAATCGTCTGGACCTTGAATATTTGGAATTGGCCGCCGCGGGGCGGCCTTTTTCGTTGTGGATGGCGATGGCTGAATTATGGTGTCGGCACGAACCAAAAGGACAGGCATGAAGCATCTGATCAAAGCGGCACTGCGCCAAGCAGGGTTTGAGCTGCGCAAGATCCCGAGGGTCAAACCGGGATACTCAAAGGACGTGGCGTTTCTGAAATCAGGCGCGTTCGAGGTTGCCTATACAGAGGCAAAATTGGACGACAGCACCTATTTCGCACCCGGATACGCGCTGCACAGGCCCGCCGTTCAGGGCGTTCTGCAAGGCATGTTGTACGAACCTGACACGCACAAGTTTGTAACTCGATTTTGCGCGGAAAACGCAGGATCGATGGTACATGCGGGTACGTTCTTTGGCGACATGCTGCCGACATTTGCCGCCGCGGTTCAAGGCAAGGTCTATGCCTTTGAACCGGTGCTCGAAAGCTTTGTTCTGGCAAAGCTGTGCATTACGCAAAACGATCTGTCGAATGTGCTTTTGTTCAATGCCGGATTGGGCGCAGATCTTGCGCCCATGAAAATCAATACGGTGCAATTGGATGGGCGCCATGCGGGCGGGGCGTCCAAACTAGGGGCTGATGGGCAACCTTGTGTTGTCTTGAACATTGACCGGCTCGAAGCCGATGATGTGGTGCTGATCCAATTGGACGTCGAAGGTTTCGAACTTCAGGCCCTACAAGGGGCCACCAAAACGATAGCCCGCTGCCGCCCGGTGATTGCGATCGAAGACAACGAAAAGGCCTGCGATGGGTTCCTGACCGAACAGGGCTATGCCAAGACCGCACAGATCCCGGGGCTTGATATCTGGTGCCCGAAGGAAGTTGCAACGCTGAGCGCGCAGGTGAAAGAGATGACCAACGCATGACCGTGTGGCGTGGCCAGTTTCTGTCGCTGGGCCAAAGGCTGGGCTATCTGCCGCTGCGCGTCCGCCATCCACGCCCGAAGGCGGGACAAAAGGTGGTGCATTTTCTGCATATTGGCAAGAATGCAGGGTCTCAGGTTGGGCTGACGGCGACTGCGCTGGGGCCTAACCATCCCAAGGTGCGCATCGTCAAACATGGGCATGATGTGCAGTTGCGACACCTGCCAGAGGGCGTGGATTATTTCTTTTCCGTGCGCAACCCGGTGACTCGGTTCAAGTCGGGGTTTTACAATCGCAAGTCCAAGGGGCTTCCGGTGCGGTTGGTCGAATGGTCGTCACACGAAGCACGAGCATTTGCGGCGTTTGATCATGCCAGTGATCTGGCAGAGGCTTTATTCGAAGACAGCGCGCAAGGCCGTGACGCCTGGTCTGCCATGGCCAGCCTGCGACATGCGGGCCAACATCAGGCGGACTGGTTCTTGCAACGCGGTGCGTTTCTGGATCTATGCCCCCCGGTTCATATTCTTCGGGCCGAGTATTTTTCTCAAGACTTCAGCGACTTTGCGCGCAAAGTTGATCTACCAGCAGATACATTGAATGCCGGTGACGATACGGCTGCGCGAGTGACTGATTATGGGGATATCCCTGAGTTGTCAGACAAAGCGGTGGCCAATCTGGAACACTGGTATGCCCGAGATGTTGCGTTCTATGCGATGTGCAATGACTGGATCAACACGCATCCGCCAGACGCCTAGGGCCGCTTCGAATTAGTCCAGCAGAATACTTAGCTTCAGCGAGATCGTCTCTAGCCCCGGGTTCAGCGCCAGACGATCTGCGTTCGACCGGTGGTCATAGGCAAGCGCCAGCGTCGCCCCGCCATCAAAGGTGTAGCCAAGTCCCAGCGAGGACCGAAATTGCAGGTTTCCGCCAATATCGGGGCCCGCGCCGCCACTGTCGTAGCCAGGCATGAACGACGCTTCGACAAAAATTGGGCTATTGGCGACGATTGGTTTGGTCCAAAGAGCACCAGCGCCGACCCAAAACCTTTCCTGGTCGGTCATCGTCGCCATCACGATTGGCTGAAACGGCCCATAGCTGCGCGCAAAGGCATAGCCGATACCCAATTCTTCACCGATGATTTCACGGTCAAATTCGACACCGCTGGCTTGCAGAAAAAGCCGTGCGTCATTGCTTTCAAGCTGCAAACAACCGGTTGGACAATCGTTCAGGGCCATATCTGTTAGGCCCGCGATAAAGAATATCGCGGCAAGTGTCCCGTCCATCGCGCTGCCCTTTGCCTGTCAGTCGTCAGGGGCAATCAGCCCCAATCCGCGCAAATAAACACCGATACCGGATTCAAGCAAGTCTTCGGGCGGGTAGGGGCTTTTGGTGCCGGGGCTGCCACGGGCAAAAAGTTCAACCACCCCATGGCTAAGCGCCCAGATATGGGCCGAAAACATCGCAGGCGGCGGTCGTTTTTCGGCTGGGATGTGCTGGGACAATTCGACCGCAGCTTTTTCCAAAACACCCAACGCCTTGGTGGCGGCGGCATTAAGGGCCGAATTGTGATTGATCGAGATGCCGCTTTCAAACATCGCGACGTAGTGGCCGGGATACTTGCGGGCAAACGCCAGATAGGCGCGGCCGGTGGATTCAAAGGCTGACAGGGCCGAGGGTTGGCCTTTGTCATAGGCAAACTCCATCAATTCACCAAAGATTCCATAGCCTTGCAAGGCGGCCTCGGCGATCAGGTCCTCGCGACCCTCAAAGTGGCGGTAGACGGCGGCGGGGGTCACGCCCGCCTCGCGGGCGGCTTCGGACAGGGTGAATCCGGTGGGGCCCTTGACCTCGATCAGTTTCAGACAGCCATCGACCAACGCTTGCCGCAGGTTGCCATGATGATACCCGCGCTTAGACATTCCAGATGTCGATGCCCCCGGCGATTTGGCCGTCAACATTGCCAATGGCGTCGTCGTGTTTGCGGGCATAGTCCAATTGGGTCAGCACTGCACGGATCGTATTCACGCGCGCACGGCGTTTGTCGTCTGACCGCACCACCAGCCACGGGGCGTGATCTGTGTTCGTGCGGGTCAGCGTTTCTGCGATGGCGTCGGAATAGGCATCCCATTTCGCCAATCCCTCAACATCAATCCAGCTGAGTTTCCACTGCTTGAGAGGGTCATCTTCGCGGTCCAGAAAGCGTTTTAGCTGGGTTGCTCGGCCAACGTTCAGCCAGACCTTAAAAAGCTTGATGCCTTCGTCGACAAGCAATTTCTCAAAATCCGCGACTTGGTCAAACCATGCGGCGCGCTGTGCAGGGGTACAAAAGCCAAAGATATGTTCAACAACGCCACGATTGTACCAAGAACGGTCAAAGAACACGATCTCGCCGGCGGCAGGCATGTGCTTGATATAGCGTTGGAAATACCACTGGGTGCTTTCATCCTCGGTGGGTTTAGACAAGGCCACAACGCGGGCCTGACGTGGGTTCAGGTGTTCGCGAAACCGTTTGATCGTCCCGCCTTTGCCTGCTGCGTCGCGACCTTCAAAGACCACGACAATGCGTTGCCCGTCTTCTTGCGCTGCGGCTTGCAGTTTGACCAGTTCGATCTGAAGTGCGGCCAGCGCCGCTTCATAGTCGTCCCGTTTCCAGCGTTTTTCATAGGGAAAATCGGGGTCCAAAATACGGCCCTTTTGGGCGCTCTGGATCGCGTCGCGCACGTCGTCGGGTGCATCGTCGTTAAAATAGCGGCTGATGCCACCGTCAAACGGTTTCGTCATGGGTATGTCCTTGTCCTCATATATGATTATGGGGACGCAAGCGGCTTAGCGCAATCCGGCGCGCACCGCGGCACGATCAATTGCGGCAACTGCGGCCTCTGGGTCATTTTGGTGAGGCATGTGGCCGATACCGTCCAGCATGGTCAAGTTGGCAGAAGGCACAATCTTGATGATTTCCTTGCTGTGGACATGCGGCGGTACGGTTGTGTCAGCGCTGCCGTGCAGGATTTCAATGGGCAGGGTTAGGTCGGGGTAACGTTTTGCCATTTCAACCACATGGGGGCGCAGCGTGTTTACTTGCCGGACATTGGCGCGGAAGCTGTCTGCGCGGATCGTCAGCGGTGCGCCGATGTATTCGGCATAGCCGGCAGGTGGCTGTTGCGGCGCAAAGGTTTCAACAATGGCGCTGTCAACACGGTCCTGCGGGACAAAGGCGGACAGAAGCGGCACCAATACCGCGCCGCCAAGTGCAGAGCCGTTGTAGACATAGTACCAGCCCAGATCGCCGGGCCATGGCATTGCCACCCCGGCGAGAGAGACAATGGCAGCGGCATCTTGTGACGATTGCGTATCAAGTCCCTGCAGGGCCCAGGCTATTGCCACGATCCCGCCAAAGGAATGGCCAACAACCACCGGATCCTCGATCCCGATCTGTGCGGCGGCCTCGCGCAACATGGCCGCTTGGGCCAAAGGCGGGTCGCCTTCGGTGGCAAAGGCGCCCGTGTCGACCCCAGGCACCCGGTCGGTATAACCAAGACCGGGCCTGTCGAACGCGGTGACCGTGTAACGGTCGGACAAGCGGTCCATGAGGTCAAAAGTGAACTCTCGCAAGTTGCCACCTGCACCATGAAGCAGGATCACATGTGGACCAGACCCCTCTTGCACATAGTGGACCCGGCCACCGGTCACATCGACAAATTGACCAATGGGGGGATAGGCCGCCTCTGCCGCCGCCGATTGCCGGGAAGAGGCGATCTCTGTCGCCACAGCGCCGACCCCCGCAATCAGGGCGGTGATGGTCAGTGCTTTACGTGCCAATTTTGTCCAACTCATAATGTGTCGTCTGATATATCTCGTTGATCCAGTTGCCGTACAAGAGGTGCGCGTGACTTCTCCATCTGTTTTGAGGGTCCCGAGCGGGATCATCGTCAGGGTAGTAGTTCATCGGCACATTGATCGGCGTCCCATTAGACACGTCACGATCGTATTCTTGTTTCAAAGTTTCGCTATCATATTCAAAATGATTGAAAATATAGAGCGCACGATGCTTTGGATCCTCGACCAGACAAGGGCCAGCGTCGGCTGAGGTGATCAGCGTTTGCAGGCCCGCACCGTCGATTTCCCCTTGCCGCATTTCCGTCCAGCGGCTGACCGGGATCACGCAGTCATCCGAAAACCCGCGCAAATAAGGTGAGGCGGGGGCCTGATTGCTGTGACGAAAACAGCCGAACAGCTTTTGATCCAGCAGGTGCTTTTGCACGCCGTGGAAATGGTTGATCATCGCCATGCCGCCCCAGCAAACGCCAAAGGTGGAATGCACGTTGGTCTGGGTCCAGTCAAAGACCTCGCGCAGCTCGTCCCAATAGCTGACCTCTTCAAATGGCAAGTGTTCGATGGGCGCGCCCGTAATGATCAGCCCGTCAAATTTTTCGCCGCGCACGTCCTGAAACGGGCGATAGAATTCGGCCATATGTTCGGCAGCGGTGTTCTTGGTCTGATGTTCGGACATGCGGATCAGCGACAGCTCGATCTGCAAAGGTGTGGCCCCGATTAGACGCGCAAACTGGTTCTCGGTCTGAATTTTCTTGGGCATCAGGTTCAGCAGGGCGATCCGCAGTGGGCGGATGTCCTGACGGCCTGCGGTGTCTTCGTCCAGCACCATCACGCCTTCGCGGTTCAAAACGTCATAGGCGGGCAGGGCGGCGGGCAGTTTGATCGGCATCGGATTTTTCCTGATAAGAGAGCAGAGATAGGCGGGTTAGCCGCGCATCTCAAGGGCGTCAGCGATCATGCTGACAAAGCCCTCCGTATCTTTGACGCCTTCCACGGCGGCCTGCGGGACGGTCAGGCCCCATTTGTCCGCCATCGCCTGATAACGTGGCTGGCGATGGGCCAGCGCCTTGGCAAAGGCCCAGCGAATGAAATCATCGGGATCTACCTGATCCGGCGCTGTGCCAAATTCGACCAGATAGGCCTGCCAAGTCGCGAGCAAAAAGGCGGGGTCATAAGACATCGGCTTGGGTTCACGATCAAACCGGCGGATAAGCTCTGCGGTGTGAGCGTCAGTGCCTTTGATCCAAACCATCAGCGTCTTGGAGGCCAGATCCGTCATGATCGGGTCATTCGGATTGTTCACATCGACCCATTCGCAGATCGACCCGCCGGTGTCGCAAACGAAGTGCGGATAATGGTAAAGGTCCACGGCCCGGTCGATGAAATAACCGGTGTCATGGAGTGCTGCGACCTCTGCCGCCTGAAACTGATCCTGACGGCGGGTATATTCTTCCCACGGCAGGCCGCCCTTGGCCGGATCGCCGGGCTTGCCCAGATAGGACGACATCGGTTTGAGATCGTCGAAAGAGATGTTCGATCCGATATAGATGCTGTTGGACTGCAGAAGATCGCGCAGGAACGGCACTTTCATCGCTTCGCGCTTGGCGTTGTCCGCGATCTTTTCGCCCATGTAGCGCGTACCGATGCGGTAATCGATGGAGTAGTGGAACCAGTCGCCGGTGTCGCGCAGCATTTTGGACAGATAGGTCTTGCCCAAGCCCGACATCGCGAACAAGAGCACGCGTTTTTGCGGGGCGTTGCGCCAATCAGATGCGGACAAATAGATCATGAACGCTTGGGTAATGGCCCGCTTGTGCAAGGTCCAGAGGTACCGCTACTTTTGCACGGTTTCTGTGGCTTTGGTGGCGAGGTTGGGGGGTGCTTGGGAGGCTAGAACAACATCAGGCCAAGACCGGGCAGTGACCGACCTGAAAGACATCCGCAACGGTCCCGCAACGCGCGGCATCCCCACCAATTTGACGTCGGATTGCTTTAAAGGGTGCAAAACTGCCCTCCTGGGAGAGGTCTGGCAGTGCCCGGAATCGTAAATCTGTCATTTATCCCTTTAGCTTGATCGCGACGTTCTTCGTTTGCACATAATTCCACAGTGCTTCGCGGCCCTTTTCGCGGCCATAGCCCGACTTGCCGTATCCGCCAAAGGGAGTTTCGACCCCGCCTGCATACCATTCGTTAACAAAGACCTGACCGGCGCGGATGTCGCGGGCGGCGCGCGTGGCGCGGTCGATATCGCGGGTGAAGACCCCGCCGACAAGGCCGTAGGGGGTGCCATTGGCAATGTCGATCGCCTCTTCATCCCCGTCAAAAGATAGTACCGACAGGACCGGGCCAAAGACCTCTTCGTTGGCGATCGTCATATCTGGGGACACATCGGCCAGAATGGTCGGTTCAAGGAAGGCACCGGGGATGTTCATCTTGCGCCCGCCGGTCACCACGCGGACGCCTGCTGCCTCTGCGTCGCTGATCATGCCAGCGGCGCGGTCGCGTTGGCCTTCGGATACCATCGCGCCCATGTTGGCCCCAAATGTCGGCCGGTCGATCCCCGGTCCTACAGAAAGCGACTTGGCAACACCTGCGACCCGTTCGATCAACTCGTCCTTACGGCTTTTGTGCACGATCACGCGGCTCATCGCGGAACAGACCTGGCCTGCGTTAAAGAAGATGCCCCAGCGCACGTCATTTTCAAAAGCGTCGAGATCGGCGTCATCATGTACGATAGCGGCCGATTTGCCGCCCAACTCCAGCACACAGGGCACCACATTGGCGGCGGCGGCAGTTGCAATCGCGATGCCGGTTTGAACCGACCCGGTAAAGACGATCTGGTTGACATGACGATGGGCGGACAGCGCTGCTCCCGCCTCATGCCCCAAGCCACACAGAATGTTCACTGCACCGTGCGGCAGACCCACGGCCTCGGCGGCATGCGCGAACCAGGCGTTGGTCAGTGGCGTCATCTCTGGCGTTTTGATTACGACTGTATTGCCGGTGGCAAGGGCTGCGGACAGGGACCGCGCCGTCATTTCCAGCGGATAGTTCCACGGGATGATCTGGGCTGAGACGCCGTATGGTTCGTGCGTGGTAAAGTCGAATTAGCCCGACCCCAATGGGATTGAGCGGCCTTCGACGGTTTCGGCTTGATTGCCGTAGTATTCGAAATAACGGGCGGCGCCTTCGACCTCGATCCGCGATTCCCACAAGGGTTTGCCTTGCTCGTGGGTCAGGACCGGCGCGATCTCTTCTATGTGTTCGAGCAAATAGCGACCCATCGCTTGTACCATCCGGCCACGCACGACGGGACGCAGGTTTGACAAGGCACCAGTCAAATGTACCCGCCGCGCAGCCATCACTGCGCGGTCCACGTCAGCGGCATCAGCCAAGGCGTGGCTGGTCAGCTTTTGGCCGGTGCCGGGATCCATCACATCAATCTGGCCCGCGCCGCCATCGACCCAAGCGCCGTCGATATAATTCTGCCAATAGTCTTTCATGGAACGCTCCGGCAATGTGATGAACCTGCTTACCGCGCTGTCCGTGGAACGCCTGTCTCAGAGCGGCATCAATCTTCTTCAAGCGACGTCTGGGCGTCGGTTTGGATAAGGCAGACGGCAGGGGTATCCCCAACGCGTAGATGACACATGACCATCCTGTGATAGCAAATGTGGTCTGGAAGGATTGCTTCGACACACCGCCCGTTTGGACGGCGCCGCCCTAGTATCCGCGCCAGATCCAGCCACCGCCAAGCACGCGGCTGCTGTCTGGATCATAGAATACGCAGGCCTGTCCGGGGCTGACACCTTCTTCGGCCACGAGCAGTTCAACCTCGGCCTCCGTGTCCGAGATCGGGCGCAGAATCGCGTCTGTCGGTGGACGGGTCGACCGGACTTTGACGGCGATCTGTCGTTCACCACCCTCCAGTAATCCGCCGTCACCTAGCCAGTTGATTTCCCGCAAAGGTACACGGCGCGTCGCGAGCATGGATTTGGGCCCCACGATGACCTGTTTGGCGTCAACGTCGAGCTTGACCACATAGAGTGGATCCGCCAGCCCCCCGATACCAAGGCCGCGCCGTTGGCCGATGGTGTAGTGGATTACTCCGTCATGTGTGCCCAGAACGTTGCCGTCGACATCCACAATCTCGCCGGGTTCGGCGGCACCGGGGCGCAGCTTTTCGATCACGGCGGCATAATTGCCGTTGGGGACAAAACAGATGTCCTGGCTGTCGGGCTTGTCAGCCACGCTCAACCCGTATTTCGCGGCCAGCGCTCGGGTTTCATCCTTGGAGGGGTGATGCCCCAACGGGAAGCGCAGGTAGTCCAATTGTTCTTGTGTGGTCGAGAACAGAAAATAGCTTTGGTCCTTGGTCGGGTCCGCGGCACAATGCAATTCGGCACCCGCATCACCCATCATCCGTTGAATGTAGTGACCGGTTGCCATGCAATCGGCATCAAGGTCGCGCGCGGTTTCCAACAAATCCTTGAACTTCACACGCTCATTGCAACGGATGCAAGGAACGGGGGTCGCCCCGGCCAGATAGCTATCGGCGAACTCGTCGATCACCGCTTCGCGGAAGGTGTTTTCGTAGTCCAAAACGTAATGGGGAAAGCCCATTTCTTCGGCCACGCGGCGCGCATCGTGGATATCGCGTCCTGCACAACACGCGCCCTTTTTGGCGAGCGCGGCACCATGATCATAAAGCTGCAAGGTCACGCCCACGACATCATAGCCCTCTTCTGCCAACATTGCCGCCACAACAGAGCTGTCGACGCCGCCAGACATGGCAACGACCACTCGTGTTTCAGCAGGCGGCTTGGCAAAACCGAGCGAATTCAGGGCAGGATCAAGGGGCATCTGCGGTCCTTTGAGCGAATTGAGCAGCAAATATAGGAAAATGCGGCATACTTCCAACCCGCTGCCTACACCAGTCATTAAGCGATTTGCGTCATGTAGGGCGAAATTGAGCAAGAAAGGCGCGAAAAATGTATCTGCGCAAGATCGATGGACCCCGGTCCGTTACATTGCCGGACGGCAGTATTCTGACGCGGGCCGACCTGCCGTCGCCAAAAACTCGTCGCTGGGTGGCGTCCCGAAAAGAGGCAGTGGTCAGGGCTGTGATGTCCGGGCTGATTTCGCGTGAGAACGCGATGGAAATGTATGCCTTGTCCGAAGATGAATACGACGAGTGGGAAAATGCCGTGCGCAACCACGGGCGTGATGCCCTCAAGACGACAGCGATACAACGCTATAGACAACCTTAGGGAGAGTCGCCATAATTCTCCGTGTCGGTAACCGGTGATTAACCATTCAGCGTCTAGGTTGATCTAACGATTTCATGCGGAGATAGCCAATGCGCGTATTGCTGGTCGAAGACGATCCAACCACTTCCAAAAGCATCGAACTGATGCTGAGCCATGCCAACCTGAATGTCTATTCCACCGATCTGGGGGAAGAAGGCATCGATCTGGCAAAGCTCTATGACTATGATCTTATCCTTTTGGATATCAATCTGCCCGATATGACCGGGCACGAAGTGCTGCGACAATTGCGGCTGGCGCGTATTGATACACCGATTCTGATTCTCTCTGGTGCCGACGATACCGAAAGCAAGCTGAAGGGCTTTGGTTTCGGGGCCGACGATTACCTGACCAAACCATTCCACCGCGAAGAACTGGTGGCGCGCATTCATGCGATTATCCGCCGGTCCAAAGGGCATGCGCAGTCCATCATCAAGACCGGCTCCGTGGCGGTGAACCTTGATGCTAAGACTGTCGAGGTTGAAGGTCAGACCGTGCATTTGACCGGCAAGGAATATCAGATGCTGGAATTGCTGAGCCTGCGCAAAGGCACGACGCTGACCAAGGAAATGTTCTTGAACCACCTTTATGGCGGCATGGATGAACCCGAATTGAAGATCATCGACGTCTTTATCTGCAAGCTCCGCAAGAAGCTGAACGAGGCGACAGGGGGCGAAAACTCCATCGAAACGGTCTGGGGCCGGGGCTATGTGCTGCGCGATCCCGAACCGGCTGTCGCGGCAGAGAAAATCGCGCTCGGCGCTTAAGTCAAAATACAATGCGAAGAATCGGCGGTCCAGACCTGGGCCGCCGTTCTTGCGACTAGACCAGACCGCCGACCGCGCCTAAAACCTTAGGGCCGGTTCCTGTCCGGCGTAGCAACATAGGGGACCGTTGCGGTGGCTGGCCAATCTTCTGACAAGCAGAATAACATTGCGGGCATCGACGTGAGTGTTGCTACTGAGGATTTGTCAAAGGAACAGGCACGCGCCTTGCTGACAAAATTGGCCGATTTGCTCGCTCAGGCCAATCAAGACTATCACACCGCAGATGCACCACGGTTGTCCGATCGCGATTACGATGCCTTGAAGAGGTACAACACCGGAATCGAAGCGGCCTTTCCATCCCTTAAACGCGCAAACAGCCCCAGTGATCAGGTTGGCGGACCTGTGGCCGAAGGATTCGGTAAGGTCAAACATGCGGTCCGCATGCTGTCTTTGGCAAATGCCTTTGACGATGACGATGTGCAAGATTTTGACGATCAGGTCCGTAAGTTTCTTGGCCTTGGGGCAGATGCGCATTTGTCCTATACAGCCGAACCCAAGATTGATGGGCTGTCGCTGTCATTGCGTTATGAAGATGGTGTACTTGTGCAAGCCGCGACACGTGGCGATGGCGAGACCGGCGAAAATGTCACCGAAAATGCGCGGACAATCGCGAATATCCCGCAGCAATTGACGGATGCGCCGTCTGTGCTGGAAGTCCGGGGCGAGGTTTACATGTCGCATGCCGACTTTGCCGCATTGAATGACAGACAAGCCAAGAATGGCAGTAAGACCTTTGCCAACCCGCGTAACGCCGCAGCCGGATCATTGCGCCAATTGGATTCGTCGATCACCGCCGCACGCCCGTTGATGTTTTTTGCCTATGCATGGGGTGACGTCTCTGACCCGTTTGCGACAACGCAGTCCGGCGCAATCGCAAGGCTGGGCGATTGGGGATTTGACACCAATCCCCTGACGCAGCTGTGCGACGGTCCAAAGACCTTGCTTGCGCATTACCAGCTGATTGAGCAGCAGCGCGCCAGTTTGGGCTATGACATCGATGGTGTGGTCTACAAGGTCGATGACCTTGGACTGCAACGCCGATTGGGTTTTCGATCGACGACCCCTCGCTGGGCAATTGCTCACAAATTCCCGGCAGAACTGGCCTGGACTCGGCTGAACGGCATCGACATCCAAGTGGGCCGCACGGGTGCGCTGTCGCCCGTTGCGCGGCTTGATCCGGTAACGGTTGGCGGGGTCGTTGTCAGCAATGCGACGCTGCACAACGAGGATTACATCGCGGGTATTGGCGGTGACGGTGCCCCGATCCGAGACGGGCGCGATCTGCGTGTGGGCGATTGGGTGCAGGTCTATCGCGCAGGCGATGTAATTCCCAAGATCAAGGATGTGGACCTGTCCAAGCGGCCTCCAGATGCCCAGCCATTTGTTTTTCCTCAGGCCTGTCCGGAATGCGGGTCTGCCGCGATCCGAGAAGAGGGGGATGCCGTGCGCCGCTGCACCGGCGGCCTGATTTGCCCGGCTCAAGCGGTTGAAAAACTGAAGCATTTTGTAAGCCGGGGTGCCTTTGACATCGAAGGTTTGGGTGCCAAGCAGGTAGAGGCGTTCTATTTCGACGCGGATCTGCCGGTCAAAGAACCCGCCGATATTTTCACGCTGGCGCGGCGGGATGAAGCGAACCTTGCCAAGCTGAAGAACCGTGATGGCTGGGGCGACACCTCTGTGCGGAACCTGTTTGCGGCAATTGACGAACGTCGCAAAATAGCGCTGAACCGTGTGCTGTTTTCGTTGGGCATTCGCCATGTGGGCGAATCGGGCGCGGCGATGCTCGCCCGCCACTACGGGTCATGGTCCGTCTTCGCCGAGGCCATGGACGAAGCGACCATTGGCGAGGGTGCTGCCTGGGATGATCTGCTTGGCATCGACGGGGTTGGCGCTGTGATGGCGACCAGCCTGATTACCACGCTGCAGCAATCGGCGGAACGTGCCAGCATCGACTCACTGATTGCAGAGTTGGATGTGCAGGATGTCGCGGCCCCCACCACCGATGGCAGCCCGGTCGCGGGCCAGACTGTTGTGTTCACCGGCACATTGGAAAAGATGACGCGATCCGAGGCCAAGGCCCGCGCCGAAGCCTTAGGCGCCAAGGTTGCGGGGTCTGTCAGCGCCAAGACGGACCTGTTGGTTGCAGGACCGGGGGCAGGGTCAAAGGCCAAAAAGGCCGCTGAGCTTGGGGTCGAAATGATTGACGAAGACGCATGGCTTGCCTTGATCGGTGATGCATGACCGGACGCCCCGAGGTTCTGTTTCCGCTGTTTGCTGACGTTACAGTGTTGGATGGCATTGGCCCGAAGACAGCGCAGAACCTCTTACAGATCGGTATCGCCAAGCCCCGCGATCTACTTTTGACCTTGCCCGTATCGGGCGTGGACAGACAAAAACGTGACAGCTTGCGCGATGTGGTGCCGCCAGCCACCTTGACGGTCGAGGTGACGGTGCAGGATCACATCCCACCCAAACAGAAAGGGCGTCCGTATCGTGTGAATGTGAGTGATGCGCAAACGGCTTTTCAGCTCGTCTTTTTTCATGCGCGCGGGGACTACTTACAGCGGCAATTGCCGACCGGGCAGCGTCGCGTGGTCTCGGGCAAGATCGAGCTTTTTGACGGCATCGCGCAGATGATGCACCCCGACTACATGGTTGCAGTAGATGCCGGTGATGACATTCCTGCCTTCGAACCGGTCTATCCGCTGACCGCAGGTGTAACTCAACGAACCATGTGGAAGGCCTCGCGCGATGCGCTGGGGCGGGTTCCGGATTTGCCCGAATGGATCGACCCGCATTTGCGGACCAAGGAAAACTGGCGCGATTGGAAAGGCGCATTGCAGGATGCGCACACTCCCGGAAACATGTCGGCGCTTGCGGCAGAGGCGCCAGCGCGGGCGCGGCTGGCCTATGATGAACTGCTCGCGCATCAGTTGACCCTGGCACTTGCCCGCGCGCAGGCCCGGCAAAAACCGGGGCGTGTGTCGCAGGGCAACGGTGTGCTTTCGACCAAGGTTTTGGCCGTGCTGCCCTATGCCCCGACGGGGGCGCAGACCCGATCCATTGCGGAAATCGCCGATGATCTGGCTGCACCGCATCGGATGAACCGCTTGCTGCAAGGGGATGTGGGGTCCGGCAAGACGCTGGTTGCACTGATGGCGTTGCTGACCGTAGTTGAAGCAGGCGGGCAGGGCGTGATGATGGCCCCTACGGAAATCCTTGCCCGTCAGCATCTGGAAGGGTTGCGCCCCTTGGCAGAGGCGGCGGGCGTGACGCTCGATATCCTGACCGGGCGCGACAAGGGGCCAGACCGCGCCGCCAAACTGGCGCGCTTGGCGGCAGGAGACATCCAGATCCTGGTTGGCACCCACGCGGTGTTCCAAAAGGACGTGGCCTTTGGTGACTTGCGGTTGGCGGTGATTGATGAACAACACCGCTTTGGGGTGGCGCAACGGATGGAACTGGGGGCCAAGGGGCAGGCGGTCGATGTACTGGTGATGACCGCGACACCGATCCCGCGGTCACTGTCACTGGCGCAATACGGCGATATGGATGTCAGCGTATTGGACGAAAAGCCAGCTGGCCGGACACCTGTCCAGACCGCCTTGGTTTCAACCGAACGCATGGACGAGGTGATCGAAAAATTGCGACAGGCGGTGGCCGAAGGGCGGCAGGCCTATTGGGTCTGCCCCTTGGTCGAGGAAAGCGAAGTCAGCGACATGACCGCCGCAGAAGAACGGTTCAAACGCCTGCGCGCGGCCCTTGGTGAGGGGATCGTAGGGTTAGTCCATGGGCAGATGCCGCCGGTCGAAAAAGACGCGGCGATGGCGCGGTTCGTGGTTGGCACCACCAAGGTTCTGGTTGCAACGACAGTCATCGAGGTTGGTGTGAACGTCCCTAATGCCTCGATCATGTTGATCGAACGCGCCGAATCTTTCGGACTGGCGCAATTGCATCAGCTGCGCGGGCGCGTGGGCCGGGGATCGGCCGCATCGACCTGTTTGTTGATGTATCAAGCACCCCTGACCGAAAGCGGCAGGCGGCGGTTGGAAATCCTGCGAGAGACAGAGGACGGTTTTCGCATTTCCGAAGAGGATCTGGCCATGCGTGGTGCGGGCGACGTGATTGGCACCGCTCAATCGGGGCTGCCACGTTTTCGCATCGCTGATCTGGAACGGCAGACCGCCCTCATGCAATTGGCGCAATCGGACGCCCGCAAATTGCTGCGCGATGATCCATCGTTGACATCAGACCGGGGGCAGGCGGCGCGGACCTTGTTGTGGCTGATGGAACAGGACAAAGCGATTCGTTTGTTATCAGTGGGTTAGAGCGCCGCGGACCATTTTGTTCACAAATGTTCTTAAAAAGTTCTTTACAGTTGATTAACCATATGAGAACAAAGGGGCAACAAAACGAACCGAAGCAGGAGACACCCACATGGCCAAGGACATCAAGAACGTCATCGTCAATGCACATGACACGCTGATCGCCGACGCTTTGGGTGCTGTTGCCCTGATCGTCATGTTGTTTGTCGGATTGTCCTTGCCCGGGGCTTTCTGACCTGCCTTGCATCCGGTCCGGGTGTCGTCGTTGCACTGACCCACACGCAAAGACGTAATGACCTGCCTGTCCGATATCTGATCTGGGTTTGCCTGCCCGTCATCAGATCACCCGTCCCACCGGATGCACTTTCCTGCCGCCGCCATCCCGTCCCGGATGTGCGGCGGTTTTTTCTTTGAATGCAGGTTTTTAGCTGCTGATCTTCACGTCATCAAATGCGCCCAGCGTGGCCTCAAACGCCAGCATGATCGAGGCATGGCGGTTCTTGTAGTCACGTGCAGGTTCCAAAACCTCGAGGCCTGCAAAGGGGGCATCAGGCACCGGGCCGCCAGCTTTCAACATAGCGAGCAATTGGTCACGGCCCTTGGTGATCGTCGCCCGGTCAAGCCCGACAACCTCGCGCCCGACGACAGATGCAGCGGCCTGACCCAGCGCACAGGCCTTCACGTCTTGCGCATAGCCGGTGACCTGATCGCCATCCAGCAACAGGTCAACTGTCACGGTTGATCCACACAAGGGCGAGCGTTTCTTGCAGCTGGCATCAGGGTCCGTCAGGCGGTCCGTGTGCGACAAATCTGCAGCCAACGCGAGGATGCGCTGCGAGTAGAGCTTCATCAGATCGGCATCGTTTGACACGTGTTTGCCCTTTGCTTCTTCTCCCCCTAGATAGGGCCAACACCGCTTGATGCAAAGGTAAAGAAATGCCCTTCGATCCCGCCTCACTGAAGTATGATTCAAACGGGTTGATCCCGGCAATTGCGCAAGACGCCAACTCTGGCGAGGTTTTGATGATGGCCTGGATGAATGCCGAAGCAGTCGCGCGTACGCTGGAGACCATGCAGGTGACCTATTGGTCGCGGTCCCGGCAGGAATTTTGGGTCAAGGGGGCAACTTCGGGTCATACGCAGGCACTTGTTGATTTTCGGATTGATTGCGACCGCGATTGTATCCTGATGGAGGTCGTGCAAGTCGGTGCAGCCTGCCACACGGGGCGTCGCACGTGCTTTTTTACAGAAGTGAAAGACGGTGCAGAGGTTATCCTTCCGGAAGAAGCCCAACCATCCGCCTGATATCGTTCGGCGTGGCGCCATCGGCGCGGTATTTGGCCAAACTGCGGGCATCGTCCCGTTTTGCCAGCCGTTTGCCATGATCGTCACGGATGAGCCGGTGGTGGTGGTAGGTCGGAGTCGGCAGGCCAAGGACGGCCTGTAAGAGCACATGGATTTGCGTGGCCTCAAACAGATCAGCACCACGCAGCACATGGGTCACGCCTTGTGCGGCGTCATCCAGCACCACGGACAGGTGGTAGGAAGTGCCAATGTCGCGGCGAGATAACACAATGTCACCGACTTTGGACGTCAGGGCATTCAGTGTGACGGTGTGGTTTCCGTTCGGCGCGCCGGTCTCCAGAAACGAGAGTCCGGTTCCGTCAAACAACCCCTTTGGCACGGTTGTCAGATCAAGGCGCAAAGCGGCGTCAGCGGGGGGGGCGGCCGGATAATGATCGCGGTCTTCAGGCAAGTTGCGACAGGTGGCAGGGTAGATGATCCCGTCAGGCCCATAGCTGACACCTTCTTGCGGTGCAGATGCCGCTGCACGAATATCCGCGCGATTGCAGCGGCAGGCATAAAGCAGCCCGTCCCACCACATCTGGTTGAGGGTTTCACGATAGACATCCAACCGATCCGATTGCCGCATCACGGGGGTTTCCCATGTCAGCCCGAGCCAGGCCAAATCATCGTAAATCTGTGCTTCCCACGCCGGTCGCGCGCGGCTTTGGTCGATATCCTCGATCCGCAGCAGAAACCTGCCGTCCGCAGACCGGGCCATATCGTGTGCCAAAAGCGCCGAATAGGCGTGTCCCAGGTGCAATGGCCCGGTGGGCGAAGGCGCAAAACGAGTGATCACCTGCGGCGCAGAATTATAACGTCGGACTTCATACCGACATCGTCCAAATGGGGACCATGCTCGCGAAAAATGACCTCGACCGTGCCAGCGGCAACCGCATCATCAAGTGCTGCGATGTAACTGGCATCCGCCAACGTTGGATCATTGTAGGAAAACGCTAGCAATCCGCCGGTGTTCAGCTTGTCGATCAGCGGGGCCAACATATCCGCGGGTGCTGCACCAAGACTGACAACACCGACGGCCAGCACCACGTCATAAGCGCCACGGCCAAAGGTCAGTGCGCCGGGTTCTGACAGCCAAACCTTGTCGTAGACGCCGCGCTTTTCGGCCTGCTCCAGCATCTCGGGCGAAATGTCAGTGCCGTGCAGCGCGGTAAAGCCAGCCGCCCGCAAAGCCAGACCAGAAAGGCCCGTGCCACATCCATAATCCAGCATCGGTACCTTCAAATCCGCAAATTGTGCGACCGCATCGGCAATCCGGGCCGGGGTGTGATAACCCCGGGCCGAGACATCCGCATCATAGGTCGCGGCCCAATCTGCGTAGACTTGCATGGTCTCTTCGACAGGGCGGGGCATCCAAAGCTGCGGTTTCAGCACATCTTTTTTGTCAGTCATGCGGCCAACGTAGTCCGTGGTCTCAAGCGGCGTCCAGCGCCTTGTTGCTCAGCCATGCAAGCCAGTCCGCCTTGGCGCGGTCGGTATAACCTTTGTAGCGTTCCTTGCGGCCCTTGCGTCCGCCTTTCATGCCATCAAGCGGCGGGAAGAGGCCAAAGTTCACGTTCATTGGCTGGAATGTCTTGGCATCCGCGCCGCCAGTGATGTGTGTCACCAAAGCACCCATTGCTGTCGTCTCTGGCACTGGCGGTAGCGTCTGACCTGTCAGCTCTGCCACGGCCATGCGTCCGGCCAAAAGTCCCATCGCGGCACTTTCGACGTAGCCTTCAACTCCGGTGATCTGTCCAGCAAAGCGGACGTTTGGTTTGGATCGGAGCCGCATATCGGCATCAAGCAACGTCGGCGAGTTGATGAAAGTATTGCGATGAATTCCACCCAGACGCGCAAATTCAGCATCCTGAAGTCCGGGAATCATTTTGAAAACAGACTTCTGCGCGCCGTACTTCATTTTCGTCTGAAAGCCGACGATATTGTAAAGCGTGCCAAGCGCGTTGTCGCGGCGCAACTGCACAACGGCATAGGCTTTTTCGTCCGGCTTGTGGCTATTGGTCAGGCCAATCGGCTTCATCGGGCCAAAACGCAATGTCTCGCGACCGCGTTCGGCCATCACTTCGATGGGCAGGCAACCGTCAAAATATTTGGCTGTCTCTCCGTCCTTGAACTCTGTCTTGTCGGCGGCCAACAGCGCGTCGATGAATGCCTCATATTGGTCCTTGGTCATCGGACAATTCAGATAGGCGGTGCGTTCTGCCTCTGTCTCTCCCTTGTCGTACCGGGATTGCATCCAGGCTACGTCCATATCCACGCTGTCGAAATAGACGATCGGCGCGATGGCATCAAAGAATGCCAGTTGTTCGGCCCCGGTTTCCTGGCGGATCGATTCTGCCAGCGCGCCAGAAGTCAGCGGGCCAGTGGCCACGATCCAGTGGCCTTCGTCGGGCAGGGTGGTGATTTCTTCATACGACACTGACACGTTGGGATGTGCCTTGAGGGCCACAGTAACACTTTCAGCAAAGGGATCACGGTCAACTGCAAGCGCCCCACCTGCCGGCAAGCGATGTTTGGTTGCCATTTCCATAATCAAACCATTGGCTTGGCGCATTTCCCAATGCAGCAATCCAACGGCATTTTGTTCGTGGTCGTCGGATCGGAAAGAGTTGGAACACACCATCTCACCCAGATTGCCGGTGCGGTGGGCGAAGGTTCCGACCTTTGGGCGCATCTCGTGGATGACAACGTTCAGGCCCGCATTCGCTGCCTGCCAAGCGGCTTCGGATCCGGCCATGCCGCCGCCGATGATATTCAGTGTCTTGCTCATGCCCGTGATCTAGCGGGCATGAGCGATCTTGCAAAGGGTTTAGAAGCCCGGAAGGATTTCAAACAGGCTGCGCTGGTCAAATGTGGTGCCGCGATTGGCGCCAAAGGCAACTTCTGCACCGATCGTGATAAAGGTCTGGTCAGCGCTCGTGCCGCCAGCTTCGCCCGAAACATTGCCGAGCTTGGCATAGACGCTGGGCCCTGCGGACAGGTCGTATTGCGCACCAATGGCGGCCTGGCTCAGCGACACGTCGCCTTCGCTGGCGCGGTCATATTCGGCGATCACCGAGAAACCGTTCGACAGGCCGTAAGCACCATCAAGACCGAAGAGGTTCACTGTGTCTGTACCGTCATCAGCACGGCCAATGTAGCCACCCACGGTGCCGCCCATAAACTCTGTCCCGCCTTCAATGCCGTAGACATCGGAATTGGCATCTTCGATCCAGTCGCGGCCAAAAAAGACGCCGGCCGTGGCAGAATCAGAGATATGATAGATCCCGTGCAGCGTCGCACTGCTGAGGGATGTGTCAATGTTATCAAGCTTGTAGCCCGAGACATCGACGCCAACAGCGAATTGACGGTTGATTGAATATTCTAGCCCACCAGAATATGTAGTGCCGCCGAAATCGGTGCCGTCTGTGGGGGCGCTATATTCTATTCCCAATTGACCCGACAGGCTTTGCGCCGCGACGGGGGTGCTGACCACTGCAAGAACAGCGGCAGCGATAACTGCTTTGTGTGACATTTGCTCGCCTCAATTTTCCATGGGGCTTTTGCCGCCCCTTGAGGCACAATTTATGCGGTCATCGGGAATCTGACAAGCAAATCATGAGGATGCGCGCGGCATTATGCCTCTATCGCATCCTCTGTGTCATCTTCGTCACCCTGATCAGCAATCCAGGCCACGCTGACAACTTCTTCGCCCTTGGCGGTGTCAAAGACCTTCACGCCACCAGCGCCGCGACTGCGGAAGCTGATACCGTCGACAGGCACGCGGATGGATTGGCCAGTCGAGGTGACCAGCATGATCTGGTCAGACATCTCAACCGGGAATGACGTGACCAATTGGCCGCCGCGCATCGCCTTGTCCATTGCGGCCACGCCCATGCCGCCGCGTCCGCGGACAGGATAATCATGTGATGACGATAGCTTACCGGACCCTTTTGATGTAATCGTCAGGATCAGATTTTCAGCCGCCGACATCTCTGCATAACGCTCCTGACTGATTGCACCGGCTGGCACGTCTTCTTCATCGTCAGTTTCCGCGTCGTCGGTCAGACCCGCCATGGCGCGGCGCATCTTGAGGTAAGCGGCGCGCTCATCGGCTTCGGCATCGAAGTGGCGGATGATCGACATTGAGACGACACGATCGTCACCATTCAGCTTGATGCCGCGAACACCAACCGATGCACGTGAATTGAAGACCCGCACGTCAGTCGCCGGAAAGCGGATTGCCCGACCTGAATTGGTCACCAACATCACATCGTCGTCGTTGGACGCAATACGCGCATTGATCAGTGTTGTGCCTTCGTGTTCGCCTTCGAACTTCATGGCAATCTTGCCGTTCGACTTCACATTTGTGAAGTCTGACAATGCGTTACGTCGCACAGTTCCAGCGGACGTGGAAAACACGACTTGCAGATCGTCCCATTCATCCTCTGGCCGGTCGACGGGCATGATGGCGGCAATGGTGACACCTGCGGGGATTGGCAGGATGTTCACGATTGCCTTGCCTTTGGCAGTTCGACTGCCAAGCGGCAAGCGCCAAGTCTTAAGCTTGTAAACCATGCCGTCAGTGGTGAAAAACAAAAGTTGCGTATGGGTATTCGCCACAAAGAGGGTCGTGACGACGTCTTCTTCCTTGGTCTGCATCGAAGCGAGGCCCTTGCCACCGCGCCGCTGCTGACGGAAATCGGCCAATGCTGTGCGCTTGATGTAACCACCAGAGGTGACGGTGACGACCATGTCCTCTTGCTCGATCAGGTCTTCATCGTCCATGTCGCCAGACCAGTCGACAATCTCTGTTCTGCGGGGCACGGCAAAAAGGTCTTTGACCTCGTGTAGCTCGTCACGGATGATCTGCATGATACGGTCGCGCGAGCCAAGAATTTCAAGGTATTCCTTGATCTTACCGGCCAACTCTTCAAGTTCGTCGGTGACTTCTTTCACACCAATCTGTGTCAATCGCTGCAAGCGCAATTCTAGGATCGCACGGGCTTGCGTCTCCGACAAATTGTAGGTGCCATCGTCGTTGGCGGTGTGGGTCGGATCATCGATCAGGGCGATGTATTGAAGGATTTGATGCGCAGGCCAGCGGCGCGTCATCAGCTTTTCGCGGGCTTCTGCTGCATCTGCCGATTGGCGGATCGTATTGACCACCTCGTCGATGTTGCTGACGGCAACTGCCAGACCACACAGGATATGGCTCCGTTCGCGAGCTTTGCGCAACTCAAACGCGGTGCGTCGGGCGACGACATCTTCGCGGAAGTCGATGAAGGCAGTCAGGAAACCGCGCAGCGTGAGCGTTTCGGGTCGGCCGCCATTCAGCGCCAGCATGTTACAGGCAAAGTTTGTCTGCATTGGCGAGAAACGGAATAATTGGTTCAGCACCACTTCTGCGGTGGCATCGCGCTTCAGTTCGACAACAACGCGCACACCATTGCGATCAGATTCGTCCTGAACGTGGGCGATACCTTCAATCCGCTTTTCGCGGGCGGCTTCGGCGATCTTGTCAATCATGGACGCCTTGTTCACCTGGTAAGGCACCTCGGTGATGACAATAGCCCAACGATCCTTACGAATTTCTTCCGTATGCGTGCGGGCGCGCATGATGACGCTGCCACGCCCTTCCAGATACGCTTTCCGCGCGCCAGAACGGCCCAGCATGATGCCACCAGTGGGAAAGTCGGGGCCGGGCACGATTTCAATCAGTTGCTCGATCGAAAGGTCCGGTTCATCAATCAGCGCAAGGGTTGCATCAACGACCTCGCCCAGATTGTGGGGCGGGATATTGGTGGCCATGCCCACGGCAATACCGCCCGCACCGTTGACCAGCATGTTCGGAAAACGTGCAGGTAAAACAGTGGGTTCACGGTCCTTGCCGTCGTAGTTGTCCTGAAAATCAACGGTGTCTTTGTCGATATCGGCCAGCAGATAAGCGGCCGGCTTGTCCATACGGACCTCGGTGTAGCGCATCGCGGCGGGGTTATCGCCGTCCATTGAGCCAAAGTTGCCCTGACCATCCAAGAGCGGCAGCGACATGGAAAAATCCTGCGCCATACGGACCAAAGCCTCGTAGATGGCGCTGTCGCCATGCGGGTGGTATTTACCCATGACATCACCGACCGGACGCGCCGACTTACGGTATGATTTATCATGAGAATTTCCGGTTTCGTGCATCGCATAGAGGATGCGCCGATGCACCGGTTTTAGTCCGTCGCGGAGGTCGGGGATGGCGCGGGAGACGATGACTGACATGGCGTAGTCGAGGTAGGACGTGCGCATTTCCTCGATGATCGACACTGTCGGGCCGTCGTACGCGGGGCGTTCGGGCGGCATTTCTTCATCGTTTTCAGGGGTTTCCGGAGTGTCGCTCACGCTGGGGGCCTGTCTGCTATATTTTGTTCACCAAACCATATCAGACACCGGATATGGGGTGCAATGGCAGATGTCCCGCACGGCTGGCAGCCATCGAGGGAGAGCGATAACAATCTGTTTTCATTGACTTTTAATCTGCCTGTGGTTGGATTTACCCAAGACCCATCGCAAAGTATGGAGCAGGCAAATGTCTCAGGAAACCGAAATGATGCTGAAAGGCTATGGCTTGACGACGGCAGAGATATTCTATCACATGCCGGATTTTCCGCATGTTATCAACACCTTCGTCTGGCAAGAGTATGACCAGGCCCCCGATCACACCAGATTGCTGACCTTCATCGACTTCTGGCGGGAGGAGATCGAGGGACCGCTACATTCGGTACGGTTTGTGCACCGCAAGATGATTGCCGCTGGCGAATGGCGGCATGTCACAGGTGAGTTCACTTATCATTAACCCCGCAAAACGCACGGGATGCACAAAGGATGCACATCCCATGCACATGCCATGCAGGTCCAGGTATTAACGCGCGTTAACCCGCACGTTGTAGCATGCCAAACAGATCGCGCGGATCGTCGGGATCAGCAACAAAATCAAGATCAAGATAAAAGTCTGTCCCTTTGATTTTGCTATGAATATAGCGCAAAGCGGAAAAATCCTCGATCGCGAATCCAACCCCGTCAAAGAGCGTGATTTCGGTTAACGCCGCCCTTCCAGACGCCTTGCCCGTTAACACTTTCCAAAGCTCGGTCACGGGGTGGTCGGGATCCATCTGCTGGATCTCGCCTTCGACCCGTGTTTGCGGTGGGTATTCCACAAACACGGAGGACCGCGCGACGATGTCGCGGTGCAGTTCGGTCTTGCCCGGACAATCCCCCCCAATGGCGTTGATATGGACACCAGCCCCCACAAGGTTGTCAGTCAGGATTGTCTGCATGTCCTTGTCGGCGGTGGCAGTGGTGATGATGTCTGCGCCCTCGATCACCTCTTCGATGGAGCGGCAGGGGACAAGGGTCAAACCATGTCCAGCCAGATTGTCCATCGCCTTTGCCGTGGCTGCGGGATCGACGTCATAAAGCCGGAAGGTGTCCACACCACAGACCGCGCTGATGGCGAGGCACTGAAATTCTGACTGTGCGCCATTGCCGATCATCGCCATGGTGCGGCTGTCAGGACGGGCGAGCGCGCGGGTGGCAACGGCGGACATCGCAGCGGTGCGCATGGCAGTGAGCATGGTCATTTCGGACAGCAGAACCGGGTAGCCAGTATAAACCTCTGCCAGCAGGCCAAAGGCGGTCACGGTTTGCAGGCCTTCTTTCATGTTTTTGGGGTGGCCGTTGACATATTTGAAGCCATAGAGATCGCCGTCAGAGGTGGGCATCAGCTCGATCACGCCGACATCGGAATGGCTGCCGATGCGCGGTGTCTTGTCAAAGCTTTCCCAGCGGGCAAAATCCTCGGTTATGGCCTCGGCCAATTCGCGCAGCATCGTCTTGATCCCGATATGGTGGATCAGCTTCATCATGTTGTCGACAGAGACAAAGGGCACATAGGCGAGTTTTGACGGGGCGAGGTTTGTCATCTTGTTCATCCGTGGCTCCGGGTTGGGCGGTCAAAGACGCGGCGGCCCAAAAGGGACGCGGTCAAGTCCACCATGAGCGAGGCAGTGCGCCCGCGTTCATCAAGGAAGGGGTTGAGTTCAACGAGGTCGAGCGAGCCGACAAGGCCGCTATCAGAGAGCATTTCCATCACAAGGTGGCCTTCGCGGACGGTGGCACCGCCGGGGACGGTTGTACCGACAGCGGGGGCGACGGAAGGATCAAGGAAATCCACATCCAGTGAGACATGCAGCACGCCGTTTGCGGCCCTGACCCGGTCAAGGAAGGCCGCGAGCGGTTTGGCAATGCCGCTTTCGTCGATCATCCGCATATCGACCACGTCGATGTCCATGTCCTGCAGCATCTGATGTTCTGGCGGGTCGATGGACCGCAGGCCAATCATGCAGATGTTCGCGGGATCGACGGGCGCTTTCAGCGGTGGGAAGGCGTCAAAACCGGGGCGGCCCGTGACATAGCCGACAGGCGTGCCGTGCAGGTTGCCGCTATCGGTGGTGTCGGGGGTGTTGATGTCGGAATGGGCATCGAGCCAAAGCACAAAGAACGGACGATCGGATTTGGCGTGATGGGCGGCCATGCCTGAGACAGTGCCAAGCGCCAGCGCGTGGTCGCCGCCCATGAAGATCGGCAGGCCATTGGGCGCCTGGGCTTCTGCCGCTTCGGCCAGTGCCACGGTCCAGCCGACATTGGCGGCGAGTTCATGCACCACCGGGTTTTTTGGCGGATCAACAGTGACGTCAGCCGGGGCGACGTTGCCAATATCAGTGACGGTGTGACCGAGGGCTGTGATCGCCTCTGCCAGGCCCGCGGTGCGATAGGCGTCAGGGCCCATCAGGCAGCCGCGGCGTTTCTTTCCGGCGTCCATTGGTGCGCCGATGAGGATGCAATGGTGTGTCATGAGGCGATGATTGCGCAGAATTGGGGGTATGCGAAGCCTGCAAATTGCGCATAATGGGCGCGGATTATACAAAACGGATGACCGGTATGGACAAAGTGGACAGTCGGCTGATTGCGGCACTGCGCCGGGACGGGCGGGCGAGCCTGTCGGCGCTGGCCGAAGCGGTGGGAATCACGCGGGCCACGGTGAAGGCCCGATTGGACCGGTTGCAGGCGGGTGGCGAGATTGCCGGGTTTACCGTGTTGACACGGGCTGATGTGGCACCGGACCCGGTACGCGGTTTGATGATGCTGGAGATTGCCGGCCGCGGTGCAGAACGGGTGCAAAGGGCGCTGGGGGTGCTGCCCGAGGTATTGGCGGTACATTCGACCAATGGCACATGGGATTTGATTGCCGAGATCGGGACTGAGACGCTGGAAGATTTTGACCGGGTGCTGACGGGGATCAGGCGGATGGATGCGATTACGCGGTCAGAGACGAACCTGTTGTTGTCGACGAAACGGTAACGGCGGCGGTTGTGCTGCGTGCCACGCGTTTGTCAGGTGCGGCGCAGTGCCATGATCCAGAGGATGCAAAGGAGTGCCGAGAAGAGTGCGTTCCAGCTGGGCATGGAAAGGCTTAGAAACTCCCACGACACCTGATCGCACATGATCAGCTGTGGTCCGTCAAGGGACAGCAGGTCACCGGTCAGCGCGTTGTCGTTGCCGGTGCAGGAAGAGGGGCCTTCCCACCAGCCACGCTCGACCCCTGTATGAAAGATGCCAAGGCCGCTGGTGATCGCGGTGGCCAGCGCGCCAAGGGCGGGCAGCAGCGGGCCGGTTACACGCAGGGCAATCAGACCGATGGCGATGGCGGCGTAGTGCGGCCAGCGCTGCCAGTGGCACATCTGGCAGGGCAGGTAGCCAAGGAATTGGAACACGAACGCCCCGGCGATCAGCGCCACCGACCCGGCGGTGGCCAGAAAGATCAGCGTGTTCCGGGTCATAGGAAGCCGATCAAGGCAAAGCCGCCGATCAGCAGGATGCAAGCGAGGGTGAACATCAGGGTCAGGCGTTTTTCGATGAAATCGCGGATCGGTTCGCCGAATTTCCACAGCAGGAGCGCGACAAGGTAGAAGCGGATCGCACGGGCGATGATCGACGAACCGATGAAGACCGGGAGCGACAGACCGGTCACGCCCGAGGCAATGGTGATGACCTTGAACGGCAGCATCGTCACGCCCGCCACGATCACGGCCCAGGCCCCGTATTGATTGAAGGTGGCCGACATCTCGGCAAAGCTGTCGCCCTTGCCATAAAGTTCGAGGATCGGGCGGCCGACGGATTCAAACAGGGCAAAGCCGATATAATAGCCCAGAAGCGCGCCCAGCACGGAAGCCACAAGGCAAACGGTGGCGATCAGGAAAGCACGGTTGGGACGGGCGATAATCATCGGGATCATCAGCACATCGGGTGGGATCGGGAAGAAAGAGGATTCCACGAAGGACACGATCGCAAGGAACCACAGCGCATGGGGCGATGCGGCCAGCGAAAGGGTCCAGTTGTAAAGGCTGCGGATCATTGGGCCGGCTGCGTTGGTTGCGTGCGCCTGCTTAGGCCATGGGGCGGGGACTGCGTCAACCTTGTGGGGCAAAGCATTTTGGCGCAACCTGTCACAAATGTGTGGGGGATCAGTATCATGAAGTGGCAAGGGCGCAGAGGCAGCCGGAATATTGAACGCCGGGGCGGTCGGGCGCGGTCGGTTGGTGGCGTTGGCGGGATCGCGGGTTTGCTGATCTTGCTGGCAGGGTGGTATTTCGGGTTCGACACCAGCGGGTTTGTCGACCTTGGCGGGCAGGGTGGCAGCCAGAGCGCCGAAGTCACAGAGGCCGATCTGGAGGCGGAGCAGTTCGTCTCGGTCGTGCTGGCGGACACAGAAGACGTTTGGGGTGAGTTGCTGCCGCAACAGGCGGGCATTCCTTATACAGAACCGACGCTGGTGATCTTCAAAGGGTCGGTGCAGTCGGGGTGCGGCGGGGCGACGGCGGCCTCTGGCCCGTTTTACTGTCCCGCAGACAACACCGCCTATCTGGACACGCAGTTTTTCACGACGCTGGCAAACCGGCTGGGCGCGCGGGGTGATTTTGCCGCGGCCTATGTGGTGGCGCATGAGATCGCACACCACGTCCAGAATGAGCTGGGCATTCTTGGGCAGGTCAACCAATTGCGCGCGCAGGTAAGCGAAGAGCAATCCAATGAGCTTTCGGTGCGCACTGAATTGCAGGCCGATTGCTTTTCTGGGATCTGGGCGCGCAAAGCGCAGGAAAAGTTCGCGTCATTGGAACGTGGCGATCTGGAAGAGGCGGTGAACGCCGCCAAGCAGATCGGCGATGACACTTTACAGCGCAACGCGGGCCGCACGGTGCAGCCGCACACCTTTACCCACGGCACATCAGAGCAGCGCCAGCGCTGGTTCGTGCGGGGACTGGAAAGCGGCGACATGAGCCAGTGCGACACCTTTTCGACCAACCAGCTGTAACCCTCGTTTGAGGCGTTGACGCCACGCGCGGCACGTCTTAGGAGGGTCGCGCTGGCCGATGTGGCGGAATGGTAGACGCAGGGGATTCAAAATCCCCCGATGGTAACATCGTGAGAGTTCGAGTCTCTCCATCGGCACCAACACCCTTTTGCGAAATCAACGCCCCAAATGGGCGATTGTGGCACACCGATCGTGTGCAAAGGCTTGCCGCATTCCTGACCGAATCAACTCAAAACCAGCGGGAAGTCGCGCACCTCTGTTTCGCGAAGGAGGGGTAATGGTGTAGATTTCGGCGCGTTGTTTGCCGGTGCGCAACAATTTTCGCAACGTCACTTGCAAACAAGGCACGATTTCGGCGGCAAGGTTAATCCCGCCACATTTGGCAGGGTTAACCCGGGGAGTGCCGCCAGATTCGCGAAAAACAGCTGTTTTCGGCACAAAATTTCATCAAACTTGAACGAAAGTTGGTAAATTTCGGCAGGTTTGCCAGGCAGGGGGCGCGACACCTTGTTTCAGGTTCTGCGCCAATAGCGCGGGAATCGCGTGAATGTTCTCAATTTGATGCGCGACCACTCATTTTTCCCTTTGCCCGGTAAGTTTCCGTTAGGTATGCCGGAGGAGCCCAACTGGGGGGCACATCGACCGATTGGGGCGGTCGAGCGGCGCGGTGTGTGCGCTGCAGAAGTGATGTCTGGTGTGTGTGGCGAAAGCCAAAAACGATCAGATCGAGCATAACGCGGCTTTGCCGTGTCCAAACTGGCGTGCGCTTGGCGGACGTCGGACCTAAACCAATTTGGGATGCGTGCGCGTGTTCCGGCCACTGGAGTTAATGGTATGACCAATCTGATCTATCTGGGCAATTTTGCAGACGTAGACCCCTATGAGAATGACTATGACGCTGAGCGCGGTCACGACCTTGAGGGGATCTCTGCCGGGACGGACGATCTTCAGATCGTATCGGTCTACCAGTATGACCATGAGAATGACGGTGTGATTTCCGACAACGAGCACACATGCGACTACATCGGCTATAGTGTCGGTGGCGGCACTGTTTACAATCAGACTGACAGCACACTTTTGGGCACTGTGGCCGTGACCCTGAAGGATGGCTCTGTAAAGCACGTCGAAGTTGTTCTGATCCAGCAGGACAATGGCGATCTGTTCGTGACTGAACTGCTGAACGACGGTTCCCTTGATGGATTGGAAATTGCCAACATCGAGATCACCGACATCACCGGCACCTGCTATTCGGGTTGGTATGCCAACCAGTCGGTTGACGGTGCGAGCATCTGCCCGGTCGAGACAAGCCATCTGGACGGTTATGTCGAAGGCACCGAAGGCAATGACGTGATCGACGCCAACTATACTGGCGACCCTGATGGCGATTGCATTGATGCCAACGACCAGATCCTGCCCGGCGAAGGCGTGAACGACGATATCGTGCTGGCCGGTGGCGGTGACGATCTGGTGCTGGCCGGTGACGGCAATGATGAGATTTACGGCGGTGAGGGTGATGACACCCTGTGCGGTCAGGATGGTGACGACACCGTTTATGGCGGTGACGGCAATGACATTCTTGAAGGGATGAACGACAACGATCTGTTGTTTGGCCAGGACGGTGACGATCGCATCTATGGTGATGCAGGTGATGACACCGCCGTGGGCGGCACGGGCGAGGATGACATCCGTGGCGGCAGCGGTGAAGACAAGCTTTATGGTGGGTTGGATGACGACACCATCAAGGGCGGGTCTGGTGACGACATGGCCTTTGGCGGTGCCGGTGATGACAACATTTCCGGCGGGTCGGGTGACGACATGCTGGTCGGCGGCGGCGTCAGCTTTGACGGCAAGCTGGATTTCAACGATCTGGACACGGGCGAGCTGGTCAATGGGCAGTACACCGGCAATGGTGTGCACATCTACAGTGCCGACCCGATGCACCCTGTCATGATTTTTGACACCGCGAACCCAACCGGTGGTGACAGCGATCTGGCGACCGGCAATCTGGGCAATGTGCTGATCCTGTCCGAGGACCGTGACGGCAACGACCCCGATGACAACGGTAGCGGTCGCGGTACGTTCGTCTTTGAATTTGACGGCCCGGCCCATGTCGGCAGCCTTGATTTCCTGGATATCGAGGGCGGTGCCTGGATCAAGATGTATGACGGTGACGGCAATCTGATCCGTCAGGTCGATACCGGCAGCACATCCAACAATGGCCAATTGAGCCAGACCATCAATCAGGATGGCGTGGTACGGATGGAAGTGATCATCCAGGGCTCTGGCGCGATTGACAACCTGTGCTACACGCTGGACGGCAATGCCGAAGATGGCGATGACGTCATTGATGGTGGCAGTGGCGATGACACCATTCTGGGTGGTGACGGCGACGATACGCTGGATGGCGGCGCAGACAGCGACGTGATCTTTGGCGGCAATGACGCAGACACCATTCTGGGCGGTGCGGGCGATACCGTTGACGGTGGTGCGGGTGGTGATGACCACGACGTGCTGGACCTGACCGGCAAGGGGCCGTTCTTTGTGGCAGGCCCCGGCGGCGTGGGCGATCCGATCCCGGACAGCAACGGCAACGGCATTGACGGCCAGATCGTCTTTGTCGATGGCGACGGCAATCCGACTGGCGAAGTGATTGATTTCGTCGAGATTGAAGAGATCATCGGCGACGAGATCAACCGCGGCCCAGATGCGGTAGACGATGGCTTTGACGCGGGCGAGGATGATGCGCCAGCCGACATCGGCAACGTGTTGGACAACGATAGCGACCCCGACGGCGATCCGCTGACCGTGGGCGAGGTGAACGGCGATCCGAACGCTGTTGGCACGCCGGTTGCGGGCGACAATGGTGGTCTGGTGACCATTGACGTAGACGGCAATGTCACGTTTGACCCCAATGGCGACTTTGAGGCGCTGGGTGAGGGCGAAGAGGCCACGACGACCGTGACCTACACCGTTGATGACGGGCAGGGCGGCACCGAAGAGGCGACCGTGACGATCACCGTGACCGGTGTGAATGACGGCCCGAACGCCGAAGACAGTGCCTATGTCGTGGATCAGGACGAAGCCGCAGGCGACGTCGACGCCAATGCGATCACCGATGACACGGGCGCAGGGGCTGACAGCGATCCCGAAGGTGATCCGCTGGACGTGGTTGCCGTAGCGGGTGCGGCCGGCAATGTCGGCAACGCGGTTGCGGGCGATAACGGTGGCCTCTTCACGATCAACGCGGATGGGTCGGTTGATTTCGACGCCAATGGCGAGTTTGACGCCCTGGGCGACGGTGAAAGTGCCACGACATCGGTGACTTACACGATTGCGGATCCTGATGGGGCAACGGACACGGCCACGGTGACATTCACCGTGACCGGCACCAATGATGACCCGGTTGCTGTGCGCAATGACTATGTTGCGAACTTTGACGAAGCGGCGGGCGACGTCGACGGGAATGTGCTGACCGACGACACCGGCGACGGTGTGGACAGCGACCCCGAGAACGATCCGCTGACTGTGGTGGGCGTCGGCGCGCCGAACAGCGGTGTGGGCACGGCTGTGGCCGGATCTGCTGGTGGTCTGTTCACCATTCTTGCGGATGGCACGATCGACTTTGACGCCAATGGCGAGTTTGACGATCTGGGTCTGAACGACACACGCACCACAACGGTCGAGTACACGATCTCTGACGGGAACGGCGGCACCAGCACGGCTGTGGCGACATTCACTGTCAGCGGGATCAATGATGGCACGGTGCAGGGCACCGATGGCGACGACATCATCAACCCCGACATCCCATACGTGGATGCCGATGGGGATGTGGTCGACAACAACGACGCAATCCTGCCCGGCGATACCGGCAACGATGACCTGATCCTTGGCTTTGGTGGCAATGACAGCATTGACGCAGGCGACGGCGATGACCGGGTCTTTGGCGGTGACGGCAATGACACCATCGACGGCGGCGTCGGCAACGACGGTCTGGTTGGTGACGATGGAGATGACATCATCGAAGGCAATGACGGCGACGACATGCTGTTCGGCAATGCGGGCAACGACCAGTTGTTCGGTGGCGACGGCATGGACAAGCTGGAAGGCGGCACTGGCGACGACCTGCTGGAAGGCGGCGACGGCAATGACGATCTGTGGGCCGGCGCGGGCAACGACCGCGTGGTCGGTGGCGACGGTGACGATGTAGCCAATGGCGGCAGCGGCAACGACGTGATCCTTGGCAATGCAGGCAACGACACGCTTGACGGTGCCAGCGGTGACGACACGATCCGCGGCGGCGAGGGCGATGACAGCATCGACGGCAGCTTTGGCAACGACAGCATTGTCGGCGGCGAAGGCAATGATGTGGTCGACGGTGGCAACGGCAATGACGTGATCAACACGGGCAACCACGCTGATCCGGCCTTTGACAACCCCTATCCGGGGCTGGGTGCGCCGGATGCCGATCCAAACAACGACCTTGATACGGTGTTTGGCGGATTGGGTGACGACACCATCCTGACCGGCGACGATGCCGACAGCATCGACGGTGGCGGTGGCCGCGACTTTATCGACGCAGGGATCGACAACGATATCGTGGATGCAGGCACCGGGAATGACACCGTGATTGGTGGCGAGGGTGTCGACCTGATCGACGGCGGTGACGGCGATGATGTCCTTTATGGCGGACTGGACAACGACACGTTCGACATTGTGGACACGGACCCCGATGGCAACCCAGTTGACCTGCTGCCTGGCAACAACATCGACACCATCGAAGGTGGCGCTGGCAATGACACGATCTTTGGTCGCGACGATGCGGACGTGCTGTTTGGTGGCACCGGCAACGACGTCATCGACGGTGGCATCGACAACGATGTGATCACCGGTGGCGAAGGCGAAGATGAACTGTTCGGTGGACAGGGCAGCGATACCTTCCTGGGCGGCAACGGCGGCGACGTTGTGGTCGGTGGTGAAGATACCCCAAGCGGCACCTTCCCCGACGGCGCAGACATCGACGTGTTGGACCTGACCGGCTCCAACGTTGAACGCATCGAGTATGTGCCCGGCGACCCCGAGGCCGGTACCGTGTTCTTCATGGATGGCACGACGATGACCTTCTCGGAAATCGAGAACGTGATCCCATGCTTCACACCGGGCACGACAATTGCCACGCCACGTGGTGAGCGGCTGGTCGAAGAGCTTCAGGTTGGTGACAAGGTCATCACCCGTGACAACGGCATCCAGGAAATTGCCTGGGTCGGTCACAAGGCGATGAACGGCCGACAGTTGGCGGCGAACCCGCATCTGAAGCCGATCCTGATCAAGGCCGGTTCGCTGGGTCAGGGCCTGCCAGAGCGTGACATGCTGGTATCCCCGAACCACCGTGTGCTGGTCGCGTCGGACAAAACGCAGCTTTACTTTGAAGAGCGTGAAGTTCTGGCCGCAGCCAAGCACATGACCGGAGCCGACGGGATCCATGCGGTTAACGTGATGCAGACCACCTATGTGCACTTCATGTTCGAACGCCACGAAGTGGTGCTGTCGAACGGAGCCTGGACCGAAAGCTTCCAGCCCGGCGACTACAGCCTGAAAGGCATCGGTAACAGCCAGCGGAACGAAATCCTTGAGCTGTTCCCGGAGCTGGCGACCACCACAGGTCTGGAAGGCTATCAGGCGGCTCGCAAGGCGCTGAAAAAGCACGAAGCGCGCCTGCTGATGAAGTAAGACATGCAGCTTGTCGCCCGCGCATTTTCGCGGGGACACGAGAGCAGGGGTTGCCGAAAGGCAGCCCCTGTTTCCGTTTGCGAAACAAAAGGGGCGCAATAATCGCGAATGTTCGCGCATTCCAAACAGATCTTGCCCGAAACCTGCCGATCAGAGCCACACACGTCAAAGTTGATTTGCAATTAAAGATCTTCCCCGCAAAATGCCTGCGTGAATGCATAGGTAGGTCATGCTGCATGTTGCAGTGCTTTTGCGCGAGGACGTGATGCCGACCAAATTTGGAACAACGGGCAATGACACGCTGATTGGCAGCCAAAACCAAGATACGCTGGCCGGTTTAGAGGGCGATGACACGCTTTTGGGCGGCAATGGTCAGGACCGCCTTTATGGCGGTGATGGCGATGACAGCCTTGATGGGGGACAGGGCGAAGACAAGCTTTATGGTGGCGCAGGTGACGATAGCCTGAATGGCGGCCAAGGGCAGGACAAGCTTTATGGCGGTGCGGGCAACGATGTTATCGACAGCGGTGATACAGCTGACAACAAGGGCGTTGACCGGGTCTATGGTGGTGAAGGTGATGATACGCTCATTTCGTCGGGCAATCAGGACAAGCTTTATGGCGGGTCCCAGAGCGACGGCTTTGTCATCATCTCTGACGGATCGAATTTCAACAATCTGTTTGTTTACGGCGGCGAGGATGATGACGGCGCAGATCAGGACGTTTTGGACCTGCGTCAGCTGCAGGCGGATTACCCAGACCTTGACGTCATTTATGAAAAGGGTGGTCCCGGTGATGAAGACGGGCGCATCCTGCTCAAGACGGCCCCCGGTGGGCGCGAGTTGGGGCGCATACGCTACACGGGCATTGAGAAGGTGGTGATCTGTTTCACACCGGGCACGGCGATTGCGACGCCCAAGGGCGAAGTGCCGGTTGAGGATTTGCAGCCCGGCGACCGGGTCCTGACGCGCGACAATGGCATTCAGGAATTGGTCTGGGTGGGCGGGCGTGATCTGACGCAGTTGGACCTGCGCCGGACGCCGGGTTTACAGCCGGTGCTGATCCGGGCGGGCAGTCTGGGCCCCAATGTGCCAGAGCGGGATTTGCTGGTCTCGCCCAATCACCGGATG
This sequence comes from Yoonia sp. R2331, assembly GCF_041103235.1. Lineage (NCBI taxonomy): Bacteria > Pseudomonadati > Pseudomonadota > Alphaproteobacteria > Rhodobacterales > Paracoccaceae > Cognatiyoonia > Cognatiyoonia denitrificans. Next base: position 1,558,395 of record NZ_JBGCUN010000001.1, on the reverse strand, counting down.
CTGGTGACAGAGCCGCGCGCGGCTTTGTATTTTGAGGACAGCGAAGTTTTGGCAGCGGCCAAGCATCTGACATCACTGAACGGCGTGGATCAGGTGCAGATGGATGCGGTGCGTTACGTGCATCTGATGTGCGCGCGCCACGAGGTTGTTTTGTCGAACGGTGCCTGGACCGAGAGTTTTCAGCCCGGTGATTACAGCCTGCGCGGCATGGATCAGGCGCAGCGGGCCGAGATTTATGATCTGTTTCCAGCGTTGGAAGCCGGAGATGCCGAGATGCCAGGCGCGCGGCGGGCGCTGAAGGCGCATGAGACGAAGCTATTGCTGCGCTAAGCGCCAGGCGGCCCAATCGGCAGGTGTATCAAGGTCGCGGCGGGCGCGGTCGCCGATCACTGTCAGATGGGTGCGGCCCTGCAGCGGGTTCACGAGGGTTTCGCCGCCGCTGTCGCCGGAAAGCTGCCCGAAGTCCGGGCGCAGGGATGCATCAAAGATGATTGGATGGCCGGGCTTGCCTGCGCGGGTGGCACCGCGCCAGATCAGGTTATCCGGGTTGGCTGCGCGCGCGGCAAGTACTGCGCGCAGATCGGCGGCGGTCAGGTCGGGCAGGTCTGCCAGCAGCAGCATGAAGGCGGGGCAATCGGGCAGCTGTGCCACCCCGGCGCGCAGGGTGCCAGACATGCCCTCTGCAGCGTCCGGCGTGACAAATGGGGTGACGGGCAGCCCGTCGAGTGCGGCAAGGCGGGCGGTTTGGCCGGGGCCAAGGACGACGTGGACGTCAGTTGCGACCTCAAGCGCGGTATCGGTGACGTGCCGCAAGAGCGGCCTGCCATGGGCCATCTGCAAGAGCTTGTCGGCGCCTTGCATGCGCGCGGATTTTCCAGCGGCGAGGATCAGGACGGGGATCATGGGAGCAGACTAACGCTTGTGTTTGCGAGGGTCCATTTTCTGACGCAGAAAATGGGCGCGGGTTGCAGCGGTGGGCGGTGTTCAAGTGGGTATGTCGCCGGAGGTGTTGGAGCCTCCGGCGGGCATATTTGCATTCAAAAGAAAGACTTAAGTTGTGTTGATCAGATGATCGGTGATCAGTTTGGCGGGGCGCAGGTCGCCGAGGATTTCGATTTCGACCGCAAGACCCGGTTTTGCCAGCGCGCGCGGGATCAGGGCCATGGCGATGGATTTGCCCGCGTAGTGCGAGTAGCCGCCGGAGGTGCAGAAGCCTTGCACCTTGCCGTCGATGAAGACCGGTTCGTAGGCGGTGACGTCGGTATCGGTGGCATCAACTTCGAAGGTGGCGAGGATGCGGGTAGGGGGTGTGGCGCGCGCGGCCTCTGCTGCGGCACGGCCGATGAAGTCTGTGTTTTTGGACCACTGTATGAAACGGTCCATGCCGGTTTCGGCTGCGGTATAGTCGGGCGAAAATTCGGCCAGCCACGAGCCGAAGAAACGGTCGAGCCGCAGGGACATCATGGCGCGCATGCCGAATGGCGTGATGTCGTAGGGCGCGCCGGCAGCCATCAGCACGGTCCAGAGACGGCGTTGATCCATCGGGTCGCAGTAGATTTCATAGCCCAGATCGCCGGTGTAGCTGACGCGCTGGATGATGCAGTCGATGCTGTTCAGCGTGATCATGGCAACATCGAGGAAGTTGAGGTCCGGGGTGTTGGGATCGGCGGCTTTGAGCACATCGGTGGCGCGGGGGCCTGCGATCTGAAAGCCGGTCATTTGGTCAGAGACGTTGCGGACGCTGACGCCATCGGTGGCGTGACGGTCAAACCAGCGTTGGTGGATGGTCTGGTAGCCGTAGGATGCGGTCAGTTGGAACCATTCTTCGGTCAAGCAGGAGATGGTGAAATCCCCCAAGAGCTTGCCCTTGGGCGAGAGCATTGGGGTCAAGGTCATCCGCCCCGGTTTTGGGACGCGGCCCGCCATGATGCGGTCGAGCCAGGCGCGGGCCTGCGGGCCTGTGACCTCGAATTTGCCGAAGTTCTGAAGCTCGTTGATGCCGACGCTGCCCCGCACGGCGGCAACCTCTCGCCCGGTGGCGGCAAAGGCGTTGGAGCGGCGGAAGGATGGGGCTTCGAAGGTGGGTTCATCGCCGGTAGCAAAATAGTTCGGCACTTCGAGCCCGAATTGGTGGCCCCAGACTGCGCCAAGGTCCGAGAAGATATCGTACATGGGTGTGGTGCGGTGCGGGCGCGCGGCGGGCAGTTCTTCATTCGGGTACGACACCGAGAACCGACGCTGGTAGTTTTCGATCACCTTGGGGCGGGTGTAACCAGAGGTGATCCAGGGACCAAAGCGGCCCACGTCCATGGCAGTGACGTCGCGTTCGCATTCACCTTCGATCATCCATTGGGCGAGCATCAGCCCGACGCCACCACCCTGGCTGAATCCGGCCATGACACCACAGGCGGACCAATAGTTGCGAAGCCCCGGCACCGGGCCGACCAGCGGGTTGCCATCAGGGGCAAAGGTGAAGGGGCCGTGGATCACCGATTTGACGCCAGCGGTTTCCAGCACCGGGAAGCGTTTGTAGGCAAAGGCGATGCTGTCTTCGATCTTGTCGAAATCATCAGGCAGCAGTTCATGGCCGAAGTCCCATGGCGTGCCGTTCACGGCCCAGGGGCGGCAGGGTTGTTCATAGAATCCGATGCAGAGGCCGCGGCCCTCTTGCCGCAGATAGCTTTCACCGGCGGGGTCCATCACATGGGGGTGCTCGCTGTCGCGTTCGAAAATCTCGGGCAGATCGTCAGTGACGAGGTACTGGTGCTCCATCGGGTGCAAAGGCGCATAGGTGCCCGCCATGGCCGCAACCTCGCGCGCCCAGAGACCCGCGGCATTGACCACGTGTTCGGCGTGGATGGCGCCCTTGTCCGTCACCACGTCCCATGTGCCATCAGGGCGGGGATTGGTTTCGATCACCTTGCAGTGGGTTTCGATGGTGGCCCCGCCCATGCGGGCGGCGCGTGCATAGGCGTGGGTGGTGCCGGAGGGATCAAGGTGACCGTCGAGTGGGTCATAAAGCGCGCCGATGATGCCGTCGGTGTTGGTGATCGGGGCGATTTTCGCGATCTCTTCGGGACCGACGATCTCGGTCTCGAGCCCCATGTAGCGGTGCTTGGCCCGTTCGGCGACAAGCATGTCAAAGCGGTCTTTGTTGTCGGCCAGCGTCACGCCGCCGACGTGGTGCAGGCCGCAGGACATGCCGGTGATTTCTTCCAGCTCGCGATAGAGCTTGATCGTGTAGCCCTGCAAGGCCGCCATGTTGGTGTCGCCGTTGAGCGTATGAAAGCCGCCTGCGGCGTGCCAAGTCGACCCTGACGTGAGCTCTGACCGTTCGAGCAGCATGACGTCGGACCAGCCGAGTTTGGTCAGGTGATAGAGGACAGAGCAACCGACAACGCCGCCCCCGATGACGACAACGCGGGAAGTGGTTTTCATGGGAGGGCCGTCCTTTGCGATTCTGATTTGGGGCCAGAGTGGCAAACTGAACGCAGAGCGGATAGCCGGAGGCGACATTTTTGGTCGCTTCTATCACCGAGAATTGGTTTGGGCCGATGCGGTGCCCCGTGCAAGGCTGTGGCATGATGATCAGGTGGATAAGTGCAGCGGTCTTTGCGGTTTGGGCCATCGGTGCGGGGGCCGCACCCGAACGCTATGTGCTGGATGCGCGCGGATCGACGATTGGCTTTGCGTTCAGTCTTGAAGGCGCGCCGGTGACGGGCAAGGTGCCCGTCGCTGCGGCCCATGTGGTGGTGGATTTTGACAATCTGGCAGCCAGTCAGGTCACTGCACAGTTTGATATAACACGGTCGGATGCGGGCAACGTCTTTATGACCGAGGCGATGCTGTCGGCGTCGGTGTTGAACGCGAGCGCGCATCCCCAGGCGGTGTTTCGGTCGCGGCGCGTGGTGCCAGTGGGTGCGGGCGCACGGTTGGAGGGGGATTTGACCTTGCGCGGAGTGACCCGACCTGTGGTGCTGGATGGTCAGATTTTTCGCAAGCGCGGCAGTGATCCGGGCGATCTTGACAATCTGGTGCTGATCTTCACTGGGGCTGTCAGCCGGGCAGAATTTGGGGCCACGGGGTTCCAAAGAGTGGTGGCTGACAGGGTCGAGTTGGAGATTATTGCGGCGATCCGGCGGGCCGAGTGACTTGTTGCAATGCGACATTAGGTGTCGCCTTGAGGCAAAAGAATCGCGCAGGTGCAGGGCAGTGTTGTCGTGACCCAGGAAAAGGACCCAGTCATGCGCACCCATGCCCAAGCTGTTGTGATCGGGGGCGGCGTGATTGGCTGTTCGATCCTTTACCACCTGTGCAAGGCAGGTTGGACCGATGTGGTGTTGCTGGAGCGGGATGAGCTGACATCAGGGTCCACGTGGCATGCGGCGGCAAATATTCACGGGTTGCATGACAGCACAAATATCAGCCGCATTCAGCACTATACGATGAACCTGTACAACGCGCTGGAGGAGGAGACCGGGCAAAGTTGCGGGGTGTTTCAGCCCGGCAGCCTCTACTTGGCGCAGACAGAGGCGCGCGAGCATCAGTTGCGATTGCAAGCGGCCAAGGCAAAGTTCTATGGGATGAATTTCCACGAGGTCAGTCGGGATGAGGCCGAGAGGTTGCATCCGATGGTCAATTTCGATGGCATTCGCTGCATCATGTTTGAACCGGATGGCGGCAATGTCGATCCCAGCGGGGTGACCAATGCCTATGCGGTTGGCGCGCGCAAGATGGGGGCAGAGATCATTCGATTCTGCCCGGTGACGGGGACCGAGCAGCAGCGCGATGGGTCGTGGATCGTGCGGACCCCAAAGGGGGATATCAAGACGCAATGGGTGGTGAACGCCGCGGGCCTCTGGGGGCGCGAGGTGGCCGCATTGGCGGGCATTACGCTGCCATTGCAACCGACAGAGCACCAGTATTTCGTGACCGAGACCATCGCCGAGATCGCTGCGATGGATCGGCGTCTGCCGTCTGTCGCGGATCGCGACGGCGAATACTACCTGCGGCAAGAGGGGCAGGGGCTGTTGATCGGGGCCTATGAGAAGGACCTGAAGTATTGGGCCGAAGATGGCACACCGCTGGATTTTGCGCATGACCTGTTTCCGGACGATCTTGAGCGGATCGAGGACAACATGATGCGCGCGATTGATCGCGTGCCGGCGGTCGGCTTGGCGGGTATCAAACGGGTGATCAACGGGCCGATGATCTGGTCGCCTGATAGCAATGTGCTGTTTGGCCCGCACCCGGATATGCAGAACTACTTTTGTTGCAACGGGATTATTCCGGGGTTCAGTCAGTCAGGCGGCATGGGGTTGATGGCGGCGGATTGGATGACCACCGGCGAAAGCCGCTATGACATGTTCGCCTGGGACGTGGCGCGGTTTGGGGATTGGGCCGATGCGGCCTTTACCAAGGCGCGGGTGGGTGACCAGTACGGACACCGCTTTGCCATCCATTTCCCCGGAGAGGAACGCGCGGCGGGCCGTCCGGTGCGGGTCCGTCCGATTTATGAGATGCAACGCGAGAAGGGGGCGGTGTTTGGGCTGAACTATGGCTGGGAACATGCGGCCTACTTTGACGCCAACGTGCCCGACAGTGCAGGCTTTGACCGCCAGCCGTGGTTTGACAGCGTCGGTCGTGAGGCGCGGATGCTGCGTGATGCGGTGGGTGTCATCGATATCTCGAACTTTGCGAAATACAGGGTTGCGGGGCCGGGGGCCGAGGACTGGCTGAATGCGGTGTTCGCCAACCGGATGCCACATGAGGTGGGCCGGTCTTGCCTGACGCCGTTGATTGGGGTGAATGGCGGGATCGCGGGGGATTTCACCGTCACGCGGATGGCAGAAGATGAATTCTGGATTATCGGATCGGGGATGGCCGAACGCTATCACCAACGGTTCTGGAAGATGGTGCCACTGCCCGACGGCACGACGTTTGAAAGCCGGACAGAGGCGATGTGCGGGTTCAACATCGCTGGACCTTTGTCGCGTAAGGCGCTGCAAACGCTTACGAATACGTCGCTGGAGACCCCCGACTTCGGGTTCATGCGCTCTGCCTGGCTGGAGATCGGGGGCGCGCGTTGCCTGGCGTTGCGGGTGTCGTTCACCGGTGATCTGGGCTGGGAAATTCATTGCGCCGAGGCGGATCAAGCTGTGGTCTATACAGCACTTCTTGGGGCCGCCGCGCAGCATGATGGAGGCCCGGTGGGCAGCCGTGCACTGATGGCGCTGCGGGTTGAGAAGGGCTATGGCTCTTGGGGGCGGGAATATTCGCCGGAGTATTGGCCACAGGAGGTTGGGCTGGATCGGCTGATCAAGCTGGAGAAGGAATTTCTTCATAAAGACAGCTACCTGCGCGTCAAAGATCATGCACCGCGCGAGGTATTGTCGTTGATCCATGTGCAGGATGTGACCACGGCGGACGCCACTGGCGGCGAGCCAGTGTTCTTGGCCGATGGCACACCGGTGGGGCGTGTCACCTCTGGCGCATATGGCTATAGTGTGGGCATGTCACTCGCGCTGGGGTATCTGAAAGACGTGCAGCCGGGTGATGCGGTCGACGTGATGATCCTTGGCCAGCCGCACCGGGGCGTGGTGCTGGCTGAACCTCCGTTTGATCCCAAAGGCGCACGGTTGCGGGCCTAACGCCGCACAGGTCGCCGCAAAGCTACGGAATGATCCGCGTGTATTTGGTGCCTTCAAGCGTGGCGCCAAGTTGCAGGCCGGTTTGGGCAAAGACCACGGCGATCACAGGCGCAAGTGACGTGGTGGTGTCGGCGCGCAGCATCTCACCCTGATCGTTGATCGCATATGTTACATCAGCGCCTGCGGCCCAGCCGGGGCCAGAGCGGAAATCAGCAAGGCTTTCCTGCGTCATGAAGAACAGCACATGGCTGTATTGTTGCGCACCGATTTGCAGGCCGGCAGAGCCGGAAGCGGCAGAATAGTAGTCGACCGTGGAGTCGCCGATTTGCAAAGCGCCGGTGCCAAAAGAGCCACCGAGGCCGAGGCCCACTTCTGTCACCAGCGGCATTGCAAGGATACCTGCGGACTTCGACGCCAGATCACGGGTGCCGGGGTATTTGGAATACATGAAGTTCAGGGTGGAGCTCACCCGCGCGTCGATAGTTGCGGCACCATTTGTGCCGATGCCATTGTTACATGCCGCCAGCGGCAATGCTGCCGCACCAAGCACAAAGCTGCGCCGAGAAAAATCTGTCATGGGTCTGCCCTATATACTGCCGTTTGCGGGGCTTATGTTGCCCCTTTGCGCATTACTATAGGGGTTTGGGCGAATCCTGTCACGCGCGAAGATATACGGACGGCGGGCAAGGGCCGATGCACAGTTTGCGCGTTGCGGTGGCTGCCTAGCCTGAGTAGCCTTATGGCATGATTTGGACCAGACGACATATGATGGGTGCGCTTGGCACCTTGTTGATTGCGGCCTGTGGCGGGACCACCCCACAAGTGAGCCGCGCGCAGGCGCAAGGCCTGCCGGCTGACCTGCAACCTGTTGCAAACGCAGGCTTTGACGCCTGGGTTTCAGGTTTTCGCGGGCGCGCGCGGGGGGCAGGCATATCTGACGCTACGCTGAACGCCGCCTTTGCTGGTGCGGGATATTTGCCAGGTGTGGTGACCCGAGATCGTTCGCAAATCCAGACCCGCCGCACGCTGGAAGAATATCTGTCGATCGCCACATCAGACGAGCGGCTGGCCAAGGGGCGCGCGGCCTTTGCCCGGCATCAGGGCGCGCTGCGGGCGATTGAAGCGCAGTATGGTGTGGATGCATATATCGTCGCGGCAATCTGGGGGTTAGAGAGCCAGTTTGGCGAGAAGCGCGGGCAAATTCCGGTGGTCTCTGCCACCGCGACGTTGGCCTTTGACGGGCGACGCGGATCGTTCTGGGAAAGCCAGTTGATTGCGGCGCTTCGGATTTTGCAGCGTGGTGACACGACAGCGGACCGGATGGTTGGCAGCTGGGCCGGGGCGATGGGGCACACGCAGTTTATTCCCACGTCTTATCAGGCCTTTGCGGTGGATTTCACCGGCGACGGGCGGCGCGATATCTGGGGATCTGATCCAAGTGATGCGCTGGCCTCGACGGCGAGCTATCTGGCGCGCAATGGCTGGCGGTCGGGTTTGAAATGGGGCGCTGAGGCGGGGACCGGCGGACCCGCCGGGCGCACGATCCGGCCACAGGCAGGCGGTGTGGCCTTTACGGTGACGCGCAATTTCAATGTGCTGAAGACCTACAACAACTCTGACCTTTACGCCTTGGGCGTTGGGCATTTGGCGGACCGGCTGGCCGGGGGCGGGCCGTTGCGCGGCAGCTTCCCGCCTGATGCCAACGGGCTGACCAAGGCGGACCGGCTGGCGATCCAGCAGGGGTTGACCGCGCAGGGCTATGACGTGGGCACCGTCGACGGGGTGATCGGGACCAAGACCGAGGCGGCGATCCGTGACTTCCAAAGCCGTCGCGGCGTCGCGGTCACCGGACAGGCGACACGCGACGTGCTGGAATTGTTGCGTTAGGTCCGGCGGAGCAGACGCAGCCCACCAAAGCCCGCCAGAAGCAGCAGGGCACTTGCAGGCAGTGGCACGGGGGCCGGTGCGGGTGAGAAGGCCAGATTGTCGAGCCCCGCGCCCGGATTTGGGGCGATGTCGATCAGGATCTGGTCAAACAGGCTGCTGGTGAAGCCATAGACGTTGCTGGTGCTGGTGTCGGTGACCACGCTGAAGCTTTCGATCACGGTGCCGCCCAAGAGGGCGGTGAAGGTGGTGTCCTTGTTGCCGGTGCGAAAGTGGAACAGCGCATCGGTGACAGCGGCGTCAAAGTAGATCGAGAACGGATCGACGTATTCAACCTGACCCTGGTCATTGAACTTGAAGTTAGTCAGATGACCGCCGGTCATGTTGGATTTGCCATCCAGAAACGAACCCATGAAGAGGTTGGGATCGAAGCGGACGCCGAAATCGGATTGGTATTCGGTCGAGACGTCGTCGCCATCCGCGACGCGGCCATCGTTGAAATCAAGCAGCACATCCAGATCGGCGATGCCACTGTTGGCCTGTGAGACCGGTGCGGCCTGTGCGGCGGTGCCCAACAGGACAGCCGCGATTGTCAGAAACGTTTTCATCATTACCCCCTAAAAACTGTTGTCGACGCTAGAGACACGGGGCGGGAAGGGATAGAGTTTCAACGCGATTGTGATGGAGGCCCCGGTGGCGGCGGCGCGGTCTGAAACTGATCCCAGGACCGGCGCAGGTGCCGCATGGTGGCGCGGATCCGGTGCAGGTTGCGTTGTTCGGGCAGGCAGAGCAGCCAGTAAAAGAACGGCGTGCCCACATCAACGACACCCATTTCGTGCAGACGGTGATCAGCGCGGCCCAGACGACAGGGCAAGACGCCCGCGCCGATGCCAGCGGCAATCGCTTCGCGCATGGCGGTATAGCCGTCGATGGACAGAACAACTTGCGCGTCAGGCATCAGCGCGCGGACCCAGTCGGGCGGTTCTGGCCTGCCGGGATGGGTGATGTAGGCCTGTGTGGGGGCGGAAAGATCAGCGGCGGCATAAAGGCCAAAGGCAACCGCCCCAAGCTTGACGGCGTGCAGGTCCGCAGGGGCGCTGGGGCTGATGCGCAGGGCGATGTCCGCCTCGAACCGGGCGAGCGCGCTGATCTGGTCGCGGGCCGAGGTTTCCAGCAGGATATCGGGGTGGTCGGCGACAAAGCTGCGCTGCCATTGTGCGAGCGTCATGACGAATTGTTCGGGCACTGTGACGCGAACCTTGCCTGCGCTGTGCTGGGCGGCATGGGCCTGTGGATCAAGCGCCCGAAGCTCTTGTTCGGCCCGTTCAGCGGCTGCAAAGAGCGCGCGGCCGTGGTGGGTCAGTTGAAAGCTGCCATCGGTGCGGTCGAACAGTGCACGGTTCAGCCGGGCTTCCAACGCGTCGATCCGACGGGCGACGGTCGTGCGGTCAGCCCCAAGCGCTGCACCGGCCGCGCTGAGCGTGGTGTGGCGACCAAGTGCGAGGAAGAACGGAACCTCTGACCATGATAGGTTGGGGTGTGCAATTTTGCCCATTGGTGTGCTGAGACTCGCATTTTCGTGACGTTTTGCACGGTATAGGTCTGGGTCCATCAACGCAAACATGGAAAGGACATGACATGAAATCTTTGCTGATCGCACTTGCTGCTGCCGCCACAATCCCGGTGATGGTGAAGGCCGAACCGGCCTATCTGATCGCGCAGATCGGGGTAGAGAATTGGGACGCCTACATGGGCGGATATGGGGCCGCCGCGGCACCCACCGTGTTCGAATATGGTGGCAGGGTACTGACTGCCAGCATGGACGCGATGCCGCTGGAAGGTGACTGGGCGGGCAATTGGACCGTGGTGATCGAGTTTGAAAGCATGGACAAGGCGCAGGCCTGGTATGCCGATGCCGATTATGTGGCGGCGCGTCCGCTGCGCCACGAGACCACAAGCGTCAACAATCTGGTCTTTGCACCAGGCTTCGTGCCGCCGCAATAAGGGCTGATACGAGGGACAGGGCGGGGCGCTTTAGCGCCCCGTTGCCGTATTGAGAAGGTGACTAGTCGAGCGCGTGATCGGGGTGGGGATCCACGAAAATCAATCGTATCTGCATGACGCTACTCCTGCAGCAAGCGCGCCGCTGCGGGGGCGAAGTAAGTCAGCACGCCATCGCACCCGGCGCGTTTGAAGCACAAAAGGCTTTCCAGCATGACCTTGTCATGATCCAGCCAGCCGTTTTGCGCGGCGGCCTGGATCATCGCGTATTCGCCAGAGACCTGATAGGCGTAGGTGGGCACGCCAAAGCTGTCTTTCACGCGGCGGCAGATGTCGAGATAGGGCATCCCCGGTTTGACCATGACCATGTCGGCCCCTTCCATCAGGTCGCGTTCGACAAGGCGCAGCGCCTCATCCGAATTGCCGGGGTCCATCTGGTAGGTGTTTTTGTCACCGGTGAGGGCTGCGGATGCGCCAACGGCGTCACGGAACGGGCCATAGAAGCTGGAGGCGTATTTCGCGGTGTAGCTGAGGATGGTGACGCGCTGGTGGCCTTCGGATTCGAGTGCTGCGCGGATCGCGCCGATGCGGCCGTCCATCATGTCAGAGGGGCCAAGAATGTCGGCCCCGGCCTCGGCCTGTGCCAGCGCCATCTTAACCAGTGCGTCGACCGTGCGGTCATTCACGATCTCGCCGTTTTCAACAAAGCCGTCGTGGCCGTTGATGTTGTAGGGATCAAGCGCGATGTCGGTCATGATGGCGATGTCCGGCACCGCGTCCTTGATCGCGCGGATCGCCTGGTTCGAGATATTATCAGGTGACCATGCCAATGCGCAGTCTTCGGTCCGCGCTTCCATCCCGGTGTAGGGAAAGATGCAGATTGCCGGGATGCCAAGGGCCTGCGCTTCGCGTGCGGCGGCCACGGCGCGGTCCACGGTCTTGCGCGTCACACCGGGCATGGAGGCGACCGGCGTTTCATCATCCGTTCCGTCCATCACGAAAATCGGCCAGATCAGGTCATCCACCGTCAGTGTATTTTGCCGGGCCAGACGGCGCAGTTCTGGGCTTTGCCGCATCCGGCGCAGGCGGGTCGAGGGGAAGGGGGCAACGGTCGGTTTCATGATGCGGGCCTTTCTGGTCACACCTGATTGGTTGCATGTCCACGGAGGCTTCACAAGTCTGGGCATTTGCGGGTCCGGGGTCTAGGTTCCGGCCAACTGCAAGCTGCCCTAAGAGACATTCGTGGACTGGAGCCAGGCCCTTTTCCAACTGATCGACATCTCGTCGTTCTCTTCCCTGTGGTATTGGATCATGCTGGCCGTGGTCTGGTCGTCGGTCAGTCATTGGGTGCTTGGTGTGCCCTATGACCTGATTTCGCGCGCCAAGCGGTCTGGCGGACAGGCGGAGTTGGACTTGACCGATCTGGTGCGGATCAACGTCAACCGGATGCTGGGCATTGCCCGGACTGCGGGTCTGATCCTTATTGCGTTCCTGTCCTTCGCGCTGACCTCACTGGCGGTTCTGGGGTTCTGGTACCGGATCGAGTTGGCACAGGCGATTTTCCTGATCGCCTTGCCGCTGTCGGTTGTCGGCGCGGTCAGCCTGTCGACCAGCCGCCTGATTGCCGCCACCGAACCTGAGGGTGATGCGCTTTATGCAGCGTTGAACCGGCACCGGTTGTGGACCCAGATCATCGGTATGATCGCGATCTTTGTGACGGCCATGTACGGCATGTATCAGAACCTTGATGCGGTGCGTTCGCTCTGACTTGACACCAGCAAGGCGCAGGGTAGGTCAGCCGCATGTCCCAATCAGATCACATCACCGTTGCAGGCGCGCCCGAGGGGTATGACGCGCAGTTGATCTTGGCCGAGCTAGCGCGGGCCGATGGTCCGGTGTGCCATGTCGCGCGCGATGACAAGCGGTTGGCGGCAATGCAGGCCGCATTGACGTTCTTTGCACCCGACATGCCGGTGATCGTGTTTCCGGGCTGGGATTGTTTGCCATATGACCGGGTGTCGCCGAATGCGGATGTGAGTGCGGCGCGGATGGCGACGCTGGCGGGGCTGGTACACGGCATGCCCAAGCAGTTCGTGTTGCTGACAACACTGAATGCCGCGACCCAACGGGTTCCCCCGCGCGATCTGCTACGCGAAGCGGCCTTTACCGCGCGTGTTGGCGACCGGATCGACGAAGACGCACTACGCGGTTTTCTGGTGCGCATGGGGTTCACCCAAAGCCCCACGGTGATGGAGGCGGGTGACTATGCGATCCGTGGCGGGATCATCGACATCTTCCCGCCCGGACAGGATGGACCCATCCGGCTGGATCTGTTTGGTGATGTGCTGGATGGGGCGCGGCGGTTTGATCCTGCCACGCAGCGAACGACCGAGAAGCTAAACGAGATTGAGCTGGCACCGGTCAGCGAGGTTATTCTGGACGAGGCGGCGATCACCCGGTTCCGGCAGAATTACCGGATTGAGTTTGGTGCGGCAGGCACCGATGACCCGCTGTATGAAGCGGTCAGCGCGGGGCGCAAGCACGCGGGCGTCGAACATTGGCTGGGGTTCTTTGCCGAAAAGCTGGAGACGCTGTTTGACTATCTGCCCGGTGTCACCGTCACGCTGGACGATCAGGTGGGGCCGATGCGGATCGCGCGGTGGGACAACATTGCGGATCAATATGGCACGCGGGTGCACGCGCTGAACCAGAAGGGCCGCGTGGATACGGTTTACAAGCCTGCACCGCCGGAGCTTTTGTATCTGGATGAGGCGGCCTGGGATGCGGCAGTCGCCACGACCCGCGTGATGCAGTTTGCCCCTAACCCCCAAGCCACCGGGCCGGGGGTTATTGATGCAGGCGGGCGCGTCGGGCGCAATTTTTCCGTGGAACGTCAGCGCGAAGAACTCAGCCTTTTCGGGGCCTTGGCGGACCACGTGAAGGCAAAGATGGCTGATGGTCCGGTGCTGATCGCGTCCTATTCCGAAGGCGCGCGCGAGCGTTTGACTGGGTTGATTGAGGATGAGGGCATCGCCGAGGTGATCCCGGTCAGTGATTGGGGCCGGGTTGGCAAAACTGGTGTGCATCTGGCGGTTTGGGCGCTGGATGCGGGGTTCGAGGCCCCCGGCATCACGGTGATTTCCGAACAGGATGTGCTCGGCGACCGGTTGATCCGCCAGACCAAGCGTAAGCGGCGGGCGGAGAATTTCCTGACCGAGGCGAACAGCCTGTCACCCGGCGATCTGGTGGTTCACGTGGATCACGGTGTCGGCCGGTTCAAAGGGTTGGAGGTGGTCACGGCATTAGGGGCCGCGCATGAATGCCTGCTGCTGGAATATGCCGAAAGTTCAAAGCTTTATCTGCCGGTCTATAATATCGAGCTCTTGTCGAAATACGGCCATGACGAAGGGCTGTTGGACAAGCTGGGCGGTGGTGCATGGCAGGCCAAGAAAGCCAAGCTGAAGGAACGGATCCGGCAGATCGCAGAGCGGTTGATCCGGGTCGCTGCCGAACGTGCGCTGCGCACAGCGCCGGTCCTCACGCCAACAGATGGGCTGTGGGATCAGTTCCTCGCGCGCTTCCCCTATGCGGAGACCGAAGACCAGTTGCAGGCCATTGAAGACGTGTTGGAAGACTTGGAATCGGGGCGTCCGATGGACCGGCTGATCTGTGGCGATGTCGGCTTTGGCAAGACCGAGGTGGCAATCCGGGCGGCGTTTATCGCAGCGCTTTCGGGCGTGCAGGTTGCGGTGATTGCCCCAACAACGCTGCTGGCAAGGCAGCACTACCAAAGCTTTGCAGAGCGGTTCCGGGGGTTTCCGGTCAATGTCCGACCGCTGTCACGGTTTGTCAGCGCCAAGGATGCGGCCCTCACGCGCGACGGGATCACCAAGGGCACGGTGGATATTGTGGTGGGCACCCATGCGTTGCTGGCGAAATCGGTGCGGTTCAAGAACCTTGGCCTGTTGGTGATTGACGAAGAACAGAAGTTTGGCGTGCAGCATAAAGAGCGGCTGAAATCCCTGCGCACGGATGTGCATGTGCTGACGCTGACGGCGACACCGATTCCGCGGACGCTGCAGTTGTCGCTGTCAGGGGTGCGGGATCTGTCGATCATTGGCACGCCGCCGGTGGACCGGTTGGCGATCCGCACTTACGTCAGCGAGTTTGACACGATCACCATCCGCGAGGCGCTGTTGCGCGAGCATTATCGCGGCGGGCAGTCGTTCCTTGTGGTGCCGCGGATTGCGGATATGCCCGAGATGGAAGACTGGCTGAAACGCGAGGTGCCAGAGGTGTCGTTTGTCACCGCCACGGGCCAGATGGCGGCGGGAGAGCTGGATGACCGGATGAACGCCTTTTACGACGGCAAGTTCGACGTGTTGCTGGCGACCACAATTGTGGAATCCGGGCTGGATATTCCGACAGCGAACACGATGGTGGTCTGGCGGTCGGATATGTTCGGTCTCGCACAGCTTTATCAGATCAGGGGCCGTGTGGGCCGGTCGAAGACCCGCGCCTATGCCTATCTGACGACTAAGCCGCGCCAGAAGCTGACTGATACGGCGCAGAAACGGCTGCGGGTGCTGGGGTCGATTGATAGTCTGGGCGCGGGGTTCACGCTGGCGTCGCAGGATCTGGACATTCGCGGCGCGGGGAACCTGTTGGGAGAAGAACAGTCCGGCCAGATGCGCGAGGTCGGCTACGAACTTTATCAGCAGATGTTGGAAGACCAAATTGCCGCGATCCGGTCTGGTGCGGCAGAAGGCATTGTCGATGACGGTCAATGGGCACCGCAGATCAATCTGGGCGTGCCGGTGCTGATCCCCGAGGACTACGTGCCTGATCTGGACGTGCGGCTGGGGCTTTATCGGCGGTTGTCGGATTTGACCACGAAGGTCGAGCTGGAGGGCTTTGCTGCTGAATTGATCGACCGCTTTGGCAAGCTGCCGCGCGAGGTGAACACGCTGATGCTGGTGGTGCGGATCAAGGCGATGTGCAAGCGCGCAGGAATTAGCCATTTGGATGCGGGGCCAAAGGGGGCGACAATCCGGTTCCACAACGACAAATTCGCAAGCCCCAAGGGGTTGGTCGACTTCATCAACGATCAGCGCGGGTTGGCGAAGGTGAAGGACAACAAGATCGTGGTGCGCCGTGACTGGGCAAAAGAGCGTGACAAGATCCAGGGCGCCTTTGGAATTGCACGTGATCTGGCGGCGAAGCTGAAAGAGGCGAAGGCGGGGTAAGGCAGCTGTGCGGACAAAGTGAGCTTTCGCTGCGTTTGCGCCAATGGCCGGTTTCGTTAGGGTCGCATCAGTGACACGACACTCACCCGTTGTTATGGTCGAAGGGTAATGCAAGCGACTGGCCCAAAAAGATGACACTTTATCGGGACTCATTTCCTCCCAGCAATGCCGACTTATTCTTGGCCTATGTCGGGATGGAAACCGACTTAATGTTCAATCAGGGCGTCGATTTGCCCGGCTTTGCTTCATACCCGCTTCTGAAAACTACGGAGGGTAGAGAGCTTCTCAAAGGATATATGAAAGACCTGATCGCTCTGGGCAAAGAATCGCATGCTGGTGTAATTCTTGAAAGCCCGACATGGGTCGCCAATCGAGACCGCGGGTCTGCAATTGGGTACGATTTCCCCGAACTCAAGCAGCTTAATCTAGATGCTATCGCCATGATGGCGGCAGTTCGCTCAGAAAGCGATCATGCTCCGACGATCATCAGTGCGAATATCGGACCGCGCGACGATGCGTACGCACCGGAAACGCAAATGAACGCTGATGAGGCGGAAATCTATCATTCGGAGCAAGTATCTGTTCTGGCAGACACAGATCTGGATGTGATCAGCGGATACACCTTGGCGTACCCATCTGAGGCGGTTGGCATCGTCAGGGCGGCCCGCAGGTTCGAGCTTCCGGTTGTCATTTCTTTCACTGTGGAAACAGACGGGCGGTTGCCGACCGGCGCGTCACTGGAGGGCGCTATATCAGAGGTCGAAGTTGCGACTGACAGCTATGCAGCCTACTACATGATCAACTGCGCGCATCCTCAGCATTTCTCGAGAGTCCTCGAAGACGCACCGTGGATGCAACGTGTAGGAGGTATCATTGCCAATGCGTCTCGCTGCAGCCATGCAGAACTGGACGAAGCCGAAGAACTGGATGACGGCAATCCGACCGAGTTGGGTGAGCAGCTGTCCGATATCAGGCGGCGCTTTCCTCAAATTCGGGTTTTGGGAGGGTGTTGCGGCACCGACATGCGCCACATGAAGCAGATCGTGAATGCCGCCCGGACACCTTAAGCCGACATTCGCCACATCGCAGAAACTTGTTAGGTTTGGGCTCAAACCAGACATTCATTGTTGCTGTTGATATCCTATTCTTCGCCCGGGCGTTTGATGCGGGTGGTGAGCCAGAATGCGAGCACAGCGCAGATCAGTACCCCGATCCCAATGGGGACGGGGGTTCCGTCGAAGGCAAGGCCAATGGGGGCTGCGATGATAACAGCGCCGACCGTTGAGATGGCGGCGATCAGAGAGGCGGCCATGCCGGCGATATGGGGCAGGGGTTCCATCGCCAGCGCATTGAGATTGCCGATGGTCAGGCCCGCCTGATAGAAGCCAGTGGTGACCCAGATCACGTAGATGCCAAAGGTCAGCCAGTAGGGGCCGCCCATCAGCGTGATGGTGATCATGGCGATGCTGACGGCAATCTGGACCATGAACATCGCGCGGATGATGGCGCGCATGCCCAAGCGCACGACAAGCCGCGCGTTCAGAAGGCTACCGGTCGCGGCGACAACGGCGATGCCGCCGAACCAGAAATGAAACACATCGCCCTGATCAAAGGTCACATCAAAGACCTGTTGGGTTGAGGACAGGCCCGTAAACAGCATCCCAAAGGTCAGGGTCTGAATGATGATCGACAGGCGGGTTGTGGGGTGGGTCAACACCTCGCGTGCGGCGGACAGCAGGGCCGTCACGTTCAGCGGGCGGCGGGTTTCTGGTGTTGATGTCTCTGGCTGGCGGATCAGGAGCCACGTGACGGTCACAACGGAAAACGTTACAAAGGACAAGAAGATCGCCCGCCAGCCGAGGCCTTCGATGATGAAATGACCCATGGTCGGAGCAAGCGCCGGGACCAGCGAGAAGACCACCATCACAAAGGACAGGATACGGGCCATGTTTGGCCCGGCATAAAGATCGCGGATCATGGCCATCGTTGCGACACGCGGGCCTGCGGCCCCGATGCCTTGCAGGACACGGGCTGCCAGCATCACCTCGAGACTTTGTGCGGCCCATGCCAGAAGGGCCGAGGCACAATAAAGAAGTGCGCCGCCGACGAGCACCGGCTTGCGGCCAAAGGTGTCAGCCAATGGCCCGGTGACAAAGGTGCCGAGCCCCATGCCCAGCACAAAGCTGGTGATGATCAGCTGCGCGCGGTTGGCATCACCGGGCGAAAGCTCTGCCGCGATTTCGGGCAGTGCGGGCAGCATGGCATCTATCGAAAAGGCCACTGTCGCGGCCAGCATCGCCATCAGGGCGATAAATTCGGTTTGGTGCAGGCGTTTGGTGGGTGCGTTCACTCTGCCGCGTCCAGTTGTTTCTGAATGTCCGCGATGACCTGCACCCACATTTCGGGCGGCTGCGCACCGGGGACGGCGTGTTGTTGGGCCACGACAAAGGTCGGGACAGAATTGACGCCCATTTCGCGGCTGTGGGCATCACGCTTGCGGATGTCATCAAGATCAGCATCCGTGG
Organism: Yoonia sp. R2331; assembly: GCF_041103235.1. Classification (NCBI taxonomy): domain Bacteria; kingdom Pseudomonadati; phylum Pseudomonadota; class Alphaproteobacteria; order Rhodobacterales; family Paracoccaceae; genus Cognatiyoonia; species Cognatiyoonia denitrificans. The sequence continues at coordinate 1,540,089 of NZ_JBGCUN010000001.1, read as the reverse complement.
ACAGCAGGCGGGTGACGGTGGCGGCGTCCATCTCGGCGGTGTCGGCGATGTCGGCCAAAACCTCGTGATCACCAATGTCGCGGCCTTCGACAAAGTAGGCTTTGAACAACAAGTCGACCACGAAAATCTGGCGCTGTTCGATCCCGGCCCAGTGGATCAGACGGTGAGCATCAAGCGTGTTGGGGGTTTTCTTGATGGCCTCAAAGTTGATCAGCGCACCGGCATTGGCGGCGTGTTCGACCACGGGGGCATAGGCCTTGACCGCACCTTCTTTGCCACCGAACTTGCCTTCGAGATAGGCGCGGCGGTCCATGCCGCCGGCGGGCATGTCAGGGTTGAGCTGGAACGGGTGCCATTCGATCACAAAGGGGTGGTCGGGCACCTGGGCCAAGGCCTTATCAAGGTTGGTCTTGCCGATGTAGCACCACGGACAGATCGGGTCAGAGATAATATCAAGTTTGACCATGTTCGGCTTCCCATGTTTCGCGCAACACGTGGCGCAGAAGTTTGTTGTTGGTCCCGCGGGGCAGGCTGTCGACCCGGCAGAAGACGCGGGGAATCTTATAGGCCGCGAGATGCGCGCTGGCATATGCGGTCAGATCATCCTCATCTAACAGGTTGTCGGCGACATAAAAGGCCGCAATGAGCGAAAGGTCTGTGCGCAGGCGCACTTCGGCGGCTGCAACCTCTGTGATGGCGGGGTGGTGGGTCAGGGCCTCTTCAACCTCGATCGGGCTGACGCGGGTGCCGCCGGCGTTCATCATGTCGTCGGCGCGACCGGCATAGGCAATGGCGCCGTCCGGGGTTTCATGGCCGATGTCGCCGGTGAGGAACCAGTCGCCGTCGAATTTCGCCGCCGTTTCAGCAGGGTGGTTGAGGTAGCCGAGCATCAGGCCGGGGTCGGATCGGTGGACGGCGATAATCTGGCTGTCGGGCATCAATTGGACGCGGCGTCCCGGTTGCGGATAGCCAAGTGTGCCGAAGGGGGCGGGGCGATTTGGGCCGCCAGAGATGAAGGTCGAACATTCCGACATGCCATAAGCCTCGTGCAGGGGCGTGGCTGTCGCCACCTGCCAGCGCTGGCGGAGCGTTTCAGAGAGCTTTTCACCCGCAGAAAGCCCGTGCCGGAGCCGGGGCATCGGTGGCATGTCACCGCGGAGGATCCGGCGGTAGACACCGGGTGCGGCGGCGAAGATGGTGGCGTCGTGTTGTGCCAGAAGCGCGGGCAGGGCGGCGGCATCGGTGCCGGGTGCCGGGATCAGGGCCGTGGCCCCGATCGACCAGGGGTCCATCAACCCGGTGCCAAGCGTATAGGTCCAGTTGAACGCGCCTGCGTGTAGGAGCCGGTCATCGGCGCGCAGCCCGTACCAGCCATCCCACATCATGCGACGGGCCAGAATGGCGCGGTGCGCGTGCACAACGGCGCGCGGCTGACCGGAGGTGCCAGAGGTGTAAATGATATAGGCAGGGCGCTCTGGGTCACCCAGATCCGGCTTGGCGAGGGTCGAGCCGGGCGCGACCTGGTGCAGGTTCTGGACTTGCAAGCGCGGGATATCCTGATCGGGCAGCGATATGCCCGCGCTGTGGACCACAAGGGCAGGTGCTGTGTCTGCGGCGATACGCGTCACCTCTGGCGTGGTCAGTTGCGAGGAGGTCGGAATTGGGATCAGCCCCGCGTAGATGCAGGCCAGATAGAGGATCGGAAAATCAGGTGTATTGCCCAGACGCATCAGCACGCGGTTGTGCCCCGGTGACAGGCCGTGATCCAAAAGGGTCTGTGCGGTTGCGCGCACGGCGCGGTCCAAATCGCTGTAGCGAAGCGTCAGCGGGTCCGGGCCAAGCACCTCAAGCGCGGGATGATCGGCGCGGGCCTTGGCCTGCGACAAAACATAGGCTGCCATGGTGAACGGGGTGCGCATGAGCTATCGCTATGTCGGCTGCAGCGCGGTTGCAAGGTGGGGGCTTTGCCGGGTATGTGACCCATATGGCTGAGACTGACCCAAAATCCCTGATCCGCGTGGCCCGCAACAATGGCGACAGCGCCACCGCAGCACCGGTTGATCTGGGTGCGCGGGTGCGTGCGCTGCGCAAGGAGCGCGACTGGACGTTGGAACAGGCCGCCAAGCAGGCAGGTCTTGCACGCTCGACGCTGTCCAAAATCGAGAACGGGCAAATGTCGCCCACCTATGATGCGCTCAAGAAACTGGCCGAGGGATTGGCGATTTCGATCCCTCAGTTGTTCACGCCGCCGTCGAAAGAGCAGGTGAACGGGCGCATGGTGATGACGCAGCGCGATGATCCGGTGCGGCATGTGACAACCACCTATGAGCATGACCTGCTGGCCGAAGCGCTGACACAGAAGAAAATGCTGCCCTATCGCGCGCGGATCAGAGCGCGGAAGATGGACGATTTCGACGGCTGGGTCCGCCACGACGGCGAAGAGTTTCTGTATGTGCTGACCGGGACGATCCGGCTTTACACGGAGTTCTATGAACCGGTTGAGATGGGGCGCGGTGACAGCGCCTATTACGACGCCACGATGGGGCACAACGTGGTGTCGGTCAGCCCCGAGGATGCGACGATCCTGTGGGTGACGGCGCTGGTCTAGTCGCGCGGGAAGAGTTTCGGCAGGACCAGGGCCGCGACGCCGAGGCCCACCACTTGCATCACGATGAATAGGGGCGCGTCGGCGGGATTGATCCCGGCAAAGGTATCCGAGAAGGTGCGCGCAATGGTCACTGCGGGGTTCGCAAAGCTTGTGGACGAGGTGAACCAATAGGCCCCTGTGATATAGAGTGCGACGAGGGTCGGCACCGCCTCTGGCCGGGATTTCAGCCCACCGAAGATCACGAAAAGCAGGCCGAAGGTGGCAAAAACCTCTGACGTCCATTGGCCGGGACCGGTACGGGCGGTGGTTGAAAATTGCACGACCGAGAGGTCGAACATCACATGGGTCAGCCAGACGCCCATGATGCCGCCTGCGATTTGCGAGGCGATGAAAGATGCGGCGGTTGTTGCGTCAATCTCGCGCCGGATCAAAAACACCAGCGTGACCACCGGATTGAAATGCGCGCCCGAGACGGGGCCAAGGGTTGTGATGATGACATAGAGGATGCAGCCTGTGGCAATGGCATTGGCCAGCAGTGCGATGGCGGTGTTGCCGTCTGACAGGTTCGCACCCATGATGCCCGAGCCCACCACACCAATCAGCAGCAGGGCTGTGCCAAGCCATTCAGCTAGAAGCTTTTGTGCCATCAATCCGGTCCTGTGGTCATCAATGCTTGCGACAGGGCATCGCCCTGCCGGAGGGTGACGTCAAGAGCCAGATAGCGCCGCACCGTAGTGGTGAGCCGGTCAGAGGTGGTTTGGGCGGACGTGATTGGGCCAACGCTGATGGGGGCAAGATCGCTGGGCGGAGGATGGAACGGGCTGCGTGACCGGTGCGGCGGACGAGGCTGTTCATGGGCTGCGGGGTAGAGCGGTATTGTAACGGATGTGTGACGACGGGTCGCGTCAGCGGCCCGTGTGCGGGTAAGCGGCTTTGCTTGCAAAATTGCGGCCGTCACCGGGTGGCCATGGCGCGCCAGCCTTTCATAAAGCCAAAGCCTCCAGCCCTTAGATCACCATGTCCGCTGCACCCAAGACCACCTGACCGCCGGTGATCGCGGCGTTACCGACGACCCGTGCAGGGGTGCAGGCGCTGGCCGCAAGGAGCGCGGCCAGCAAGAGCAGGCGGATCACTCTTCCCACCACCAGACGTCTGGCTGCCAGCCGGGCCAATCACCAAAGATGGGCAGGGGTTCGGGGAATTTCAGCTCTTTGACGTGGGCCAGACGGCTGATGTTCCACTGGTAGATCGGGATCACGTAGCGGCCAGAGGTCAGGACACGATCAAGGGCCTGCACGGCGGCAACAAAGTCATCCTGGCTGTCAGAGGTCAGCAGCCGTTCGATCATCGCGTCAACGGCAGGGGACTGCACGCCCATCAGGTTGCGCGAACCGGGTGTCTCGGCCGCCTCCATCCCGTAATAGGCGTATTGTTCGTTGCCCGGTGAGAGCGACACGCCACGCCGATAGTAGGTCATGTCAAAGTCGAAGGCGTCGGTGCGTTCCTTGAATTGAGCGCTGTCGACGGATTGTACGTCAACGGTCACACCGATGCGTTCGAGGCTGCGCGCGAACATGTCGATGATCGCGGCATTCTCAGACGAGCCCGATTTCAGGAGAATCTCAAATGTGAAGGGATTGCCATCAGCATCCTTCATCACGCCATCCTGAATGGTGTAGCCTGCGGCCTCCATCATTTCGAGAGCCTTAGCAGTGCCAGCGCGGTTGCGTTCAGAGCCGTCACCAACAGGCAGGCTATAACCCTCGATCGCACCGGGGGTGAGGTCGGCGGCGAAGGGTTCAAGGAATTCCAGCACACGGCCGGAAGCCGCGTCGTGGGACATGCCGAGCGGTGAGTTTGACCAATAGGATGTGATGCGCGGTTGCTGGCTGCCGGTCATCGCTTCGTTGATGAATTCAAAATTGAAGGCCTGAATCATCGCGTCGCGGACCTGCCAATCGGTGAATTGGTCGCGGCGGGTGTTCATCACAAATCCGGTCATGCCCGAGGGGCGCTGATGCGGCAGGACGAATTTGACCACGTCGCCGGATTCGGTGGCGGGGAAGTTGTACTGGCTTTCCCATTTGGCCACGTTGAATTCGCGGTTGGAATTGACGATGCCGGTTTTGAACGCCTCAAACGCGGCGGTTTCGTCGCCGAAAAATTCCAGCCGGATTTCATCCAGGTTTGCGGTGCCGCGCCGGAAAGGGATGTCAGCGCCCCAGTAGTCGGGGTTCCGGGTCAATGAAATGAAGCGTCCGGCGTCGAATTCACTAACGACGTAGGGCGATGAGGTGATTGGCACGATATCAAGGCCGCTTTCGGCAAAATCGACACCGTCCCACTGCGCCTTTTTCAGGATCGGGCGCAGACCGGCCAGAAGTGCGAGTTCCCGGTCGGCGGTGTTGAATTCAAAGCGCACGACGCCGGGGCGCACCTCTGTCAGGCTGGCGACCTTGCCCCAGAACCCGCGATAGCGCCCGTGGCCTTCGGTGCCGAGTGTTTCGAACGACCAGATCACATCTTCGGCGGTGACCGGGCTGCCATCAGAGAATCGGGCGTCCGGATTAAGGGTAAATTCGACCCATTCGCGATTCGGTCCGGTTTCGATCCCGGAGGCCAGAACCCCGTAAAGCGAGAAGGGTTCATCGAGCGTGCGGCCCATCAGGCTTTCGCCGATCAAGAAGCGCAACTGCCAGTGAACAGAGCCTTTTTGGATGTAGGGGTTCATGCTGTCAAAGCTGCCAACGGCCGATGTCACGATACGGCCGCCCTTGGGCGCATCGGGATTTACATAGGGCAGTGACACAAAATCAGGTGGCAGTGCGGGTTCGCCATACATAGCTATGCCATGCTGCGGTTCGGCCTGTGCGGCGCTTGCGGCCAGAACGAACACTGCGGTGGCGGTCAGTCGGCTGATCTGATGGAAAATGTCTATGCGCATTTTGGCAACAATCCCTTTGGTCCCTGTGTGCTTGGACTTTGAGCGTAAAGAGGGTTGCGAGCCTTTTCAAACTTTTAGCTTGGCTGCGCGCAAGTCATTGCTTATAACGGGGGGCACTGCTCGATAGGTTTCTTGCCTGTATGAAACCTGCCTCAATAACTTAACGCCAGCTTCGTGCTGGCGTTTTTTTTGGGTTTTGGGGACGGGCATCTTCCTGATCTGGTTTGTGTCACTTGTGCAGTAATTGCGACAGCGTGGCGGCAATTGCGAATTGCGGGCTTTGGACGTTGACCCCATTACGCGGTCTGGTCAGATTGAGGCAAAATCAACCGGGAGAGACCTGAATGGCATTGATGAGTTTTGCGACCACACCGACCTTTTACCGTGTGGGTGAGATTGTAGATGGTTTTACGGGGGTGCACATTTTTGGCACCGGTATGACCTATGTGACGGACCCCACCACCGGGGTCGATGTACCGGTCACTGGCACGGTAACCTCCATGCGGTTCTATCTTGACGGGATCGCCGTTGTCGCGATGCGGGATTTGCCGGTGACGAGTATCCCGCTTCTGGCCGCGGACATTGGTGATATTTTGGCCGTGCTTGACAGTGGCGACCCCGCGGATGCATTTGATGCGGTCTTTGAAGCCTTCGAAGGGGCGACATTTGTCGACCTGGCATTGGGTAATCTGACAGGCTCTGATTCAAGCGATGATATCTTGCAGGCGCGGGCCAGCGGCGGCGACCTTTTTGGCGAAGGCGGCGATGATGAGCTGCGCGGGAGCGCAGGTGAAGACGGTTTGTTCGGCGGTGCGGGCAATGACGCGCTTTTCGGCGGTGCCAATGGTGACTTTATGTCCGGCGAGGAAGGTGACGATCTGATCAATGCCGGGTCCGGCAACGATTTTGTGTTCTTTCTGGAAGGCGAAGATGAAGTTCGCGCAGGCGCGGGTGATGACGTTGTGTTTGCCGGTGATATCTTTTCCTCGTCCTTTGGGGCGACGGGCGACGATATTGTCTTTGGCGGCTCTGGCAATGATGAGCTGTACATGTCTGATGGCGACGACCGGATCTTTGGGGGCGCGAACGATGATTCCATCTACACCGGCGGTGGCCGCGACGTGGTGCGCGGAGGATCAGGCAATGATGAGATTCTCTTTGGCACCGGCCAGAACCAGATTTTTGGCGGTTCGGGCGAGGACGTCTTTCTCTTTGAAGGGGCCGAAATTTTCGAAGGCGACTCTGTGGTGCGTAACGCCGGCGATATCTCGACGATCCGAGATTTTGATGCCGGTGACGACGTCATCGTGCAGTCTTCGATTGGGGTAGGCTTAGGCGGTCCTTCGGATGCTACGACAGAGCTGGCGGCTTTTCTGGCACAGGCGAGCGAAGTGGGCGATGATGTCCTGTGGACCGATGCGGTCAGCGGTCAGCGGGTTCTGATCAAGGATCTGGAACTGTCAGACCTGAGCATTGACAACTTTGCCTATGGCGCACCGCTGGTGGCGCTCTGATCTGAACGGGGGCGGTGTGACCGCCCCCTTTTCCTGACGCCATTTTCGCAAAGGGGCATGTTCTTTCGCAGTTGCAGCATTATACTGTTGTGAAAGCGCAAGGAGCATGGCCATGACATTTGCAGGCAAAACGGCAGTTATCACCGGATCAAACTCTGGCATCGGGCTGGGCATCGCGCGGGAACTGGCCCGTGCGGGCGCGGACGTGGTGCTGAATTCCTATACCGATCGAGATGAGGACCACGCCTTGGCAGAGGGCATCGCATCCGAATTCGGCGTGAAGGCGACATATGTCGGGGCGGATATGTCCAAGGGCGAGGACTGCCGCCGGTTGATTGCCGAAGCAGGGCGCTGCGATATTCTTGTGAACAACGCTGGCATTCAACATGTTGCAGCGGTGCAGGATTTCCCCAGCGACAAATGGGATGCGATCATTGCGATCAACATGTCCTCGGCTTTTCACACCACGGCCGCCGCGATCACTGCGATGCGCGAGAACGGCTGGGGCCGGATTATCAATATTGCAAGCGCGCATGGGTTGCGTGCGAGCCCCTTCAAATCGGCCTATGTCACGGCCAAACACGGGGTTGTTGGCATGACCAAGGTCATTGCACTTGAGACCGCCAAGGAACCGATCACCGCCAATGCGATTTGTCCGGGCTATGTGCTGACCCCGCTGGTCGAGGCGCAGATCCCGGCCACGGCCAAGGAATACGGCATCTCGGAGGATGAGGCGATTGAGAAGGTGATCCTGGCCAAACAGCCGTCCAAGGATTTTGTCACGGTCGCGCAATTGGCGGGCATCGTTACCTTTTTGTGCTCGGACGCGGCAGCACAGATCACCGGCACGGCGATAGCCGCGGATGGTGGCTGGACCGCACAATGACAAAGCGACAGGGGGCCAGCCCCTTCGTCAGTGTCTCTGGGACCAAGTGCGAGGCAATGGACAAAGCCCTCGAGGTATTTCCGGCCAGAAGAAACAGGGGACCGCAGTGGTGAAACGGATCAATCTGGCCTTGCAAGGTGGCGGCGCACACGGGGCGTTCACCTGGGGCGTGCTGGATCGGTTTTTGCAGGACGAAGAGATCGAGATCGCCGCGATTTCAGGTACTTCGGCAGGGGCATTGAATGCAGCGGCGCTGAAGGCAGGGATGATTGAAGATGGTCGTGCGGGTGCGCGCGCCAATCTGGACTGGCTGTGGGGGCAGGTGGGTGCGATCACCGATGAGGGGCTGTCGGCCTGGGTCGGGGCCTGGGGTGCAACGGCGCCGTTCTGGGCCAAGGCGATGGAATATTCGCTGCCGTATCAGGGATTTGACCTGACGACGCGACTGTTTTCACCTTACGTCTACGGGCCGCTGATGCAAAATCCGTTGCGGCGGATCGTCGAGCAGTTCAGCTATGACAAGGTCTGCGCCAACGAAGGGCCGTTGATCCATATCTGTGCCACGAATGTGCGCAGTGGTAAGATCCGGGTGTTTCAGGGCGAGGAGATCTCGCCGGAGGTGATCCTTGCCTCGGCCTGCCTTCCCAGCCTGTTTCAGGCGGTGGAGTTTGTGGACCCCAAGACCGGCAAGGAAGAGGCGTTCTGGGATGGGGGTTACACCGGGAACCCGGCGCTGTTTCCGCTGTTTGAACCGGCGCTGCCGGATGACATTTTGATCGTGAATATCAACCCGCTGCACCGCGAGGACCTGCCGCGCGACAGTCAGGCGATTGCCAATCGGATCAATGAGATCAGTTTCAATTCGTCGCTGCTGCGCGAGCTGCGCGCGATTGATTTCGTCCGCAGGCTGATTGCGGATGGCAAGGTGCAAAAGGGCGCGATGAAGAATGTGCTGGTACATATGATTGCCGACGATGACCTGATGAACGATCTGAATGTGGCGACCAAGACCATTCCCAATGCGGTTGTGCTGGGGCGACTGAAAGCAGCCGGGCAACAGGCAGCAGAGCAGTTTTTGGCCACACATAAGGGCGCGCTGAACAAGCGCAGCACTGTCGATCTGGAGGCGATGTTTGCCTGAACTTTCTACAGGATAAGTTTCAGGGCCAGCGCCCACATCACCAGCCCAATGATCACATCAAGGATGCGCCATGACCGGGCCGATTGCATGATCGGTGTCAAAAGCCGCGCGCCATAGCCCAGCCCGAAGAAAAAGACGAAGGACGAGGTGACCGCGCCTGCGCCAAATGCAAGCTTGGCGTTCCCCAGATAGGCCGTTGAGATGGCACCGATCAGCGCCAGCGTGTCCAGATAGACATGCGGGTTCAGCCATGTGAAGGCGGCCCCGGTGGCGAGCGTCGCCCAGAGCCCTTTGGACTGGCCACCCATTTGCATGTCATAGACACCCAGCCACGCGGCGCGCAGGCGCAGCGCGCCGTAGGCAAAGAGAAATGCAGCCCCACCCCAAGCCATGAACTGCGGCAGGCTGGGGTATTGCGCGACAAGCACACCAAAGCCCAGCACACCTGCGGTGATCAGGATCGCATCAGAGACAGCGCAAAGCAGGCACAGCCAGAACACGTGTTGTCGCATGAGACCTTGGCGCAACACAAAGGCGTTCTGCGCGCCGATGGCGAGGATCAGGGCAAAGGCGGTGGCAAACCCGGTCGCGGCGGCGCTAAGCATCAGGTGGCGTGGTCGGGTCTTTGCCGTTTGGATAGACAAGGCCCGCAGAGATCACGAGTTTTGCCGCATCCTCGACCGTCATGTCGAGTTCGATCACATCCGCGCGCGGCAGGAACAGTAAGAAGCCCGAGGTGGGGTTTGGTGTTGTGGGGAGGAAGACGGTGACAATCTCGCCATCGCCGGGCAGCTTGGCTTTGATTTCGCCTTTCGCGTTGGTCGAGATGAAGGCGATGGCCCAGATGCCTTTGCGCGGGTATTCGATCAGGCAGGCCTTATCAAAGGACGTGTCGCGCTGCGAAAACACGGTTTCGGCGATTTGCTTGACGCCATTGTAGATCGACCGGACGACGGGCATCCGGTCGACGATCCGTTCAGCCCACCGCAGAAAGCTGCGGCCGATCAGGCCCTTGCCGAGCCAACCCACGACAACAGTGAAGATCAGGAAGATCACCACGCCGATGCCGCGGACGTTGACGTTGATCGGGTCCGCGCCTTCGGGCACCAAATAGCGGTTCACCAGTGCTTCGGGCTGGTAGTAGTCGGGCACAAAAGGCCAGACCCAGCTGTCGATCCAGCCGACAACGGTGTAGATCAGCCAGAAGGTCATCCCGATGGGGGCGACGATGATCAGACCCGCCAGAAAGTTGCTGCGCAGTCGCGAAAACAGGCCCGGGCGGCGCAGGCGAGTGGTGTCCGGGTGATCAGGGTCGTTTTGCATCGTGTCTTTCGCGCGAAATCCTGAAGCTCATGTAAGCGGCGCAACCCGCGGCCACAAGCTTTGACGTGGATCAGCCGGTGTTGCGCACCATTTCGGCAGCAATTGCGGCGCCAAGACGTGCATTGTTCAACACAAGCGCAATGTTGGATTGCAAGGACCGGCCTTCGGTGAGGTGAAATATCCGATCCAGCAGGAAGGGCGTGACCGATTTTGCGCTGATCCCTTGCGCGTCTGCTTCGGCCAGGGCCTTGGCGATGATCGGGGCGAGGGTCGCGGCGGGAATCTCGTCCGTTGCGGGGATCGGGTTGCAGACGAGTTGGCCGCCTGCAAGGCCCATCGCGGTGCGGGTTTGCTGCGCGCGCGCGATGGCAGCGGCGTCATCCATGCGCAGGGGGGCGGCCACGTCAGAGCTGCGCGACCAGAAAGCGGGCAGCATGTCCTGACCGTAAGCGATGACTGGCACACCAAGGGTTTCAAGGACTTCGAAGGTTTTGGGCAAGTCCAGAATGGCTTTGGCCCCAGCCGCAACGACGGTCACCGGCGTTTGCGCCAGTTCCTGCAGGTCTGCAGAGATGTCAAAGCTGTGCTCGGCCCCGCGATGGACGCCGCCAATGCCGCCGGTGGCAAAGACGGAGATACCGGCCAGATCGGCGGCGATCATTGTGGCGGCCACGGTTGTGGCCCCGGTGCCGCCTTGGGCGATGCAGGCGGCCATGTCGGCGCGGCTGAGTTTGGCGACATCCTGTGCCGTGGCCAATGCGTCCAGCTGCGCAGGTTCCAGCCCGATGTGCAATTGCCCGTCCAGCACGGCGATTGTGGCGGGGGTGGCACCGTGAGCACGCACCTCTGCCTCGACCAGCTTGGCGGTTTCGACGTTCTGCGGGTAGGGCATCCCGTGGGTGATGATCGTGCTTTCAAGGGCGACGATGGGGGTGCCTGCGGCACGGGCGGCGGCGACTTCGGCGCTATAAGTAAGGGGGATCACAGGGGGGTCTCTCCGGAAACGTAGGTGGCGGCGGCTTGTAGCGCGCGGTGAAGGGCAGATGCGCGGTCATGGCCCTGCGCCTCTGACGCGATATGGGCGGCCATGAAAGTGTCGCCCGCGCCGGTTACGCGGGTCACAAGGACGTCGGGCGGTGTTTGGGTGATGATGTCGCCTGCGGTCCCTTCGGAAGCGGATTTCCCACCATCCGTGACCAGCACCCGATGCGCGCCGCGGTGCATCAGGCCAGCTGCGGCACTTGTGGAAGTGTCAAAGGTGGTTTGGCAGAGCAGCCCCGCCTCTTCGAGGTTCACATAGAGCGTGGTGGCCGGGCGGTTCATCAGGGTCAGCAGGCGTTCGGCCTTGCCCGGTGAGGCGGGGGCGACGCGCAGGTCGCAACCTTTAAAAAGCGGAGAGGTGGCAATGGTTTGCAGCACATCAACGGTCAGGTTGCCGTCAAGGGCGATGGGGCCTGGAAAGGGTTCACCTTCGCGCGCGATGGCCCCATTGCGCAGGGGTTGCAGGATGCGCAGGCCTGCCGCCTCGAGCGAATGCGCGTCAGCGATGGCGGCGATCAGCCCGTTGGCCCCCTCGATGGCCATGTAAACGTCGGTGGGCAAGTCTTCAGAGCGATAGACATGATCGCAGATCAGGCCCATGCGGCGCGCCTCTGTCATCAGTTCTTCGCCTTCGGCATCGCGGCCAATGGCCGTCAGCAGGGCGGGTTTCATGCCAAAGCGGTGCAGTGTCATGGCGATGTTCATCGCCACGCCGCCGGGCAAGCGGGTGATCCGGCCCGGTACGTCAGAGCCCAGCCGCATATGGCTGGCCGAACGCCCGATCACGTCCCACAGGACCGAACCGATGCAGAGGATATCAGGTTGTTGCGTCATGTCCCCGGTTTGCAGGAGCCAAAGGCGGTCTGCAAGAGGTTGGTTGCGGGTCTTAGCCCGGTACACCCCAGGTCAGGTTGGCCCAAAGCGTTTCCCAGACCGCGCGGGTATCGGCCGCCACAGAGGCGTTTGGTTCGCGCAGCACCACGGCATCGGCCATATAGCTGTGGCCGGTTTTGACCGGCACGGTGGCGATGCCTTGGGCATCGGTGCGCACCAGAAAGATGTTCACGGCGCCGCTGGCCGATTTCTCGAATATCTCGATCTGTTCATTGGCCCGCACGTCCTGACGGTAGAAAAGTTGCAACCGCATCCCTGACGACAGGTCATCGGTATAGGGGTTGGTCAGGGCCACGATTTCGGTTTCCAATCCGGTGCGCACATCGCTGCCCGCGGCATCACCGACGCCGATCAGGGATTTGGAATAGCGGGAATAGACTTCGATGAAATTCGCCTCTGGCAGTCCGCGGGCGCGGTGCCGGGTCAGCACATCGCCCAGATCCTTGTGATCGACGAAATTCTGAAATTTCTCCCAGGTTTCATAGTCCACCGTGGCGTTGCGGGATTGGTAGGCGATCACATGCAGACCTTCAGGCGTAGCAGGTGCATCAAGGGCGGGCGTATCGCCGGGGCGGCCTGACACATTGGCGACCTTACCACCGGCAAAATCCACAAAGTGCGCGAACCGTTGCGGGAGATAGGGTTGCCGGTTGCCCGCAAATTCCTGCCCATTGACAACATCGGCAATCATTCTACCGTCCGGCGCAACTTGATAGGCTTGCGGTTCGATCCAAAATTCGTGCGCCACGAGCGGTGTAGAAAGCAGTGCAAAAACAATGGCGAACAGACGCATGAGATTTTCCTTTTTGTTAGCTTCAAGGGTGGCACTGGCATGGGTAATGTCAAGCGCGATGCTGGTCTGGATCACGCTGGCGTCATCTGCGCAGGCCCACGAGGTGCTGCCGACGATTGCCGATATGCGCAAAGAAGGCGACAGCCTCGTTTTTGACATGCGCCTGTCGATGGAGAGCTTCATTGCCGGGATCGATCAGGACAGCGTGCTGGATACGGATGCGACACCGCAAGCGGCCGATTATGACAGGCTGCGGGCGTTGGAACCGGCAGAGTTGCAAGCCGCATTCGCAGCGTTCTGGCCGCAGATGGCCGCACGGATCAGTGTGACCGCTGATGATGTCCCGCTTGATCTAACGTTGGTCGAGGCACTTGCCGGGGATGTGGGCGATGTGGATCTGGCGCGCGCCTCAGCCATTCGGGTGGCCGCTGCATTGCCGCAAGGGGCCGAGACGGTGTCTTTTGCATGGGACCGCAGCTTTGGCACCATGGTGTTGCGGCAGGTTGATGTGCCTGCACCCTATGATGGTTACTTGCAATCGGGTGCGGCCACTGGGCCGATCCCACTGGCGGGCGGCGCGCAATTAGGGCCGATGCAGACCTTTGTCAACTATATCCCTGTTGGCTTTGATCATATCGTGCCACTTGGGCTAGATCATATCCTGTTTGTGCTGGGGCTGTTTTTCCTGTCCACACGCATGGGGCCGCTCTTGTGGCAGGTCAGTGCCTTTACGCTGGCGCATACGATCACGTTGGCGCTGGCGGCGTTGGGTTATGTCACCGTTCCGGGCAGCATTGTTGAGCCGCTGATCGCGTTGTCGATTGTCTATGTTGCGGTTGAAAACCTGTTCACGGACGGTTTGTCACGCTGGCGACCGTTCATTATCTTTGGATTTGGTCTGCTGCACGGGCTTGGCTTTGCCTCTGTCCTTGCCGAGTTCGGATTGCCAGAGGGGACGTTTGTGCCGGCGCTGATCGGGTTCAACATCGGTGTTGAAATCGGCCAGTTGGCGGTGATCGGCGTGGCCTATGTCTGTGTCATGAAGGCAATTGATCATAGCGACGCCGGAACTGAGAGCCGCACGGCGGCTGCCGTTTATCTGGCGCTGATGGTGGCTGTGATCGCACTGATCATCCCGATCTCTGGCATGGCGCCAGATCTGGTGGCGGCCATGGTGCCATTGATCGCAACGGTTGCCATTTTGTTGGGGCTGTCGGCGGCATCGGTTGTGGTTGGCCGCTTTGACAGTTATCGCCAAATGGTGGCGATGCCGGGGTCGATCCTGATCGCTGTTGTAGCGGCTTATTGGTGTGTGGAGCGCGTTTTCCTGTGAACCTTCGCCAGACCGTAAGTCCGAAAAGGCTGGAATTCCTTACCTTGTGAAAGCGCTTTGGTCCGCCAATATCGGAGGCGGGACGTTGTAAGGGAGCTGACAATGACCATTTGTCTGCGACCAGCGACACGCGCTGACGCACAGGACATCGCCGCATTTGCGGATGTCTCAAGCGATGGGCTGATTTCAACCTTGTGGGCACGCAAGACAGATCTCAGCCAGTCGCCCTTGGAATACGGCTGTGCGCAGGTGTCACAGGATGAGGGCAGCCTGTCTTGGCGACATGCGACATTGGCCGTCGATGGCGACCGTGTGGTTGGCGTGGTGATGACCGATCAGCTGGCCCATCGCCCCGCCGAGATCACCAGCGAAACCCATCCCATCTTGCGTCCGTTGATCCGGTTGGAGAACGAGGCGCGGGATACCCGGACCATCTCTGCCCTCGCCGTCATGCCCGACGTGCGGCGACAAGGTGTTGCCCGCGCCCTGCTTGGCGCTGCCGAAGACGGCGTCGGGGCTGCGGGTATGTCAGTGATCCTGGCCGATCAGAATGCTTCTGCGCTGCAGTTTTTTGCCCGGCAGGGCTATGAAACACGGGCGACCCTGCCGATGGTAAAGGCGGATTGGGAAACCCAAAGCAGTGCGTGGAACTTGCTGCGCAAGCCCTGATGCGGCTTGCCAGACGTGGGTCGCGTAAATTGGGGAGAGTTTCCGTGCCGCGTGGTCAAACGGACCCGCCCTCGCGTGCTTGTTTTTCCTAACGTTTCTGCGCTTGCCAAGTCCTATTGGCCGGTCTATACGGCGCGCACTTAATCCCACAGGCGGGGGCGGGTCAGAGGGGGAGACATCCCTGATGATCCACCGGTTGGGCCACTTGGTCTAATTCCCCGCTGAGGCTGAAACCGGAAAAGGAAAAGACATGGGCTTACCTGAGTTCACCATGCGCCAACTGCTTGAAGCAGGCGTACACTTTGGTCACCAGACCGCACGCTGGAACCCCAAGATGGGCCAGTACATCTACGGATCCCGCAACGGCATTCATATCATGGACCTCACCCAGACGGTCCCGCTGCTGGATCAGGCGTTGCAAGCCATTCGCGACACCGTTGCCAAGGGTGGCCGCATTCTGTTCGTTGGCACCAAGCGTCAGGCCGCCAAGCCGATTGCTGAAGCAGCAGAGAAATCTGCACAGTTCTACATGAACCACCGCTGGTTGGGTGGCACGCTGACCAACTGGCAGACCGTGTCGCAGTCGATCGGTCGCCTCAAGGCGATTGACGAAGCATCCTCGACCGGGTTCGCAGGCCTGACCAAGAAAGAGCGTCTTGGCATGGAGCGTGAGCAGGGCAAATTGCAAGCCTCGCTGGGCGGGATCGCCGAGATGGGTGGCACACCTGATCTGTTGTTCGTCATCGACGTCAACAAGGAAGACCTGGCCATTGCCGAAGCCAAAAAGCTGGGCATCCCGGTTGTTGCTATTGTCGACACCAACTGCTCGCCCGAAGGCGTGGATTACATCATTCCTGGCAACGACGACGCAGCCCGCGCCATTGCGCTTTACTGCGATCTGGCCGCACGTGCAGCCCTAGATGGCATGTCCGCCCAACTGGGTGCGGCAGGCGTCGACATGGGTGCGATGGAAGAGCTGGCCGAGGAAGCCGTGGCTGAAGAAGCCGCAGAAGCCCCGGCAGAAGCCACCGCAGATTAAGCGTCACACGCTTGTCACATCGACCGGGCAGGGCGTGTTCGCGCCCGCCCGGCACATATGATTATTCTCAAGGAGAGATGACATGGCTATCACCGCTGCAATGGTGAAAGAACTGCGCGAAGCAACCGGCGCAGGCATGATGGACGCCAAGAAGGCGTTGACCGAAAACGACGGCGACATGGAAGCTGCAACCGACTGGCTGCGCACCAAAGGTCTGGCGAAGGCCGCCAAGAAGTCTGGCCGCACCGCAGCAGAGGGCCTTGTGGCCGTGGCTGTATCCGGTGGCAAGGGTGTTGCTGTCGAAGTGAACTCTGAAACTGACTTCGTTGGCAAGAACGCCGACTTTCAGGCCATGGTTGCGAAGATTGCAAACGCCGCGCTGGGTGTGAACGACATCGACGCGCTGAAGGCTGCAGACATCGACGGCAAGACGGTTGAGCAGACCGTGACCGACGCGGTTGCTGTGATCGGCGAGAACATGTCCGTGCGCCGGATGGCGGCATTGGAAGGTGCGTCTGTTGTAACTTACGTGCACAACGCGGCTGCCACCGACATGGGCAACATCGGTGTGCTGGTCGCCATGACCGGCGACAACGAAGCCTTTGGCCGTCAGGTTGCGATGCACATCGCAGCCACCAACCCGGCTGCCCTGAATGAAGCTGATCTGGACCCGGCGATGGTTGAGAAGGAAAAGCAAATTCAGATGGATATCGCCCGCGAATCCGGCAAGCCTGAGCAGGTCATCGAGAAGATGATCATCGGTCGGATGAAAAAGTACATGTCCGAGATCACGCTGGTGAATCAGTCCTTCGTGGTGAACCCCGATCTGACCGTGGGTGCCGCAGCCGCCGAAGCCGGTGTCGAGATCACCGGGTTCGTGCGTCTTGAAAAGGGCGAAGGCATTGAGGTTGTGGCAGAAGATTTTGCCGCCGAAGTGGCCAAGCTGAACGGTTAACACCGGCTTTTCAAAACCAGTTTAAGGCCCGTCACCTATGTGGCGGGCCTTTTTGCTGTTGCTGCCCCCTTCGTGCCGCAATCCCGGCCCAATAACGGGGTAATCCTAACGCCATATCAAGCGTTTAGGACTTACACATGCCGCAGATTATTACCCAGACCGACACCGATGACCTTTTTGATTGGTCAACGATTATCACGCAGATCGCTGACAATGGCGACAGGATCCAACGGGATTGGGAATATGACGATGGTTCGATCCGAACGGACATCTATGATGCGGGCGTGATCACCGAAACGCGCAAGTTTGATTCCAGCGCCAACCCCGATGCGAACCCTTGGGATGTGGTGCGGGTCTACTATGACAACGGCGTTATTGTCGGCAGTGAAATCACGTATGATGACACCTCTGCCAAGATCGAGATTTTCGAAAACGGCGTGCGGTCTCAACTGACTGAGTTGGATTCTACGACCGTCCCCGGCACCCGTGATTGGGAGCGGATTGACACCTACTATGATGCCAATGGCGATTTGGCTGGCCGCGAGACGCTCTATGATACGGGCGAGCGACGGTTGGAGACATATGAGTTTGGCGCGTTGTCACAAATCACCCAGCTGGACGAGACAGATGTCCAAGACTGGATCGACATTCAGACCTATTACGACAACGGCCTTATTGCAGGGCAGGTGATCACCTACGATGACGGGCGTGAAGTTGCCCGCAGCTACGATTCCGGCGCGCTGTCGCGCGAGGACCAGTATGACCGCACCGCTGCCGGGGACCCGGCAGGGCAAGAGTGGGAGCGGATCTCGACCTATTATGAGCCGGACGGGGCGCTGGCCGGACGTGAGACAGAGTTCGACGACGGTGTTCTGCGGTTGGACTATTATAGCGATGGCGCGCTGTCGCGTGTGTCACAAACAGACCGTGCAGGCGATGCGCGTATTTGGCAAAGCCACAACACCTATTTTGAGGCCAATGGTGACAAAGCGGGAATCGAGATCGACTATGACGACGGACGATTCGAGACGATCTATTTTTCTGATGGCATCAAATCCCGGCAGGAATTGATTGATCGGACCCAATCCGGCGATCCTGCGGGGCAGGGCTGGGACAGCCAGACCACCTATTTTGAGGTGAACGGCGACAAGGCCTATCGCGAGACACAATTCGACAATGGTGTGCTGAAGCAGGAAACCTTTGACGGTGGCCAGATATTCACGGTTGAACAGTTTGACACCGGCAATGCGAAAACCTGGGATTCAATTGTCATTCGGTATGATGCGCAAGGACGTATCGCCGCCAAGGAGGTGACAAACGACAACGGTTTGTTGCGCGAGGAAACTTTTGTCGACGGCCAACGCTATGAAGTCAACGAGCAAGACACAGGCAACGCCTTTGGCTGGGACTCGCGGCTGACGAGCTATAATGTTGACGAAGGCTATGTGAATGGCAAATTCATCGCGGGCGACAACGGGATCAACACCAGCCTTGGTTATGATCAAGGTGTGCTGTCCGTGCGTGAACAGGCCGACACTTTTGATATTACACCTTGGGATCTACGTGTCCGGGTTTATGGCGACGATGGCAAAGTTGACACGTTCCAGACCAGTTTTGACAACGGCGACCAACGGGTGATTTCATATGCCGAGGACGGCCGCACCCAAGCGATCCGCATTGATCAAGATGGTGACGCATCGCACGAATGGACATTCAAGGTAGTGGATATGCGCGGTGCGACCAATGTGGTCACAACATATGATTCCTTTGATGAGCTGAGCGCCGATTATCAAGATGTACTGAATTTCAGCTACACGGTGTCGATCTAAGCTAACGCATTCAACCAACGAGAAAAAAGGCGCCGCAATCGGGAGAATTGCGGCGCCGTACTCGTTACCCCCGCGCGCAGTCATTGGGATGGGACAGGCGCGCTTTATGCAGGGCCAGGTCAGAGGATCAATTCCCCGTTGCTGGTTTAGTTGCGGACCGGCTTGCCTTGAAATCGCAAGGGTTCCGGCCCGCTGTTCCCTGGCCTAAGGCCACCACTCACGGAACAAGGTAAACGTGCCATTTGACGCCGCGTCATGAAAGTAAGGTAAACCTGACCCTTCGGTCAAAACTCAGTTGTCGACGTCTTCCAGGACGAACATCTGATTATAAAACGCGGCCTTTAGAACGGCCTGCGCTGTGGTCTCGACGTCAAGCGCTTCGCGCGCAAGGCGCAAGTGCTTTTCGACGGTGGCCGGGGTCAGTTCCAGCAGAATCGCGATGTCCTGCGTGGTTTTCCCGTCGCCCACCCATTGCAGCACTTCGCGCTGGCGTTTGGTCAGCGGACGCGCACCGGAATAGGGCAGGGTCAAAAGCTTGAGGTGGAAAATGTTGTTCAGCACGATGAGTTCGTCACCGTGCTTTGCCCAAACCTCTTCCACCTGGTCCTGATTCATGCGTGGGCTGCCCACCAGACCAATGGCACCTTTGCTGCGCTCAGAAACCGAACGGAAACTGATGGTGTAGCCTGCCGTCACTTCGTGTTTCTGGTTGATCTGCAGCACGTTCATCTCACCCGGGGTGAGGTTGCCGGTCTGTGCCAGTTCTTCCATCCAGCGCCAGCTACACGCGCCATTGTTGTTGAGCGCCCACCGCAGCATCGGCGCATGATCGTAATGGGTGTCGGTAAAGAAGCTTTCCATGAACTCAGGACCGTGATTGGTCAAAATGACCCAATCCTGCGGATCGCCAAGCCCATGTGTGGTGCGGTAGCGTGTGTAGCCATAGAGCACACGGTCAAAGCCATAGGATTTCATCAGGCCAACGTGATAGTTCCACAGCTCGTTATCTGTTTTAGCGTTGGTCAGCGCCGCGAGATGGTCCAAAAGCTGAGTCATGCGGCACCGTCCAGATAGTCGCGCATTGCAGTCATCGCCAGTGGGTAGCCTCCTGCGCCAAAGCCGCAGATGACCCCAATGGCCGCTTTGGCGATATAGGATTTGCCTCGGAATTCTTCGCGGGCATGAACGTTGGACAGGTGCAGTTCAATGGTTGGCACTTCGGTCGAGAAAATCGCATCCATCAACGCAATTGACGTATGCGTATAGGCACCGGCATTGAGGATGATCCCAGCATGCACGCCACGTGCGGCATGGATCGCATCGACCAGCGCGCCTTCGTGATTGGATTGTTCAAACGCCACCGCGACACCCAGCGCCTTGGCGTGATTGGCGCAAAGGGTTTCGATCATCGGAAGGGTGGTCGCGCCATAGACCTCTGGCTGGCGCGTACCCAGCAGATTGAGGTTTGGACCATTGAGGATCAGCAGCGACGTGGTCATGGCGGTATCTTTGGCATAATCAGGTTGGGCGTGAAACCAGATTTCGTTTAGATGCCTGTTTTGCGTGTGTTTTGTGTGCCTTTTGCGCCTGTGTGTACCCTTATGGTTTCGCAATCCGGCGCGCGACTTGCGCCAGTGCGGGAATTGCAGCTTGCATCTGGCCAAGATCACCGGGATTCGAGGCGTTACCATCCACCGCACGGCGGATCACGCCCTGAATGATGGCGATGAAGCGAAAATAGCTGAAGGTCAGAAAGAATGGCCAATTGGCAGGCGGCTGGATGCCACGCGCGTTACAATAGGCCGCGATGTAATCCTGTTCGGTCGGGATGCCCAAAGCCGCACGATCCGCATTGCCCAGACCGCGCGCCACACCTTGATTGGGCAATTGCATCCCCATGATCTGATAGGCCAGATCGGCCATTGGATGGCCGATTGTCGAAAGTTCCCAATCGAGCAGCGCCAGAACCGCGGTGCCATCGGGGGCGAACATCAGATTATCAAGCCGGAAGTCGCCGTGCACGATGCTGATCTGGCCGTCATCGTCGGGGATCCGCTCTGCCAGCCAGTCGATCAGCCAGTCGACATCCGCGTTGGGTTTCAATTCGGCGGCGCGGTATTGCTTGGTCCAGCGGCCAACCTGACGCGCAAAGTAGTTGCCGGGCGCCCCAAAGTCTGACAACCCGACCGCCGCCACATCAACGCTGTGCAGGTCGGCCATCACCCGCACCATGTTGTGGTAGATCGCGGTGCGGTCAACGTGGGTCAGGTCAGGCAGGGCAGGGTCCCAGAAAGTGCGGCCTGTGAGCGCCTCCATCACGAAGAACTGTGGGCCCAGAGGGCTTTCATCGCCTGTCAGATGGTACATCTGCGGCACTGGCACGGGAGTGTCACGCAGGGCCTGCATCACGCGGAATTCGCGTGCCACCTGATGGGCGGAGCTGAGCAGCTTTCCCGTCGGCTTGGCGCGAACCACAAAGGCGCGCGCACCGCTGGTGATCCGATAAGTGGGGTTCGATTGGCCGCCGGTGAACCGGGTGATCCCGTCGAGTGTGGTGAAGCCGGGCACATGGGTCGCCAGATAGGTCTGCAGGGTGGTGTGATCGAAGGAATGGCGCAGATCAGCTGTGGTCATGGCAGGGCTTTCGCGGGCAGAGGCGTTGACAAGTATCTGCGGAGTTTGGTCCAGTCAGACCGGAATGCAAAGCCTTGAGGGGATGGAACGATGGATATGAACCTCGGGATGAGCGCGCGGGTCGCGGACTTGCGCGACCGGGTGGCGGCAATGATCCGGGACGAGATCGCACCGCTGGCCGACGAATATCACGCAGAGGTCGCGGTGGGTGATCGCTGGGTCTTTACCCCACGCCAAACTGAGATCTTGGAGGGACTCAAAGCAAAGGCCAAGGCGGCGGGTTTGTGGAACTTCTGGCTGACCGACAGCGACAAGGGCTTTGGGCTGACGACGGTCGAATACGCATATCTGGCCGAAGAGATGGGCAAGGTGACCATCGCGGCAGAGGTCTTTAACTGCAACGCGCCCGATACGGGCAACATGGAAGTGTTCGAACGCTACGGCACGCCTGCCATGAAAGAGCGTTGGTTGAAGCCGCTGCTGGCGGGTGAAATGCGGTCGGCCTATTTGATGACGGAACCGGATGTCGCTTCGTCCGATGCGACCAACATTGCGCTGTCTTGCGTACGGGACGGCAATGACTATGTGCTGAACGGTGAAAAGTGGTGGGCCAGCGGAGCAGGGGACCCGCGCACGGCGGTTTACATCGTGATGGTGCGCACCGGGGCTGCTGATGCACCTAAACATCAGCAGCATTCCATGATCGTGGTTGATGCCCGCCTGCCGGGGATCGAGGTTTTGCGCCCGATGCAGGTTTACGGCCATGACGATGCACCACACGGGCATATGCATATCCGGTTTACGGATGTCCGTGTGCCAGCAGAGAACCTGCTGTTAGGTGAGGGTCGCGGATTTGAGATTGCACAAGGGCGACTGGGGCCTGGGCGCATTCACCACTGTATGCGGGCCATTGGTCAGGCCGAGGCAGCCCTAGAGGCGATGTGTCAACGGTCGTTGGTGCGCGAGGCGTTTGGCAAACCGATTGCGGCACTTGGTGCGAATTTCGACATCATCGCAGAGGCACGGATGAAGATCGAACAGGCGCGGCTGTTGTGCCTGAAAGCCGCATGGATGATGGATCAGGGTGATGCGCGGTCGGCGGCCCCGTGGATCAGCCAGATCAAGGTCGTCGCCCCGCGCGTAGCGCTGGAGGTGATCGACGAGGCGATCCAGATGCATGGTGCGATGGGAATCTCTCAGGACACACCATTGGCGGCAGCATGGACCGCGACGCGTACGTTGCGGATGGCGGACGGGCCGGATGCGGTGCACCGCCGTCAGGTGGCGCGGGCCGAGTTGCGCAGGCACACGCAACAAAAAGTCTAGGCAAAGGCGATTTGTACCTTGAGCGCCTGCGTTCGGTCAGAGGCGAGGTCAAAGGCGGCCTGCATCTGATCAAGCGGCAAGGTATGGGTGATCAGCGGTTTCACATCCAGACGTCCGGCCTGCATCATCCGCACGGCGGTGAAGAATTCGGTGTGAAAGCGAAAAGACCCTTTGAGCACCAGTTCCTTGGCTGTCATGGCCTGGACCGGGAGGGTCATGTCGCCGCCAAGCCCCAGTTGCACCATCGTGGCACCAGGACGCAGGGCCGGAATGGTTGACGCGACAACTGGGGCCGCGCCGGTGCATTCAAACAGCACATCAAAGTGGCCTTTGTCTGCGGCGTAGCCAGTCAGCGCATCGGGGTCATCCGCCACGTTGTGGGTGGTGTCAGCGCCAATCTCTTGCGCTTTTTGCAGCGTGAATGCGGTAATGTCTGTTGCTACGATCTGTGCGGCACCCGCCGCCCGCGCCACCAGCACCGCAAGAAGGCCAATGGGGCCGCAGCCGGTGACCAAGACCCGTTTGCCAACCAGATCACCGGCCTGCCGCGCAGCGTGCAGCACAACGGCCAAAGGTTCGGCCATTGCCGCCTCTGCTGCGGTCAAGCCCGATGCGGGCGCGCATTGGGCAGCATCGGCGACAAGCATTTGTCGGAACGCGCCCTGTATATGCGGAAACGGCATCGCTGACCCATAAAACCGCATGTGCAGACAGTGGTTCTGCGCGCCGGACGCACAATAGCGACACTGCCCGCAAGGGCGTGACGGAGAGACGGCGACGAGATCACCCACTGCCAGATCAACACCTGCCCCGGTGCTTTCGATCACACCAGACACCTCGTGACCCAGAACCATCGGTTCTTTCAGGCGCACGGTGCCAAAGCCGCCGTGTTGATAATAATGCAGGTCTGATCCGCAGATACCACCAGCCTGCATCGCGATCCGCACCTGACCGGGTCCGGGAGGCGGGGCGACGCGTTCTTCGATCCGAAGGTCCTTGGCGGCGTGGGCAACGATGGCTTTCATGCGTATTCCTTCAGATGGCGGGTATGAGATCCGGTTGGCACATCGTTTCGCTGGTCATGGCGGAGGCAGTGCATGGTGCGACCTGGCGTCTGGCGGCATCTGACACCATGGCTTCCTTGCTTGACAAGCATTGGTATCGGTAACATGTCATCGGCAACGGTCGATCGGCTGTCAAGCGCCATCATTGTGACCTGAGGGGACGATATGTCAGAACTGTTTTCACTCAAAGGCAAGCGCGCACTTATCACGGGGTCTTCCCAAGGGATTGGGTACGCGCTTGCACAGGGGCTGATTGATGCCGGCGCGCAGGTCATTCTGAACGGACGTGACACCGCCAAGCTGGCCACCGCAGCAGAGGCCTTGGATGGGGCCGACACACTGGCCTTTGATGCAACCGATCATGACGCGGTGCGGAGCGCCGTCGACGACTATGAGACGGATCAGGGTGCGATTGATATTCTGATCAACAACGCCGGAATGCAGCACCGGACCGAGCTGGAGAACTTTCCAGCTGATGCGTTCGAGCGGCTTTTGCAGACCAATATCGCCAGCGTCTTTCATGTGGGCCAGGCCGTCGCGCGGCATATGATCGGACGTGGTGCGGGCAAGATCATCAACATCGCGAGTGTGCAAACCGCGCTCGCCCGGCCCGGAATTGCGCCTTATACGGCCACAAAGGGCGCTGTGGGCAATCTGACCAAGGGGATGGCCACCGATTGGGCCAAGCACGGGTTGCAATGCAACGCGATTGCGCCGGGTTATTTCGATACGCCGCTGAATGCCGCACTTGTGGCCGACCCGGAGTTTTCGGCTTGGCTGGAAAAGCGGACCCCGGCAGGGCGTTGGGGCAATGTGGATGAATTGGTGGGGGCGGCAGTGTTCTTGTCTTCTGCCGCGTCGAGTTTCGTGAATGGTCACACGCTTTATGTCGACGGCGGAATAACGGCGTCACTGTGATGGGCCGCTTTGTTGTGATGGGCGTGTCGGGGTGCGGCAAGTCCACAGTCGGCCAGTCTATTGCAGCGCGCATGGGCCTGCGGTTTGTCGATGGTGATGATCTGCATCCGGCCGCGAACATCGCCAAAATGTCCCAAGGCATTCCGTTGGAAGACACAGACCGCGCGCCGTGGCTTGCAGATGTAGGCAAGGCGTTGGCGGGTGAAGGCGGTGTAATCGTCGGATGTTCGGCGTTGAAGGTCGCGTACCGCGATACGATCCGCCAATTTGCGGCGCATGACGTGCATTTCCTGCATCTGGCTGCACCAAAGGCGGTTCTGGCCGCACGGGTGAATGCGCGGGAAGGGCATTTCATGCCACCTGCGCTTCTGGAAAGCCAATATGCAGCTCTGGAACCGTTGGGCCGCGATGAAAGCGGGCATGTCATTGATATTGATCAACCTATTGACGCCGTGCTCGCGGACGCAGAGGCGTATGTGAGGACGATTATCGGTTGAACGGACTGAGAGCATTGAGCGGGGGCATTTGGAAATGCCTCTTGGACACCGGGGGCTGCTTGAAAACCTTTGATCTGGATCCTGAGACAGGGACGACAATGACAACGTCGCGGGCATCACCCGTTTGGTATCAACCAAAGCAGGTGATAGGCGAAATTATTGCGGCCAATTTTGGTGTTAAGTTCCACAATCAGTTGACGGACATGCATGACGACTAAGCCTGACCCTAACCGCCGCGTTACCATGCGTGACGTCGCGCGCGCGGTGGATATGTCACCGATGACCGTAAGCCGTGCGCTGCGCGGGGATGAAACTGTCAACGCCCAAACCCGTGCCAAAATCAAAGATGTGGCCGCGACGCTGGGCTATGTCTATGACACCACGGCACAGGCGTTTCGAACCCAGAAAAGCGGCTTTGTCGCGGTCACACTGCCGTCGATCAACAACGCTAACTTTGCCGAAACATTTCGGGGTCTGTCAGACGCACTTGCCGATAGCGGGTTGCAGCTTTTGCTGGGAAGCACGGGCTATGATGTTGAAAAAGAAGAAGAACTTGTCGGGCAATTGCTGACCCGCAACCCCGAGGCGATTGTGTTGACGGGTGGGTATCATACCGATGCGACGCGAAAATTGCTGATCGACACCCGGATCCCGGTGATTGAGACATGGGATTTGCCAAGTGATCCGCTGGGCCATGTGGTCGGTTTCTCCAATGCGGCGGCGATGTCTGATCTTGTGCAGCATCTGGCAGATCGCGGGCGGCAAAAGTTGGCCTTTGTCGGGGCAGAGGCCGAAAGCGATCAACGGGGTGCGGCCCGATTAGAGGGGCTCCTGTCGGCGGCAAGGTCGCTTGGTTTGCCAAAGGTGGAGGTGATCGTGGCAGGGCGCGCGCCGATTTCGATGTCGCATGGGGCACAGGTGGTCACCGATTTGGGCGCGCGCATTGCGGAATTTGATGCGCTGGTCTGCGTATCGGACCCTGTGGCCTTTGGCGCGCTGAGTGCATGCCAACGGATGGGCATCGACGTACCGCGGCAGTTGGCAATCACCGGCTTTGGTGCGTTTGAAGTCTCGGCGGTGTCGACGCCGCGTATCACGACCGTCGGCGTATATGCCAACCAGATCGGGGCGCAGGTGGCGGCGCTGTTGCAAGACATATTCGCAGGCAAGACCATGCCGCAAACCATTGATGTGGGATCAGAAATTGTGCTCGGCGAGACGAGTTAAGTCTTGCGGAACTTGTCGAGGCTGACGACCTCTGCCTCTTGCGGTGCATCTGGCGCGGAAGGTTCGACCATTTCGTCCATCGGCGCTTCTTCGGCGACATCCTCTGCCGCGTCATCGTCGTCATCATCTTCATCGTCGTCCTGGGTTTCGAACCGAAGGCCAAACTCGACCGATGGGTCGACGAACGTCTTGATGGCGTCGTAGGGGATATAAAGCGGCTCTGGGCTGTTGCCGAAATTCAGAGTGATTGCAAAGCCTTCGTCGGTGACGTCAAGGTTGTCGAACCAGTGTTGAATGACCACTGTCATCTCGCCCGGGTAACGGTCAGACAGCCAATCTGCTATTTCGACATCAGGATGCATGGTGTCAAAGGTGATGAAGAAATGGTGCGCACCGGGCAGGCCTTCTTTGGCGATCCGGTTCAAAACCTCCTGGATCAAACCGCGCATGGCGCGATGCATGAGGTTTCCGTAATCAATGGTGCGGGACAAGGGCCAATCCTCCGGACGCTCCAGCGCAGCATAGAAGATTCTTGGGGGGATGAAAGGGGCCTAGAGGATGCCTGCGAGAAATAAGAGCAGCCCCAGCCCTGCATTCAGTGCCAGCACGAACAGCAAGGACCAGCCACGTTGCCACATCAAGTAGCCAGCAAGGATCGCGAGCGCCAGTGGTACGGCTTGGAGACTGTCCAAAACGGGGAGGGTGAGCGTGATCGGGCCAGATGTGAAGGGAATGACCACGCCAAAGAAGACGTGGACCGCAAACCAAAGCGACAGGTTCGCGATGACCCCGACAACAGCCGCGGTGATACCCGCGAGTGCTGCCTGCAATCGGGGCTGACCTGCCAGCCAGTCGATCAACGGCGCGCCTGCGAAAATCCAGATGAAACAAGGCACAAAGGTCACCCAAAGCGCCATGCCACCAGCCAATAGCGCCATGCCTGTGCCCTGCGCGGTCAAGCCTGCCAGCATCGCCACCATCTGCGTGACAAGGATAAGTGGACCCGGCGTCGTCTCGGCCAGCCCCAAGCCATCCATCATCTGCGTGGTGGTGATCCAGCCGTAATCCTGCACCACGGTTTGCGCCATGTAGGCCAAAACCGCATAGGCGCCGCCAAAGGTGACCACGGCGAGTTTGGAAAAGTAGATGCCGATGTCCAGCAGAAAGGTCTGACCGGCTGCAAATGAGAGGGCGAGCGGCGCGGCCCAGATTGCTCCGCCGATCATCATGATCCGGCCAAGCCCGTGCCAGCGCGGTGGTTCTGTGGTGGGGGCGGGGGTGCGGCGCAAGAGGGTTGCCCCGACCAAGGCCGCCGCCGCGATCACCAGCGGAAAGGGTAGCGACAAAGCGAAGAGCGCCAGAAAGGAAAGGGCTGCAAGCGCAATCGCCATCGGCCCGTGCAGTGCCTTGCCGATCAGTTTGTGCATCGCGCCCAGCACGATCACAACAACAGTAGCCTGCACCCCGACAAAAATCGCCTGCACCAGCGGCAAAGAGCCATAGGCACCGTAGATCAACGCAAGGGCCGTGATGACAATTGCACCGGGAATGACAAAGAGGCCACCGGCAAGCAGGCCGCCCGCAATCCCGCGTTGCCGCCAGCCGGCGTAAGTGGCGAGTTGCATCGCCTCTGGCCCTGGAAGAAGCATGCAAAATGTCAAGGCGCGCAGGAATTGATCTTCTGTCAGCCAGTCACGTTCTTCCACCAATTCGCGATGCATGACGGCAATTTGGGCCGCAGGACCGCCGAATGACAACAAACCGATGCGTCCGAAGACACGCAACATCTGGTGCCAGTCCGGAGTCATGGCTGCGCCTGCGCATCGGTTGTGTGGGTTTCGGTATGGCCGTCACGTGCCCATCGATAAAGCGCATCATAAAGCGGGAGTGCCGCGTTAAGCTGGTCGATATCATTTTTGAATTGGCGCGAGAGGCCAACCGAAATGGCAAGCAATCCAGCCGCTTGCGGGACACCCTTCATCTTGTCGGTGTCGGCGGCGCGCACCACAGCGGCCAATCGGTCCAATGCCGGATGCGACAGGCCGAAGGTGCGGATCATCACGTCAAAGGTGCAGAGCGGGCCATCATGGGCAAAGGTCACGCCCGGCACGTCATAAGGCGTGGCCGTGAAACGGTCAGCCACGTCCGTAACCTCCGCCGGAGGCACAAACAGAAACTCGGCCCGTGGATCAACAAAACGCCGGATAAGCCATGCGCAGGCGATGCGATCAATCTTGGGGCGGTGGCGCGTGACCCAACGGGTGGTGCCATCCGGCAAGGTCGGCACAGCTGCCATTGGAATGGCGGGCAAGGCTTCTGCCAGCCAAGCGAGCATACCGCCCTCTAACACCTCGGCAGAGGTTCCAGCGGCCCGCAGACGGGCGGCGACGCCGTGGCTGATCTTATGTCCCGCGTGGCAGATCGTAACGCAAGGTGTACCGCCTACCTGTTTGAGAAGATTGTCAAAGTTCCGGAAATCATGCGGGAATGCACCGGGGATCAAAACCGGGTTCTCTGCCAGATCCTCTGGGATACGCAAGTCAATGAGTTTGGGACAATCAGGCAAGCCGATCCTGCGCATGAGCGCGGCAGGGGAGATGGTTTGAAAGCCAGACATGGGGCATCCTTTCTGAGGGTTTCAGCGGATGCGAGCCTTGGGCCGAAGCCTCACGGGGTGGTCGCAGTTTGACCCCATGCGAAAGCGTTAAGCGAGGATTTGCCGGGCGTCAAGCCGCCGAAATGGCGGGAATTTCTGAGTTATCCCCAGCTTTTCGGCGTCAGGGACTGGTCAAAGCTTGCCGACTTTGCGCATCATATGGTAGCGAGCTTGACAACATCCGCGATATATTGGCGCGCATACTAAACCGTCCTGCCAGACGGAGACCGCATTGGGGGAAGAACATGAATATCACTGAGACAGTTGGCATGATGTCGACCGGGGCCCTGTTGACGATTGGCGTGGGCTATTTCATGGGGGCGTTTGATCAGCCCGCAGCCCAGCAGCAAATCGCGCAACAGCAGCCCGCAGCGGTGGTGCAAACAGCGCCCGCACCGCAGGTGACCCGCGCCACGACCGACCTGACCGAAGTGAGCCCGGTGAACCAGATTGAGGCGATTGTAGCCCTGTCCGAACAGGGGCTGAGCCAGGATCAGGAATTGTCGGACGAGCAGCGCGAAGTCATCGCCTTTTTCGAGGACACGGCCCGCGCCATGAACGAAGCGGATCGCGATCGGACCAGCGACACTGTACAGTTTTCCAACATGGCTGTGTCTGACCTGAAGGTCCGATATTTCTACACGGTGCCGGCGCGTTACGACGCGCTGAACGTGGACGAGATCATGACCGCGCAAGCGCAACTTGTGAACGAAACGCTGTGTCAGGGCGACGCGATCCAGACCCTGATGCAGGATTACGGGTTCGAGTATGTCTATACTTACATCAGCAGCGATCACAGGATGATCGGCGCAGTTCAGGCGAATGCAGCGACCTGCGCAGGCTAGCCGATCACGCGGCTCAGCTCTCGGATGATCTTGCGCCGCAGGGTTTCGGCATATTCACGATGGGTCCGCGCGGTCATCACAAAGCCGTCGCGGGTGATGACGGCACCGCGGAAAAAGTTCGTGATGGCCATGCCCATCGATTCAATCGCGATTCCGTTGATAGTCACGCCTTGTTGTTCGGCGGCGCGGCGGGCATCGCGCACTTCACCGCCTGAATTTGGCGTGCCGTCGCCTGAGACGTCAATGATTTTTCGTTTACAATCAGGAACTTGGCTGAACAGCCTTAATGAATAGTAAACCGCCTCGGCCGGGGCGGTGTCGGACAAGACAAAGGCGCGCGGCATCAGGCGGGCTTGTTGCGAAAGCACCGCCACATCGGCGGCAGATTGGATCCGGGTCCAAGGGATCGTCACCTCTTGCCGGTCAAAGCCCGACCATTGCACTACGGCAACTGCCGCCTGATTTTGGACCATCGCCTCGATCACCTCGGGGTCGCGCAGGGCATCCGCGAGGCCATCGGCCTGCACGCGGTATTCGCCGGGATCAACAGAGTTTGAAACATCCACTGTCAGGATCAGTGCCGTGTCGCAGGCCGCGCCGAATGTTGGCCAGAGTGCGCAAAGCATAGAGAGAAGTGGTAAACGCCCCATGATCGAATGGTGCGCAAGGCCCGCATGAAAGGCAAGCGCGCATTGCGCCGCAGTCTGGAAATCAGGACAAATCGGTGTGATCTGAGGGGGTTAAGTGCAGGTTTCTGTTGCCAGGTACCTGCGAACCCCGCCATAGGTCGCTAAACCTATGGAGTTAAGATTTCGGTGTTAGGCACTGCTTACGCAGCGACTGCGACCGGAGCATTGTTGTCATTTGCAACTAGCTTTTGTGAACCGATAACGGTGGTATCTCACCGAGACAAAGCAAACCCCTTTAGACGTTCGTCGATCCTATTTCGTCCCCGTCCGGCCCCAAATGAAGGCTGTTGGTGGAGACGCCGGGTACCGCCCCCGGGTCCGATCCGCTTATTACGAGCGCGTTTATGTCCATAGTCCCGAAGGACATCCCATAGATAGGCAGCGCGCGCCTGCGGGGCAAGGGGAACTGTCAGAGAGACCCAAGATTGGCCCCGTGCGGTGCCATTGCCCGTGGGCGAGGTGACGTTGGGCGATCATCTGCGCGGCGCCGGAATGGCGCGGTTGGGGCTGGCCCCCGATAGCGTGATTGGTGCACGTCAGGCAGAATGCGGCTTTGACGTTTGAACGCGGGACGATGGTCTATGGGGCAGACGGGCTTTATGACCAGCAGCGGTCACCTTACAACGCCTATCTGCAATCAAAAGGATATGACGGGGACAACCCGTGGGCCGATTATGCCAATGCAGGCGTTGAAGGCGAAGAGATCGCGAGCGGCTGGATGTTCCGCAATGCCGACGAGCCCGCCAATATCCGCGAGGAGGACAGCGAGACGCCTTGGCTGACCCGCGAAGCGATCCGCTTTGTCGATCAGGCCAAGGGGCCGTGGTGCGCGCATCTGAGCTATATAAAGGCGCACTGGCCCTATATTGTGCCAGCGCCCTATCACGCGATGTACCGGCCCGAACACGTGCCACCCGCGCAGCGCAACCTGGTTG
The DNA here is from genome assembly GCF_041103235.1 of Yoonia sp. R2331. NCBI lineage: Bacteria > Pseudomonadati > Pseudomonadota > Alphaproteobacteria > Rhodobacterales > Paracoccaceae > Cognatiyoonia > Cognatiyoonia denitrificans. The sequence continues at coordinate 1,508,329 of NZ_JBGCUN010000001.1, read as the reverse complement.
AGCGGGATGATCCGCAGCCGGTTTACGGGGCCTATATGGGCAACAAGATTGCGCAGGCGTTTCGACAAGTAGCGGTGCGCGACAAGGTGATCCCGACCTATATGGGGCTGATCAAGCAGTGCGACGACCAACTGGGTGTGCTACTGGATCATCTGGAGGCCACCGGCCAGATGCAGGACACGGTGATCGTGCTGGCCTCTGACCACGGGGATTATCTGGGCAATCACTGGCTGGGTGAGATGGATCTGTTTCACGCGCCCTCGGTCAAGGTCCCGTTGATCATCTACGACCCAAGGGCGGCGGCCGATGCAACGCACTGCGCGATTTGTGACGCGCTGGTCGAAAGCATTGATCTGGCTGCGACCTTTGTCGAGGTCGCAGGCGCGGAGGCGCCGGATGCATTGACCGCGCGCTACCGTGAAAAGGTGCGCCAGCGCAACGACCCCGACCCGTGAACGATTTGGCAACCTTGATCGGTCAAAAGGTAGGTGAAACCTGTCCTGGGGGCGCCATTGGCCTTGCGGTTGTTACTTTGTCTATTTCTGTTGGTGCCGCAGGTGCTGCAGGCCGAGGTCGCATCGTTGTTCGGTGCGGCCACGGTGGGCAGCCGGGGTGCGTTGATCGATTTTGGCCCTGCGTCTGGTGACGCCGATGGCGCAAGCCTGTTTATCGGGCGCGACGGCACTAGCTTTTTCCGGCCATTTCCGGTCCGTGTAGCCCCCGAGACCGGGCGCATTTACCTTGGGGTCGGGCAGGGGGCCGCGGCACAGCTGCGCAACCTGATTGCCGCGGCAGAGGCGGGCCCGGCGGGATACAACGCCGTGCAATATAGCGCGCGGGTCAAGCCACCACGCTTGCCCACGCAGATGACTGTGGCGCAGATTTATGACTGGATTGATGCAACACCGGGCCAGCCCCACGCGATTGGCCGGTATCAGTTCATCCCGGCGACACTGCGGAGGCTGGTGCGCAAAGTGGGGGTCAGCGAACAGGCGGTATTCTCTATCGAGGTGCAGGACAAGCTGGCTAATGCTCTGCTGGTCGAGGCGGGGCTGAATGCGATGCAAGCCGGTGAAATTTCGCGCCATACGTTCATGGCGAACCTCGCGAAAATCTGGGCCGGTCTGCCGACGCCTTCGGGCAAGTCGCATTATGAGGGGTATGCGGGCAATAAAGCGACGATGACATGGGCGCGGTTTGATGCTGCCATGGTGCAGATTTTTCCGGGGTGAGGGGTGTTGGGCGGCTTTGCGGACGAATGCTGACGTTCGTTTTCGTTGCACCCTTTGACCGCTTGTCACTATTTTTGAACCAAAATAGATTGAAGCTGCACCCAGAATAGCAGCCATGCCGACTAGAAAAATGAATGAGCTCGATGAACCTCGTTTTCGACTGTCACGATTGGCTGCACGTTTCCGCCCTACGCCTGAGTCTAATATTAGGAATGTGAACTCAACAGAGGTTGCGTCGATCATCGCTGGGTTGATGGGCATTGGGCTCTACGCAGATGAGTTTGCCTACCTTGAAGACCCGGAGTTGAACTACTTCGAAATGCTAAAGATACTTGAGTCCTTTTTGGCGGGTCTCAGTTGGAAGCCGTTGGGCGAAGAACAAGAGTTCCGTTTTCTTACAGCAGTTTATGCCGAATTGGGCGTGAGAGACGACAATTCTGCATATGATGCAATTACACGATGGATGAAGGATGTGGGACGGGAGATGGACGAACGCTTCCACGACCAGTTCGTTGCTGACGGGATTGAAGCCGAGAAACTGTATGGCTGTTATTACTCACACTCGTCCGTGCTGGGCGGAGACGTCATCCCAAGCGTTGACGACCCGAAGACCCATGATTGGAGTATGGAGGGCAACGCCCGTCCAATGAAGGTGTTCGCCGAATGGCTGGCCGCGCATCCTAATGACAAAAGGGAATATCGTCCCTTCGATGAAGACTTGTTGACCGAGCTTTTTGCATAGTAAATGCAAGTCGTTTTTCTGCGTGGCAGCAAATGACACTTTGGGCTCTTTGCAGACGTTCAGAACCGTGCCAACTCACCTTTCTGGCACCAGCCCACGCGGGCTGAAGCGCAAGACTAGCAGTAGGATCACCCCCATCGTCAGCAGGCGCATATGAGCGGCACTTTCGATCAGGTGCATTTTCAGCGCAGAGCCATCGGCCATGCCCGCAGTCACTGCGTTCATTAGCATCAGGCCAAGCGGTTCCACCTGCACCCATAGCCACCAGATCAGGAAGCCGCCCAAGACTGCGCCGATATTGTTGCCAGAGCCACCGACAATCACCATGACCCAGATCAGGAAGGTAAACCGCAGTGGCTGATAGCTGGTGGGCGTCAGTGTGCTGTCAAGCGTGGTGATCATCGCACCTGCGATGCCACATATGGCAGAGCCAAGGATGAATACCTGCAAATGACGGGCGGTGACGTTCTTGCCCATCGCCTCTGCCGCGACTTCGTTGTCACGGATCGCGCGCATCATCCGGCCCCAAGGCGAATTCAACGCCCGCTGCGCCATCCACAGGATCACGAGCAAGAAGATCGCGAAAAGACCCGCGTAAAGCAGTTTCGTAAAGAGCGTTGAGGCGTTGACCGGGTCGAGCCCAAAGTCAGCGGCTCGTTCCACAAAGGCGGGATCATTTTGCAGGTCCGTCTCGTAAGGCACCGGACGGGGCAGGCCGACCACGTTCTTGACCCCGCGCGAGAGCCAGTCTTCGTTCTTGAGAACCGCCAAGATGATCTCTGCAATGCCGAGGGTCGCGATGGCAAGGTAGTCGGAGCGCAGGCCAAGGGCGGTCTTGCCAATAAGCCACGCCGCCCCGGCGGCCAGCACGCCACCAAAGAGCCACCCCAGAAGGGAGAACCAGTCGGCGTCAAAGGCGTTTAAGCCACCCAGATAACCCGTTGCGGCGGGGTTCACCGCCTCAACCGCGACGACGCCCGCATCAAAGACCGTGCGGAAGGCAAAGAATCCGATGATCAAAACGGCAAGCGTGGCCCATGTCTTGGCCCGGCCTTTCAACCGGGTTTGTGCCAGCACAGCGCCGACAATCGTGGCCGCACCAAGCAGCAGACCTGCAATGATCGAGATGCCTCCCGCGCTCCAAGCCTCTTTGACGGGCGGCATGGACATCAGCACGGATGCCAGCCCACCCAGTGCCACAAAGCCCATGATGCCAACGTTGAATAGGCCCGCAAAGCCCCATTGCAAGTTCACCCCAAGCGCCATGATCGCCGAGATCAGCCCGTAGTTCAGGATGGTCAGCGCGGTGTTGGGGCCCTGCACGATGGCTGTCCCGACCAGCAGGACCACGACCAGGGCAAAGAGAAGCGGGGCACGCATGGATTGGGTCATACCGATTGTCCTTTGAAGAGGCCGGTGGGTTTGAACAGCAGCACGATGATCAGGATCACGAAGGAGACTGCGAACTTGTAGTCGGTGGAAATCAGCTGCACGAGCGCATCGGGTTCAAGGTTTTCAGGCAGCAAGTAGCCAAGGACCTTTTTCAGCGGGTAGGTGATGGCGACCTCGGCAAAGGCCACGACAAAGCCACCGGCAATGGCGCCAATCGGGCTGCCAAGGCCGCCAACAATTGCAGCGGCAAAGATTGGCAGTAGAAGCTGGAAATAGGTGAAGGCCTTGAAGGATTTATCAAGGCCATAAAGCACGCCCGCGGTGGTCGCCAGCGCGGCCACGATCAGCCATGTGACCATGACCACGCGTTCGGGGTTGATGCCTGACAAAAGTGCCAAGTCTTCGTTGTCGGAAAAGGCGCGCATGGATTTGCCAGTGCGGGTTTTGTTGAGGAACCAGAACAACAGCACCATGACCACAAGCGCGGTCACGACGGTGATCCCTTGGGTGGTTTTCAGGGCGAGACCTTCGTCCAGGCCGGTCATTTCCTTGAAGTTGCGGGCGGTGATGATGAAACGCTCGCCGTCCGAAAAGTTGATGTCACGCACGCCGATGATGAAGCGGGTCAACCCGTTCATGATGAACATCACGCCAAGGCTGACAATCACGAGGATCACCGGTTTCGCCTTTTGCTGGCGGTAGAACCGATAAACCGTCCGGTCGGTGAACAAGAGCAACAGGGCCGTCACCCCGATGCCAAAGGGCAGGGCAAGTAGAGCGGTGGGCAAGGGGCCAAAGCTGATGCCCATCGCCTGAAACGCCCATGTAAACAGGATCGTCGCCATTGTACCAAAGGCCATCGTGTCGCCGTGGGCGAAGTTCGAGAACCGCAGGATGCCATAGATCAGCGTGACCCCCAGCGCGCCGATGGCAAGTTGCGCACCGTAAGCCAGGCCCGGCACGATCACGAAGTTGGTCAGCACCACAAGGGCGTTCAGGAAATCCATGTCAGTGGTCCTCACAAGTGCCGGTGAGCGTTTCACCGGTGCGGGTATTGGCAAGTTTGGCAGAGCCGTCAGCGGCGACCGAGAACATCACGGATGATCCGCCAAGGCCGTCCGCATGAAAACCGCGCACGGGGCCGATGATGAACGGCTCTGCCGGAAAACGTTTGTCGCCAAGGCTGACCTGGCTGATCTTGCGGCGCGGCGGGTCATTCGGGTCTTGCGGGGCGACGAATTGCGTGCGGTCTATGGCAAAGGTCAGCGCCTCGCCATTGTCCATGGCACAGCGGATATCGTCGGCATGGGCTGTTGTGGCCAGACAGGTGAGGGCGGCGCGGATCATCCGAAGAAATCCTCGCACTGGCCTTGGGTTGTCGCCGTTACCAACCGGCCTGCGTCGTCAAAAATCGTGCGGCTCAACATCGCCTCGCCCACGCGATCGGGCACGACGGTGTCGCCATACCAGCCCAGAAAGACGTCGATGCGTTCGGGGTCGGCGTTGGGCAGAAGGAAGGTCATGATCGGATCGTCGCCGGTGCGCGGGCTTTCGGGCACGATGGCCGCGGCAAAATCGCCTTCGCGCCATTCAAACCCGTCGCCCTGTTCGGCCAGCACGACAATACGGTCATCGTCAAACGTGCAGCGCATGAAGGGGTCGTTGCGGCCCTCGGCCACCGCACCAGAGGCCAGACAGCAAAGTGCCAGTCCCAGCTTCTTCTGGCCGAAATAATCCCCCGCGGAGCGTCCCGCATGTGCCGCAAGCGCCATCATCCGCCCAGAAAGCTCCGCCGGACATCGTCATCGGCCAAAAGCTCTTTTCCGGTTCCGGTGTGGGCATTGCGGCCCTGCACCAGCACATAGCCCTTGTCTGCGATTTCAAGTGCTTGGCGGGCGTTTTGTTCGACCATCAGGATTGGAATGCCGGTGCGTGCGACCTCGATAATGCGGTCGAAAAGTTCGTCCATCACAATCGGGCTGACACCGGCGGTGGGTTCATCGAGCATCAACACCTTGGGCTGGGTCATCAGCGCACGGCCCACGGCAACCTGCTGGCGTTGGCCGCCAGAGAGTTCGCCGGCAGGCTGCAGGCGCTTTTCCTTGAGGATCGGGAAGAGGTCATAGATCTGCGCCATCGTATCCGAAAAATCATCGCGCCGGATGAACGCCCCCATCTCAAGGTTCTCTTCCACCGTCATCGAGGTGAAAATGTTGGAGGTTTGCGGCACAAAACCCATGCCTTTCACAACGCGGTCCTGCGGCGAAAGGGCGGTGATGTCTTCCCCATCCAGCACCACGCGACCGGTGTGGATGTTGAGCATCCCGAACACCGCCTTCATCGCGGTGGATTTGCCCGCGCCATTGGGGCCGACGATCACGGCAATCTCGCCGGGGTTCACGGCGATGGTGCAGTCGTGCAGGATGTCTGGCCCTTTGCCGTATCCGCCGGTCATGGCGTCACCGATCAGAAAGGGCGCATCGCTGGCGGTGGTCGTGGGGCCGGATTGGCGCACGGGGTCGGCGGTGCTGGTGCTGTCGCGGCCAAGGCTTGCATCCTTGTTGCCACGGCCATCCTGATAGGGGTTGTCGCTCATACCGTTGCCACCTGATCTTTGTTCTTCAGGCCGGTGCCCAGATAGGCCTCGATCACCTGTTCGTTGGCCTTGATTTCGTCCAGCGTGCCTTCGGCGAGGACTTTGCCTTCTGCCATGCAAATCACTGGGTCGCAGAGCCTGCCGATGAAATCCATGTCGTGTTCGATCACCACGAAAGTATAACCGCGTTCTTCGTTCAGGCGGATGATGGCGTCGCCGATGGTGTTCAGCAGGGTGCGGTTCACGCCTGCACCAACCTCGTCCAGAAAGACGATGCGGGCGTCGACCATCATGGTGCGGCCCAGTTCCAAAAGTTTCTTTTGTCCTCCGGATACCTGGCCCGCCTTGTGGTCGGCCAGATGTTCGATGGTCAGAAATTCAAGCACCTCATCGGCCTTTGCACGCAGGGCGCGTTCTTCGTCGGCGATGCGTTTGCGGCCAAACCACGTGTTCCACAGCGCCTCACCCGATTGGGCACCGGGCACCATCATCAGGTTTTCGCGGCAGGACATGGACGAAAATTCATGCGCGATCTGGAAAGTGCGCAGCAGACCTTTGTGGAATAATTCGTGTGGCGGCAATCCGGTAATGTCTTCGCCCGCCATTTTCACCCGACCGGAGGTGGGTTGAAGAACGCCCGCGATCACGTTGAAAAGTGTGGTTTTTCCGGCCCCGTTTGGGCCAATCAATCCGGTGATTGACCCTTCAGTGATCGATAAGGATGCCCCATCCACGGCGTGAAAGCCGCCAAAGGTTTTCACCAGATTTTCAACAACGATCATGCCGCCCCCGTACACATGAAAAACACGTCATAACTTGCAGAAACGGCGCGGAAAAACTCCGCGCCGTTTCGTTTTCAGACCGCCAGATTAGCGGAACTTGACTGTGTTGATCGCACCGTCGCCGATTTCGATCTCGCGGTAGTTACCTGCGGATTCACCCGGTCCGATTAGCTCAACCGCTGTGGCGCCGACGTAGTCGATGTCTTCGCCTGCTTTCAGCAGCTCGATGGCTTTGGCAAGCTCACCAGGGAAGATTTCGGTGCCCGGTGCGTTGGCGACGTCCATGACGTGGTCTTTGAAGTCAGCGGACTGGTTAGAGCCTGCAGCTTCCATCGCCAGCATGATCAGAGCAGCAGCGTCATAGCTTTCGGGGGCGAAAGCGCCGGTGCCGTCAAAGTCGGTTGCCAGCTCAAGGAACATTTCAGCGCCTGCGCTGTCGGTGCCGGGGAACTGGCCGAAGGAACCGGATAGTGCGTCACCGATGTCGTCAACCAACTGCTGACCCACCATGCCGTCGGGCAGCACGAAGGTTTCAAATGCTCCGGTGTCGAGCGAGGATTGGATGATCCCTTTGCCGCCCTGGTCGGTGTAACCGGCCACAACGAGGACTTCACCGCCTGCGGCGTCGAGTTCAGCGACTTCCGAGGAATAGTCGGCCTTGCCGTCTTCGTGCGCGGTCGAGATGGTGACGGTGCCGCCAGCGGCTTCGAACGCAGCCTGGAAGCTGTCGGCCAGACCTTTGCCATAGTCGTTGTTGGTGTAGGTCAGCGCCACTTCTTTGATGCCGCGGTCCATGATGACCTCGGTCATCACAACGCCCTGACGTGCGTCAGAAGGCGCGGTTCGGAAGAAGAGGCCATCGTCTTCAGCAGTGGACAGGCCCGGAGATGTTGCAGAGGGCGAAATCATCACAACTCCATTGGGGCGTGCGACGTTCTGCAGGATCGCACCGGTCACGCCCGAGCAGTCAGCGCCCATGATGGCGTTGACGCCATCGGATGTGACAAGGCGTTCAGCCGCTGTCTGTGCGGCACCTGCGTCAATGCAGGTACTGTCTGCGCGGATACCTTCGACAGAAGCACCGTCAAGCAGCGTGCCCGCGGCGTTGACTTCGGCGATTGCCAGTTCAGCGCCAGCGCCCATGGCTGGTGTGATGGATTCAAGCGGACCAGTGAAGCCCAGGATGATCCCAATTTTGACATCACCGGTGTGGCCATCGGCCATCGCGCCAGTTGCCATCAGTGCGGTGGCCGCAGTGGCCATCATCAGTTTTTTCATTTGTTTTCTCCCTATTGGATACTCGTTATCCTGTCGCGCAGATTAGCAGCACGTCAGGGGATGTGAAGCGACATCAAGAGGCAAATCGCCCGATTTTGGCAGAAACCCTAGGTCAAACCGGCACGATTGTGCCTTTGTCAGGGGTTGATCGGTAAAAAGTGGATCGCCGTACGGGTGGCCACGAAAGTCGTATTGGGATTGCGGCCGCGCGGTTCGCCGGGGGCGGCATAGTTTAGTTCATCATTCATGATACGGTGGCCGTCAAAGAAATCAATGTGATCCCCACCCGCCGTGGCAGAGGATTCGCCGATGTTGTCGAAGAAAACGATGCCGGGCGTGCCAGAGACCAGATCATAGACCGATGCGCCGGTTCGGTCGCGGGTGATGGTGTAGCGGGTGAACCGCCAGAACGAGCTGATATGGTCAAACACCCGCTGCGCGCGAGCGTCATGGGGCACTTCGATATGGCCGCCGCAGGCGCGGTGGTTGGCGCGGTGCACAATAAGCCGAACACCCTGTGCGGCCCGCATGTGAAAGCCAATGCCAGCACGGCCAAGTGCCACTGACAGACGGATCGCACATTGATTGGTGATCCCGTCACCGCTGGCACCGGGTGAGCGGCAGGGCTTGCCGCCGCTTTCAACAAAACGCCCGTATTCACGGCGCATGACGGCGGCACTGGGAATGCGCGGTGTGGTCACTGATAAGGTGTCTTGCGTTTCGGTTGGGGGTGGCGCGGCAGCTGCCACGGCCACAGAGCGGGGGGCCAGATGAGCACGGGTGGCCAGATCATCGAGCAGGCCAAGTGTGTCGCGACCAGCGATCCCGTCACCTGAGCGGCCATTTGAAGTCAGACCGTTGTCTTCTTGGAATTTGCGCACGGCCTCGAAGGTTTCAGAGCCATAACCCCCATCCAGCATACCGTCTGCGGTCTGGCTGCGGCGCAGCGTCGCGATACGCAGATCCTGCAAGGCCTGTTGCAGCAAGCGCACTGCGGCCGCGTCATTCTCGCCCCGGCGCATCGGCGGGGCATTGTCGGCAGCGCGTGCAAGGCGGGCATTACCCACGAAAAGACGGCTGGTCAGCATATTAAATCCCCCAAAATCATCAAATGTCGCATAAATATGCGGCATTTGACCATGGAGAGACTGCACCTGTCTAGGCTAGGGCAACCAGACCCCCCGCCTTGCGCGATCAGATCGACAAGCGCGACGACTGTGAACCGCGCTCGCGATAAGGCGTGGTTTTATAGTGCGACCGGTAGCATTTGGAGAAATGCGAAGGTGAGGCAAAGCCGCAGGCAAGGGCCACATTGATCACTGTCATGTCGGTCTGCATCAGTAAGTTGCGGGCCTTTTGCAGGCGCAATTCCATGTAGTACCGTTTCGGGCTGCGCGACAGGTAGCGGCGGAACAGACGCTCAAGCTGACGGGTCGACATGCCCACCTCTTGGGCGAGGATCGCCGGGCTGATCGGCTCTTCGAGGTTTTGTTCCATCATCTGGATGACACGCGACAGTTTTGGATGGCGCACACCGATGCGGGTCGGAATCGAAAGGCGTTGCGTGTCCTGATCGGTGCGGATCGAGGAATAGATCAGAATATCAGCCACGGCGGTTGCCAATTCCTCTCCATGATCCTCTGCGACAAGCTTGAGCATCAAGTCGACCGAGGCGGTGCCACCGGCGGTGGTGATCCGGTTGCCGTCGATCACGTAGATCGACTTGGTCAGGGTTACATCTTCAAATTCCTCGACAAAGCTGTCCTGATTTTCCCAGTGGATCGTAGCCTTTTTGCCGTTTAGCAGGCCGGCGCGGGCCATTGTGAAGCCAGCAGTGCAGAGGCCCGCCATGGTCACACCGCGCCGCGCCTCACGGCGGACCCAGTTCAGTACTTTCTTGTTGGTGGCGTGCTGGATGTTCACACCGCCACACAGCATGATCGTGTCGTCGCGGTCGAGTTCGATCAGCCCATCGTCAACCTGAAAGGTGCAGCCGTTCGAACAGGTCGCCGGTTGGCCGTCTTCGGCTAGAATTTGCCAGCTATAGAGCGTTTTACCTGCTGTGCGATTGGCGATGCGCAGACATTCGATGGCCGCAGCAAAGCACAGCATGGTGAAATCATTGAGCAGCACAAAAACAAAGCGCCGGGGCTTGCCAGAGTGGTCCACATCAACGGTTTGGGGTTCGATCAGCATCTAAGTCTTTCTGCTGGCATTTTGAGTCTGGAAAGCACAACACCTTTTTACGCGCCCGATCAAGAGCAAACGCAGCCGATTTGCCATTGGCCCCGCCTGCAGAGGTGGCTATAAGCGCAGACTGATAACGCGGATTTGCAACCCTTAGGAGCAAGACAATGACGGACTGGCAGAAATCGGACTGGCGCAAGAAGCCAAGGGTCCAGATGCCCGACTATACCGACGCGGCGAAACTCGCCGAAGTTGAGGCCCGTCTTGCCAGCTATCCACCGCTTGTCTTTGCGGGTGAGGCGCGTCGGCTGAAAGACCACCTTGCCAAAGTCAGCCGGGGCGAGGCGTTTCTGCTGCAGGGCGGCGACTGCGCCGAGAGCTTTGCAGAGTTTGGTGCAGATGGAATCCGCGACACCTTCAAGGTGATGTTGCAGATGGCAATGGTGCTGACCTATGGCGCCAAGGTTCCGGTCGTAAAGGTCGGACGGATGGCAGGGCAGATGGCCAAGCCGCGCTCTGCGCCGACAGAAACGATGGATGGGGTCGAACTGCCCAGCTACCGTGGTGACATCATCAACGGGTTTGATTTCACGCCAGAGGCGCGAATCCCGGACCCAGAGCGGATGGCGCAGGCCTATTTGCAGGCCGCTGCCACGCTGAACCTGCTGCGCGCCTTTTCAACGGGTGGCTATGCGGATGTGCATCAGGTGCACGCCTGGACGCTTGGGTTCACGGCAGCCAACGAAGTGCTGAAGTATGCCGATATCGCGGAGCGGATCAGCGATACGCTCGATTTCATGGAGGCCGCAGGGCTGACCAGCGAAAGCAATCACGAGCTCAAGACAGTGGAGTTCTTCACCAGCCACGAAGCCTTGCTGCTGGAATACGAAGAGGCGCTGTGCCGCGTGGATTCCACCACCGGCAAGTGGTTGGCAGGGTCTGGCCACATGATCTGGATCGGAGACCGCACGCGGCAGCCCGATGGGGCCCATGTCGAGTTCTGCAAGGGCGTGCAAAACCCGATTGGATTGAAGTGCGGGCCGAGCATGACCAGTGGTCACCTCAAATCACTGATGGCGAGCCTGAACCCCGAGAACGAAGAGGGGCGCTTGACCCTGATCGCGCGCTTTGGGGCCGGGCAGGTGGCGGATCATTTGCCGCGTCTGATCAAGGCGGTCGAGGAAGAGGGCGCAAACGTGGTCTGGACCTGCGACGCGATGCACGGCAACACGATCAAGTCGTCCACCGGTTACAAGACGCGGCCCTTTGAAAGCGTGCTGCGTGAAGTGCGCGAGTTCTTTGGTGTGCACAAGGCAGAGGGCACCATCCCCGGCGGCGTGCATTTCGAGATGACCGGGAAGGATGTCACCGAATGCACTGGTGGTGTGCGCGCGGTCACGGACGAAGACCTTTCAAGCCGGTATCACACGGCCTGCGATCCGCGTCTGAACGCCAGCCAATCGCTAGAGCTCGCGTTTCTGGTGGCAGAAGAACTTTCAGATCGTCGTCAGACGCTGGACGAAGCCAAGGCCAGCTAAACTACGGTTGTGGTGGTCAGCCGTTGTTGACCACCAGCCGCAACGCGGGCTTTTCTGTGCGGGCGGGGGGCGCATATGCCACCTCACTGCGCCGCGCGCGGCGATCAGGGTAGGGCGTATCCATCTGGTCACAGCGCACTGGCTGATCACTTGCCAGTTCAAAGCGCAGCCCGCGCGTCCCGGTTTGACCGGACACCACGAGTGCGCCCATCACGCGGGTCAGGCGGCCTTTGGCATCGCGCAGCGGCAGCAACAAAACCTCGGCCCGGAGCGGTTTGCGCCCAAAGGATCGTTGCGCCAAAAGCGGGATGCTGACGACAGCGGGGCTGGTAAAGGCCTGTTCCGCCAATCGCAGCACTGTATCGCGCGCACCTTCGGTGAAGAATGCCCCAAAGGACATGCCACGCGGGTCCATGCGCAGCATTTCGTGCAGGCGTTGACCCGCCACCCGCGTGCGCAGGGCGCCCGGCGCGGTCCGTTCCAGCATGAACGCATAAGGAAGGGCGGAATCCAGCAGCGCGGGATCAAACCGGGATTCAGCGCCCGGTTGAGCGGTTATTGTGCGCCAGTCCTGTTCCAGCGTCATCAATATCTGCGCCTCTTGCGGCGCAAGGCGGGTGGTGGCCACATGGGCTGCGTCAAAGGCGCGGATGAACTTCATCGTTTGGTCCTGTTATTCGAGCCCCGTTCGGGGCCATTGCTTACCAAGACGTTAAATCAACTTTGACATAACTTCACTTAACAAAGTCTTAAAAGGTTAACGCCCTGCAGCCGGGTGCAGCCCTTGCCCCGGAAGGTGATTTGCCCTTAGGTGCGCGCGAGATATCGCCCAAAGGAAGCCGCTCGATGATCCGATCCATGACCGCCTATGCCAGCCGCACCGGAAACCACGATGCCGTCAGTTGGGTATGGGAAATGCGCGGTGTGAATGCGCGCGGGCTTGATCTGCGGTTGCGCCTGCCAGAGGGGCTGGACGGGTTAGAGGCGACGGTGCGCACAGTCATCAAGGACACACTGACCCGCGGCAACATCAGCCTGTCATTGCGTTTGCAGCGCGATGAGGCTGCGCAACCGCTGGCGCTGGATACTGCGCAGCTAGACCGGGTTCTTGGCGCGCTGGATCAGGTGCAGGAACGTGCCTTTGCCATGGGTGTCACATTGGGTCAACCGACCGCGGCCGATGTGCTGAATACACGCGGCGTGGTCACAGCCGAACCGCAGGAACAGGACACCAAGGGGTTGGTCGCAGCGCTGAGCGCGGACGTGGCCCCGTTGTTGGCAGACTTTACGGCCATGCGGGCGCAAGAAGGTGCTGCATTGGAAGAGGTGTTGCTGGGGCAGATCAACGAGATCGGCAGCCTTGTCGATGATGCTGCTGCCGCCGCAGAAGCCCGCCGGCCACAGGCCGCACAGGCGTTGAAGGACTCGCTGGCGTGGGTGCTGGAGGATGTGGCAGAGGTGGACGAACAGCGCATCGCGCAGGAGCTTGCGATGATTGCCGCCAAGCAGGACATCACCGAAGAAATCGACAGGCTGCGCGCTCATGTCACAGCGGCCCGCGCGATGGTCGCGGCAAGCGCACCTACGGGCCGCAAACTGGACTTTCTTGCACAGGAATTTAACCGCGAGGCAAACACCTTGTGTTCAAAGTCGCAGAATGCTGCGCTGACCAAGATCGGTCTGGACCTTAAGGTGGTGATCGATCAGATGCGCGAACAAGTTCAGAATGTGGAGTAGCCCCATGTCGAAGCGCCGCGGCCTTTTGATCATCTTGTCTTCGCCCTCGGGTGCCGGGAAATCGACACTGGCGCAACGTCTGATGGCCTGGGACGACACGCTGCGGTTTTCGGTCTCGGCCACCACACGCGCACCACGCGCGGGTGAGGTGGATGGCCAGCACTATTTCTTTACCAGCACCGATGACTTTCAGGAACAGGTGAAAAACGGTGAGATGCTGGAACATGCGCGGGTTTTCGGGAACTACTATGGCTCGCCCATCAAACCAGTCCAAGAAGCCATTGAAGACGGGCGCGATGTGCTTTTCGACATTGACTGGCAGGGGGCGCAGCAGATCGGGCGGTCGGCCCTGCAGGATAATGTTCTGTCGATCTTCATTCTGCCACCGTCCATCACAGAGCTGCGCCGCAGGCTGGAGGCGCGCGGGCAGGACAGCGCAGAAGTGATTGACGCTCGCATGCAGAAAAGCTGGGACGAAATCAGCCATTGGGACGGCTATGATTATGTGCTGGTGAATGACGATCTGGACCAGACTGAGGCGCGGCTGAAGACCATCATTGAGGCTGAGCGCATGAAGAGCGCGCAGCAGCCAATGCTCTTGGATGTTGTGCGGCAGTTGCAGAACGAATTTGAGGACCCGACATGAGCCTTTATGCGCTGGGAGACGCCACCCCGATCGTGGCAGAGGATGCCTGGATCGCGCCCGGATGCTATGTGATTGGCCGAGTTACCGTAGCGGCAAAGGCCAGCATCTGGTTTGGCAGCACGCTGCGCGGCGACAACGAGATGATCACTGTCGGAGCGGGCAGCAATGTGCAGGAAAACTGTGTGCTGCATACCGACATGGGGTTCCCGTTGACCATCGGCGCAGGCTGCACAATCGGGCACAAGGCGATGCTGCATGGTTGCATCATTGGCGACAACGCGCTGATCGGGATGGGGGCCACGGTGCTGAATGGCGCAGTGATCGGAGAGAACTGTTTGATCGGCGCGGGCGCGCTGATCCCTGAAGGCAAAGAGATCCCCCCGGGCAGCCTTGTGATGGGGATGCCGGGCAAGGTGGTGCGCACACTGGATGCCGCAGCGATTGACGGGCTGCGCCTGTCGGCGCTGCATTATCAGGAAAACGCCGCGCGGTTCGCGCGGGACTTGCAGAAGGTCTAAGATGAAACCGCCCACATCCCTCGTTCGTCGGACCGACTGGCCCACGTCGACCTCTCGGCCCGTGGTGACGCCATTGCAGCCTTCGGTCGTCTATGCCTCGCCTGATCCTGATGCGTTGGATGCGCAATATGCGGATGGGTCTGGGTTTACCTATGCCCGCGAGGGGCACCCCAATGCCAGCGTGCTGGCTGCCAAGATTGACATGCTTGAGGGGGCCACCGGTGGTATCATTACCGGGTCGGGGATGTCGGCAATTGGCGCTGTCTTTCTGGGCTGCTTGAAGGCGGGCGATCACGTGGTGGGTGGTGATCAGCTTTATGGGCGGAGCTTGCGGCTGATGACGCAGGATCTGCCGCGGATGGGGATTGAGACGACGCTGGCGGACCCCACGGATGTGGATGCGATGGCCGACGCGATTCGGCCCAACACAAAGCTTATCCTCGTTGAGGTGGTCAGCAATCCCACGATCCGCGTGGCGGATATGGACGGGATCGCCGCTTTGGCAAGAGACCGCGGCATTCTGCTGGCGGTCGACAACACCTTTACCACGCCACGCAGCTATCGCCCGTTGGATCACGGGGCCGACGTTGTGATCCATTCGGTGACCAAGCTGCTCGCAGGACATTCCGATGCCACGCTGGGCTATGTTGCGGCGCGCGATCCGGCGCTGGCGACGGCGATCAATGACGCCAACGTGACATGGGGCCTGACGCCCAGCCCGTTTGACTGCTGGCTGGCTGAACGGGGTCTGCATTCCTTTGATCTGCGGTTTGATCGGGCGCAGCAAAACGCCAGCGATCTGGCGGACGCGCTGGCCGAAATGCCGGGCGTAAAACGGGTGATCTACCCGACACGGCCAGATCATCCCGACCACAACCGGGCTGTTTCACTGTTGGGCGGGCAAGGGGGCCATATGCTGTCGTTTGAGCTGAACGGCGGGCGCGATGCGGCCAATGCGCTGACCCGTGCAGCTCCGGACATCGCATTTGCCCCCACGCTGGGGGATATTGGTACGACGCTGTCGCACCCTGCATCATCGTCACACCGGGGACTGACACCCGAAGGGCGTGCAGCGCTTGGGATCAGCGAAGGTTTCTTCCGGGTCTCGGTCGGGGTTGAGGATGTGGCGATGTTGCAGGCTGAGTTGAGCGCGGCGGTCGCCAAGGCGACGGCCTAAGGCCCGAACAAGTGCTCTGGCAGTGCCACAACCGCAAAGTCGAGGTCAGGTGCCACGGCTGAAACCTCTGCCCGGATAACTGTGTCATTTGGGATTTCTTCTGACACCACGCGGTAACGCCCCGCATAGTGCAAATCGCCCAATATGCGGGCAATCTCGACCGCATCGGTGTCGCGGACCACAAGCGGAGACATCACGATGTCAGGGTTCAACCGCAACAAAAGGGCGGCATCAAGGTCGGTGACATCTGCAAAGCTTAGCCCATCCAGAACCGGTAGCGCCGCGTCGCGGGCCAACCAGCGCTGCATATCGCCTAAGATCAATGTGATGGGCTCACGCCCATCCCCATTGGCCGAAAAAGGCGTAAAGGGTACCACCATGAATCCTTATCGTTCTGCGGAGAGTCGCACCTCAGGTTATGATTGTTTCAGCGGACCACACAACATAAAGCTTTGGTATTCCATGGTGTTCTGAACAATCAGTTCTGCACGTTTTGGTTGCATTCAAGGGGGGTCAATCCTGTGACCGAGAGCGAAACTGTCGCATTGCTTGAAGCCGTACCGCTGCCGATGCTGTCAATTGACAGGGACGGGCGGGTGACTGCGACGAATCGCGCATGCGTTGGACTGCTGGGGTCTGGCCTTGTCGGACGGCACTTTATCACCGCTGTACGCCAGCCGTTGCTGATTGAGTCCGTGGAAAGCACCTTGCGCAGCGGCGTGGCTGGCAAAGGTCGGTTTCTAAGCCGCGACGGACAGCGCGACACCACCTATCTTGTGCATATCGCTCCGGTTGGCGGGCAGGTTGTGCTGACCTTTGAAGATCGCACAGCCGCAGAAGAGGTCAGCGCGCTGCGTCGCGACTTTGTTGCCAATGTCAGCCACGAATTGCGCACGCCGCTGACAGCCTTGAACGGTTTCATTGAGACATTGCAGGGACCGGCCCGGAACGATCCCAAGGCGCGCGATCGTTTCCTGGGCGTTATGGCGCGGGAAACCGCGCGGATGACGCGGCTGGTCGGTGATCTGTTGTCGCTAAGTCGGGTGGAAGAGAACGAGCGGGTGCGCCCTGATGAGCCGGTGATCGTCGGGGATTTGATCCGCACCGCACTTGCCGAGCTGGACCCGATCATCACCACCGCGGGCGGGCAGGCCAAGCTGATTGATGACAGCGGTGGCGCCGCGGTGCCGGGGGATGCTGGACAAATCCGCCAAGTGATCGGCAATCTTCTCGAAAATGCGGCAAAATACGGCGTTGAGGGAGGGCAGGTGCGGATCAGCTTGAGTAAAATCAGCTATCAGCAGGCCCTGCGTCATGACGGGTTACAGCTTGCTGTGCACAATGACGGCGAGGGGATCGCCGCACATCACATTCCGCGCCTGACAGAGCGGTTTTACAGGGTAGATTCGCATCGCAGCCGTGAGGTCGGCGGCACTGGGCTGGGGCTGGCAATCGTCAAGCATATCGTTAACCGACATCGCGGTCGCTTGATGATTGAGAGCGGCAAAGAAGGCGGCACCACGATCACGGTGACACTGCCTGCGTTTCCCCCTGATGATCCGGCCAGTGACGCTTGACCAGATCGGCCGCCAGCTGACCCCATTCGGCATAGACCGCAGGGCCGGGGTGAAAGCCATCGGCTGACATGTCAGCGGGATCAAGCTGCGTCGGGCCTTGCAAGTAGCGGCAGTTCGGGCGCTCTGCGATCAGGTCACGGTGTGCCGCGTCAAAGACCTGCGCGCGGGCGTGCAATGCCCACCGCAAGGGATTGGGCAAAAGTGGGAAATCCTGTACCGGCGGCATGCCTGACGCGCAGATCAGCCGGACGCCGAAGTCAGCGGTCAGGCGATCATAAAGTTGTCCGGTCCGGCGCAGGTAGCGGGGCAGACTGTGACCGTTCTTGACGTCGTTCACGCCAAGACCAATCAAGGCGACATCAAATATGCCCTGTGGCACCTCGGCCAACATGTTGATTGTACTCGCTGTGGTTGCCCCGCAGCGGGCCTGAAGCCACCAATTGACAGTGAATTGCGGCGCCAAAGATGCGACAAACTGTCCTGCAAGTGCTTGATCTTGTGTTGCCACGCCGACGCCTGCCGCTGACGAATCGCCCAGTATCAAGACCCGAAGCGGCGTGCCTACGCCTATTTCACCCGCACGTGGGCCTGCTGCCTCTTGCAATTGGGCGGCGCGGAATTTGACGTAAACACCCTGCGGCGCGATCAGCGGCATCAAGGCAAGTGCTGCAAGGCGACGGGACGGCGTATCTGGCATGGCACTTTTATAGCAGATGACCACCACAAGGTTTATGGGGGGTGACGCAACGACAGGGCATATCCGCCGTCCTGTCATAAAACTTTTACAAAAGCGTCACAAAAGCTTTGTCAGCCAAACCTAGATCGCAGGCAACGGAACCGGCGCTCGCCCGGACCGGATGTTTGACAAACAGGAGACACCCATGTCGATCATGAAGCTGACCGCCTCTACGCTGGCGATTACGGCCCTTACCGCAACCACCGCTGCCGCACGTGACAACGTGCAAGTTGCCGGTTCTTCCACAGTTCTGCCCTATGCATCAATCGTCGCGGAGGCCTTTGGCGAAAACTTTGAATTCCCAACACCTGTTGTTGAATCAGGCGGTTCATCTGCCGGGCTGAAGCGGTTTTGTGAAGGTGTGGGCGAAAACACAATCGACATCGCAAACGCATCTCGCGCAATTCGCGAAAAAGAAGTCGCTGCCTGTGCCGAGAACGGTGTGACCGACATCATCGAAGTGCGCATCGGTTATGACGGGATCGTTTTTGCCAGCCAGCTGAACGGCCCGGACTACACCGCGTTTGAGCCTGCCGACATCTTCAACGCGCTGGCCCCCAAGGTGCTGGTCGACGGTGAGCTGGTCGACAACCCACATACCCTGTGGAGCGACTTCAACGCCGATCTGCCGAGCGAAGAAATCCTGGCCTTCATCCCCGGCACCAAGCACGGCACACGTGAAGTGTTCGAGGAAAAGGTTGTGGCTGCGGGCTGTGAAGCCACCGGCGCATTTGAAGCCATGATCGAAGCTGGCATGTCTGAGGACGACGCCGAAGACGCATGCCTGGCTGTGCGTGGCGACGGCCGTGCGGTCGACATCGACGGCGACTACACCGAAACGCTGGCCCGTATTGACGCCAACGCAAACGGCATCGGCGTGTTCGGTCTGGCGTTTTATGAGAACAACACCGACAAGCTGAAGGTCGCGACCATGTCCGGTGTTGAACCCACAACCGAGACCATTTCGACTGGCGATTATCCTGTTTCGCGCCCACTTTATTTCTACATCAAGGCCGCGCACATTGGTGTGATCCCGGGCTTGAAGGAATACGCAGAGTTCTTCGTCTCTGACGAAGTTGCTGGCCCCGACGGTCCGCTGTCTGCCTATGGTTTGGTGTCTGACCCCGCATTGATCGACGTGCAAACGACGGTCATGGAAGAAACAACGCTGAGCAATTAAGCCGCTGCGAAAAATTGGTGATCCGGGACACGCGCCCGGGTCACCCCGGCGTAATGTGCATTGATCCACGTACATTTGCCTTCTGACGCCCTATAAGGGCACCGAAACGGACTGGTGGGGACCCCATGTCAAATCTGATACTCGTGTTGATCGTGCTGTCGCTGGGCGTGGTCGGCTACGTTCTGGGCCGGGCCCGTGCGATGCAGGTCGCTGGCGGTGATCGCCGCAAGCTGCATTCCTTACCGCTCTATTATGGTGCAAATGTTGGGCTAAATGCGGTTGTGCCCGCCATGCTGGTGCTATTTGTCTGGTTGATCGTGCAGCCTTTGATCATCAATAGCAGCGTGTCGGGCATGATCCCGCAAAGCGCCATCGACGAGGGCGGCACACTCAGCCTGATCATGTCGGATGTCCGCCGGGTTGCCGAAGGTCTGGATGTTGCTGTCGCCCAAGGTGCCATGCGCGCAGAAGACGTAAGTGGTCTGGGTGCCGATTTCACGGACCTGCGCGCGCGTCTGGCAGAGGTCGGCGTGGCGCTGGGATCTGACGTGACCGCTGACACATTCGGGGCCGCCCAACGATACCGCGAGATGGCGGGGACGGGGAACCTGATCAAGACCATCGTGGTGTTCGGGACCTCATTGGCCGGACTTATCATTGCCTATCTGATGACGACGCCGACGTTCCGCGCCCGCAATGTGGTCGAACGCGGCATCCTGATGGTGCTTATCGCAGCCGCCTCGATCGCGATCCTGACGACGCTGGGCATCGTGCTATCGCTGATCTTCAATACTTTCGAGTTTTTCCGCCTTTACCCGGCGTCCGAGTTCTTTTTCTCGCTGAGTTGGAACCCAAGCTTTTCGGGCCGTGGCGGCGGGTCAGAGCTGGGCATCCTACCTTTGCTGTGGGGCACGTTATATATCTCATTCATCGCGCTTTTGGTGGCAGTGCCCATCGGGCTTTTCGCCGCGATTTACCTGAGTGAATATGCCAGCAAGCCGGTCCGGTCCGTCGCCAAACCGATGCTGGAACTGCTCGCCGGGATTCCCACGATTGTCTACGGTCTGTTTGCCTTGCTGACGGTTGGACCGATGCTGGTCAGTGTCTTTGGCCGCGACGGGGCCTTGGGTGTTGATTGGATGCAAGGTGGGACAGCGGTGATGACGGCAGGGCTGGTGATGGGGATCATGCTGATCCCGTTCGTCTCTTCCTTGTCGGATGACATTATCAACGCGGTGCCACAGTCCATGCGCGATGGGTCGCTTGGCCTTGGGGCCACCCATTCGGAAACCGTGCGCCAGGTGATCCTGCCTGCAGCCTTGCCCGGCATTGTTGGCGCGATCTTGTTGGCGGCATCCCGCGCTATCGGTGAGACGATGATCGTGGTGCTGGGGGCAGGGGCCGCGGCCCGGCTGTCGATGAACCCTTTTGATGCAATGACCACTGTGACCGCCAAGATCGTCAGCCAGCTGACCGGCGATAGTGACTTTGCCTCGCCCGAGGCGCTTGTTGCCTTTGCCTTGGGGATCACCCTTTTCGTCATCACGCTGGCGTTGAATGTCTTTGCCCTTTTCATTGTCCGTAAATACCGGGAGCAATACGAATGACCGACGCAACCCAAGGCAGCCCAGTTCGGGCCAAGGGCAAGTCGCTGCTGGAAGTCGATTCCCGCACCAAAAAGCGCAACGCCGCAGAGACCCGGTTCAAGGCCTACGGTGTAACCGCGATTGGTATCAGCCTGTTCTTTCTGGTGTCGCTGCTGTGGGCCATCGTGACCAACGGGACGCCTGCCTTTACCCAGACTTTCGCCAACGTAGAGATCACGTTGCTGGAGGAGAAGCTGGACAAGAACGGCAACCGTGACCTGGCCGACATCCGCAAAGTGTCGACCTTTGGCTACAAGCCGCTGGTCAACGACGCGCTGGTGGCAGCAACCGCCGACATCGAAACCGAGGTTGCCGCCAAGGAATTGGACAAGATCCTATCCGCCTCTGCTGCCGCGATCGTGCGAGACTATGTGATCGCCAACCCTGATCAGATTGGTGAAACGGTCGAATTTCGGTTGCTGACCTCGTCCCGTGTGGATGGCTATATGAAAGGCCGCGTGACCCGCGAGGATCTTGCACGTGACAAGAACCTGAGTGCCGCCCACCTTGATCTTGTTGATGTACTGGTTGAACGAGGGTCGGTCGAACGGGTGTTCAACTGGGACTTTATCACTGGCGCTGATGCCTCTGAGAGCAGGCCAGAGCAGGCCGGAATCGGTGTGTCGATGTTGGGGTCGTTTTTCATGATGCTGGTGGTGCTGGCGCTGGCCTTGCCGATTGGTGTCGCGGCTTCGATCTATCTTGAGGAGTTTGCGCCGCAAAACAGGTTTACTGACCTGATTGAGGTGAACATCAGCAATTTGGCCGCTGTGCCGTCGATTGTCTTTGGTATTCTTGGTCTTGCGGTCTTCATTCAGTTCGCACATTTGCCGCAGTCGGCCCCGATTGTGGGTGGTCTGACGCTGACCCTGATGACGCTGCCGACGATTGTGATTTCGACCCGTGCCTCTTTGAAAGCGGTGCCACCGTCGATCAGAGATGCGGCTTTGGGGGTCGGGGCGAGCAAGATGCAAACGGTGTTTCACCATGTGTTGCCGCTGGCGATGCCTGGTATCCTGACGGGCACGATCATCGGCCTTGCGCAGGCCTTGGGCGAAACCGCACCACTGCTGTTGATTGGCATGGTGGGCTATATCGCCACAAACTATCCCGACGGCGTGACGTCTGGCTTTCTGGACCCGAACTCGGCCATGCCCGCCCAGATTTACGAATGGGCGAAACGGGCCGACCCCGCATTCTATGAAAGAGCATGGGGCGGTATCATCGTGCTGCTGGTGTTTCTTTTGACCATGAACCTGATTGCGATCATCCTGCGCCGCAGGTTCGAGCGCCGCTGGTAGGAGCTGCCGACAATGGAAGACATGATTCAAATGGACCGCGCCATGAGCACCCAACAAGACATCAAGATCCGCGCAAATGGTGTGCAGGTCTATTACGGCGACAACCACGCCATCAAGGACGTGAACGTCGATATTCAGGACAAGACCGTGACGGCGTTCATTGGGCCATCGGGTTGTGGTAAATCGACGTTCCTACGGTGCATCAACCGAATGAACGACACGATTGACATCTGCCGGGTTGAGGGCGACATCCGCATCGACGGCGAAGACATCTATGACCCGCGGGTCGATCCGGTGCAACTGCGCGCCAAGGTGGGCATGGTGTTCCAGAAGCCGAACCCGTTTCCCAAGTCGATCTATGACAACGTGGCCTATGGCCCCAAGATCCACGGGCTGGCCCGCAACAAGGCCGAGCTTGACGAGATCGTGGAAAAGGCACTGCGGCGCGGGGCCATCTGGGACGAGGTCAAGGACAGGCTGCACGCGCCCGGCACCGGCCTTTCGGGCGGTCAACAGCAGCGCCTGTGCATCGCGCGCGCCGTGGCGACAGAGCCCGAAGTGTTGCTGATGGACGAGCCGTGTTCGGCGCTTGACCCGATCGCCACAGCACAAGTGGAAGAGCTGATTGACGAGTTGCGTCAGAATTATTCGGTGGTGATTGTCACCCACTCAATGCAGCAAGCCGCACGCGTCAGCCAACGCACTGCGTTTTTCCACCTGGGTAATCTGGTGGAATATGATGACACCGACAAGATTTTCACCAACCCCGAAGACCCGCGCACCGAGAGCTACATCTCGGGCCGGATCGGGTAGAGGAGAGCAGGCAGATGAACGAACATATCTCAAGCGCGTATGACCGCGATCTAGAAGGTATCACCACGCTGGTCATGCGCATGGGCGGGTTGGTCGAAGACGCCATCCTGAATGCCGCCAAGTCGCTGATGGACCGCGATGTCGAGTTGGCCGAACAGGTGCGGCAGGGTGACAAAGCGATTGACGCTCTTGAAATCCAGATCAACGAAGAGGCGGCGCGCACCATCGCGCTGCGTGCTCCGGTGTCTAAGGACCTGCGGTCCATCCTGACGGTGTTGCGGCTTGCCGCTTCACTAGAGCGGATCGGAGATTACGCCAAGAATATCGCCAAGCGCACCGGGACACTGGTCGAGATGAGCCCGGTCAATGGATCGGATTCCGCCTTGCGCCGGATGGCCCGCGAGGTGCAGGCGATGCTGAAAGACACGCTGGATGCCTATATCCGTGGCGATGCAGACCTCGCCGAAGACGTGCGCCAGCGCGATCAGGAAGTCGATCAGATGTATAATGCGCTGTTCCGCGAATTCTTGACGTTCATGATGGAAGACCCGCGCAACATCACGCCTTGCATGCATTTGCACTTCATGGCCAAAAACGTGGAACGCATGGGCGATCTGACCACCAATATGGCCGAGCAGATCATCTATCTTGTGACCGGCGAGATGCCCGAGGACGCGCGCCCCAAAAGCGACAAGACATCCTTTGTGAGCGAGGCGGGCTAAGACCATGTCAGCAGCCCAGCAACCACATGTTTTGATTGTGGAAGACGAGCCTGCGCAACGCGAAGTGCTAGCCTACAATCTGGAAGCCGAAGGATTTCGCGTAAGCCAGGCCGAAGACGGGGAAGAGGGGCTGTTGCTGCTGTCCGAAGACCCGCCAGATGTGATGGTGCTGGATTGGATGCTGCCGTCAGTATCCGGGATCGAAGTGTGCAGGCGGGTCAAGATGGACCCGGCGACACGGTCAACTGCGATCATCATGCTGTCGGCCAAATCCGAAGAGGTGGACAAGGTGCGCGGTCTGGAAACCGGTGCTGACGACTATGTCGCAAAGCCCTATTCGATGTCCGAACTGATGGCGCGTGTCCGGTCGCAGTTGCGCCGTGTGCGGCCCGCGACCGTGGGGCAGGTGCTGACTTACGATGATATCGTGCTTGATGCAGAGACCCATATCGTGACCCGCGCGGATGAAAAGCTGAAGCTTGGACCAACAGAGTTTCGTCTGCTGAGTACGTTCATGGAAAAACCTGGCCGCGTCTGGTCGCGGGATCAGTTGCTGGACCGGGTCTGGGGGCGCGACATCTATGTGGATACGCGGACCGTTGATGTGCATGTCGGCCGGTTGCGCAAAGTGTTAACCCAAGGCGGCGGCGAAGACCCCGTGCGCACGGTGCGTGGCGCGGGCTATGCGCTGGGATAGTTTCGGCTAGGACGGTGCAAAAACCGGTGCCATAGTCGGGCAGGGGGTCCTGCCATGCCGCATCCAAAACCGGCCTTTGACCAAAAGGAATACGATGCGCGGGTTATGCGCGTCCGCGCGGCTATGTCCGAAGCCGGGATCGAAGTTCTGTTGGTCACTGATCCATCCAATATGGCCTGGATCACCGGTTACGACGGTTGGTCGTTTTATGTGCATCAAGGGGTGATCGTGGGTCCTGATGGCCCACCGCGCTGGTGGGGCCGTGCAATGGATGCCGCTGGCGCGCAACGCACAGTCTGGATGGAGGACGATTTCATCCACGGCTACGATGACACCTTTGTCCAGAACCCCGACAAACACCCGATGGCGGATCTGTCAGAGGTGATCGCAGACTGCGGCTGGGGTGCATTGCGAATTGGCGCTGAACTGGATAATTATTATTTTAGTGCAGTGGCTTACATTGCACTATTAAAGCATCACACAAAGATTTTAGACGCCACCGGATTGGTCAATTGGCAGCGATTGGTTAAGTCACCGCAAGAGATCACTTATATGCGGCGCGCCGGTGCCATTGTGACCGCCATGCACGCCCAAATTCGCGACATCGCAGAAGTCGGTATGCGCAAGAATGACCTGATTGCAGAGATCTACCGGACGGCAATTCGCGGTGTGGATGGGCATTGGGGCGACTATCCGGCAATTGTGCCAATGGCACCGTCAGGCGCGGACGCAACGGCACCGCACCTGACATGGGATGACAGTCCGCTACGGGCTGGAGAGGCAACTTTCTTCGAGATTGCAGGGGCTTACAGGCGTTATCAATGCCCGCAAAGCCGCACGCTGTTCTTTGGAGAAGTTCCAAAACGCTATCGCGAAGCCGAGGCTGCCATATCAAACGCGACCGAGGCCGTGCTGGCCAATGCGGCGCCCGGATTGACCTGCGAGGCGCTTGCAGAGGTGTTCAACGGCACCTTGGCGCAACACGGCTTTGAGAAAGACAGCCGCTGCGGATATGCCATCGGGCTGTCATATCCGCCAGACTGGGGCGAACGCACGATTTCCTTGCGCGCTGGTGACACAACGGAACTGCGCGCCGGAATGGCGCTGCACTTTATGCCGGCGTTGTGGCTGAGCGACGGCGGCATCGAAATCACGGAGCCGCTGCTGATTACCGACCAGGGATGCGAGAAGCTTTGCCAAACGCCGGGCGGGTTGGTCGTGAAGTCAGCGTAGTCCAATGGCCGTTGTAAACATTAGATTTGTGTCGGTTAGGGGCTTAGTTGAGTTTTGCCCTTAGTGCGCATAATCGGTATTATGTAAGATTGAGAAGGATGTACCCCCTTGAAATACGGTCAATAAACACCGATTGGGCGTTTTGCCCCCGCAAAACGGCATCAAGCGCAACCTAGGCGGCGCACTGCACCGCCCAGTAACGCACTAAGCGCCCATGAAACTGCGATTGAAAAGCCGTCCCTTGACCAGCCACGCGGCGCCAAACGCCATCAGGCCCACGGCCTCGCACCAGAACGTCAAGTTCAGCATGTTCCAGAACGTGACCTCGACAACCAGTCCGGCAAGGAAATAAAGCAGCAGTCCCATCGACGCCAACGCAATGACAATCGCGCAAAGCCGGTAAATGCCGTTGCGCAACATCTTGATCGTCTTCACTTTTCCGGTCGCTGGGTTCACGTCCGAGGCGCTGACCAACGGAAAAACGCACCAACAGAAGTAGATCATCATGCCGAACAACAGGCTGGCAGCCGCGTAGTGGATATAGTCGACGAAGGGAAAGGACTGAAATTCAGGCGCAGTGCCGGAGATTTCAGGCAAGTTAGTGGTGACGGTGCTGAAGGCGCGTGCGTTAAAGGCCCCCTGCTCACACCCGGGAAATATGGTTGGAAAGAACGCGACGCAAAGTGCTGCCCACCCGGCGATTGTTGCCAACCGGTTGATCCGCGCCGTCTCGCCCCGGTAAGCCATGAGCATCGCACCGGCGAAGGCCAGCGCCATCACAAAGAGATCGCCGGACAGTCGCGCATAGTAATAATGGCTGAGGCTGTCGCGAAAGCAGGCATCATTGAAGGTTTCATCGACCAAAACGGTCAGCGCGGGCAATGTGATACCGATCAGGCCGACAATCGAGATACGGCGGCGCTGGGTTCGCAAAGCCTCGGCTTCGGATTGCTGTAGCCAAAGCGGGTCAACGGGTTTGTTAATCCGGGCGGTCATAGAAATTCTCCTCCGTTCAAATGTGCTAACGTAAACATTGCGCTTGGGGTTTGTCATGAATTGCCTTCAACCGGGTGGCGGGATATCCCTGCCGAAACCGACAGCAACGAGGGCCATGAGACATGACCGAGACCCGCACCGAAACCGACAGCTTTGGCCCGCTTGAGGTCCCCAGTGATCGCTATTGGGGCGCGCAGACGCAGCGCAGCCTGATGAACTTTCCCATCGGTTGGGAAAAACAGCCCGTCGCAATCGTGCGGGCACTGGGCGTGATCAAGCAGGCCTGTGCGATGGCCAACAAGGAGCGCGGCAAGCTGGATGCGGAACGCGCGGACGCCATGATCAAGGCCGCGTCAGAAGTCGTGGCAGGTGATCTGGACGATCATTTCCCGCTGGTGGTCTGGCAAACCGGGTCAGGCACACAGTCCAACATGAATGCCAACGAAGTGATATCGAACCGCGCGATTGAAATTCTGGGCGGTACGATCGGGTCCAAAGACCCTGTGCATCCCAACGATCACTGCAACATGGGCCAATCCTCGAACGATACCTTTCCGACCGCAATGCACATTGCCGTGGCGCGCACTGCGCATGATGTGCTGATCCCGGGTTTGGAAAAGCTGCACGCGGCCCTTGCTGCCAAGCAGGAAGAATTTGAAGACATCATCAAGATCGGGCGTACCCATACGATGGACGCAACGCCGCTGACCCTGGGGCAAGAGTTTTCGGGCTATGTCCATCAGGTTGCAATGGGTCTGCGCCGGATCAAGGCCGCCCTGCCCGCGATCTATGAACTGGCGCAAGGTGGCACCGCCGTCGGCACCGGGCTGAACACACCCAAAGGCTGGGGCGAAACGGTGGCCGCCCATATGGCCGAGATCACCGCCCTGCCCTTCGTCACGGCCCCGAACAAATTCGAAGCGCTGGCAAGCCATGATGCGCTGGTTGAAATGTCAGGTGCTTTGAAGACGGTCGCTGCATCAATCTACAAGATTGCCTGTGACATCAGGTTCCTTGGCTCTGGTCCGCGCTGCGGATTGGGCGAATTGATGTTGCCTGAGAATGAGCCCGGGTCGTCAATTATGCCCGGCAAGGTGAACCCGACGCAAGTTGAGGCGATCACCCAAGTCTGTGCCCATGTGATGGGCAATGATGCAGCCGTAGGCTTTGCCGGCAGTCAGGGCCATTTTGAGTTGAACGTGATGAAGCCGATGATGGCTTATAACGTGCTGCAATCCATGCAACTTTTGGGCGATGCATCTGTCGCGTTTACCGACAACTGTGTGGTTGGGATCAAGGCGGATACTGTGCGGATCGAAAAGCTGATGCGCGAAAGCCTGATGCTGGTCACAGCATTGGCCCCGACGATTGGCTATGACAATGCCACCACGGTTGCAAAGACCGCGCACAAAAACGGCACAACCCTGAAGGAAGAAGCCATCAAGCTGGGCTTTGTTGACGAGGAAACCTTCGAAGCGGTTGTGCGGCCCGAGGATATGATCGGCCCGAAATGACCACACCGATCAATCTCAATAAGGTGCGCAAGGCGCGCGACCGCGCGGCGGATAAAACCCGCGCGGACGAGAATGCAGTAAAGTTCGGCCGGACCAAAGCCGAGCGGGTTCTGGACGCCGCAAAGGCAGATCAAGCCGCACGGCGGTTGGACCAATTGAAGTTCGAGGATGAATAGCGGGCGGCCCGTCAAACGGTCGCTAACGTTGCGCGGTCACCGCACAAGCGTGTCACTGGAAGATGCGTTCTGGCAAGCGTTTCGGGATCTTGCCGCCGATCAAGGCAAGACGATCAACGGTTTTGCTGCTGAAATTGATGAGGCCCGCGGTGACGTCGGCCTCGCCTCGGCCATTCGTGTTACGGTTTTAAAAACGTTGCAGGATCAGTCGGACGCATAAAGCGCCGAGCGGATCAGCAGCATGGACTCAAGTTCCTGACGCTCTGATTCCTGAAACTCTTCGTTGGTGGACAGCGGCATGCCTGTCGGCAACTCGAACAATTGGCTGAGTTCTTCGCGCTTTAGCGGGACGGGATCGTACCGATCAAAGGCGTCGTCGGGCCGCGAGGCAGCGCCAAAATTGCGCATCGTCCGCCCCAGCGCACCCGCGACAGTTGAAAAGGTCGTTCCATAAATCGACATCAGCGGTTTCCCACATTGCTGATGCCCCCACGCCGAAATGATTAACATATTTCGGCATGCGGCCGCCTAAAACTTGCCGTATTTCCGACAAAACTAATGCGGCGTGGCGCTAACTCATTGAGTCATATACATTTCAATAAGGCGGCCTCGTTTCCGATGGTTGCGCCCCCTGTTTCGAGATCAAACAGCAATATCGAGCGGAATGAGGGATCGTTTCGGGATTGGAACCGATCAAACCTCGCGCGGGGCGAATCGCAACCACATACCGTCTGCTGTGCGGACCGTCAGATGGGCCACGGGGCGTGGGGTGTGATCTGGTACAGCCTCAAACCGATAAGCGCGGATCAAATGTGCCAGAAGGACCACCCCTTCGATCATTGCAAAGCCCGCACCGGTGCACACCCGCGGACCGGTTGAGAACGGAATGTAGGCGTCACGCTGACAGGTTTTGCCATTCTCTGTGCCCCAGCGCGCCGGATCAAAGCCATCAGGATTGTCCCACATCCGGTTTTGGCGGTGCAGATGCCACGGTGAGATCACAACCTGTGCGCCGGGTTTGACGGGCCGGTCACGAAATGTCTCTTGACGGGTTGATTGACGCACCATCATCGGCACCGGCGGATAAAGCCGCAAAGCCTCGCGAAAGACGTCACGTGTGACGCGCAACTTGGACACACTGGAAAAGTCGTCGGTCAGCAGCTCCGCCTCTGCGGCGACCTTGTCCTGCCATTCAGGATGGGTTGCGAGCAGATAGAGCGCCCAGGACAAGGCTGCGGCAGAGGTTTCGTGCCCGGCCAGAAAGAAAATTGCGACCTGATCGACCATTTCGTCGACGCTGAAAGTCTGGCCAGTGACCGGGTCGCGGGTCGTCATGATCTTGGTTGCCAGATCATCAGGGCCATGACCGCGATTGATTTCTTCCAGTCGGTTACTGGTGAGTTTGGTGATCAACCGGCGGATTGTCTTTGCCGTCGCTTTGGTTTCGGACCGAAAGAACCGCGGCATCCAACGCGGTCCCGACACAAAGGCTGCAAGGTTCAGGATCGGTTGGCTGCGCTGATAAGCCTTGAACGCATCAAAGACCTGCGTTGCAATCCGGTCTTCGATCGGGATCGAGAACAGCGTGCGAAAGATCACGTCGGCAGCGGCATGGCTCGTCTCGGGTTCGATATCGAAGGGGGTCATGTCCGCCATCGGGGCCATGCGCACTGTGGCCGCCTGCCCTGCGGCGTAGATCGCGGGAAAGGTGTCGCGCAGGCGCCCACCTTCAAACGCCGGGTCGATGATACGGCGCTGCCGCTTCCAGACCGCACCATTGGTCAGAAAAACTGAATTGCCCAGCAAGGGCCGCAGGCCCGCGCCGATCCGGTCCGATTTCGGAAAATCGTCAGGGCGTACCTGCAGCACCCGCTTTATCAGCGCGGGATCGTTGATCATGTAGCTGCGAAAGAACGGTGTGCGAAATTCGGCCATCCACGCGCGATATAGGCGCGCAGGCTGGGCCGACAGGATATCGGCGCGAAAGAGCCGCAGATACCGCCAGAGCGAGACCTTGTCAGGGCGCGCCGCTGGTTTGGGCGGCAGCTGCGTCATGGGTGCAAGGACGTGTATTTTGACGCTGGCACGTCGATCCGGGACTTTGACGAATGCCGCTCGCGATAGCGGTCTGCGAGTGTCAAAGGACCTGCGGTGATTTTGAAATAGTCGTAGTCCTTAGGGCGATCGAAGGCGCAGAGATACTGAAAATGTAGCCGGAAGAACCGCCAACGCAGTTCTTTCCAAGTCTCGGGGGATAATGTTTGTGTAAAGGCCGCAGAGAGGATCAGCGGCCAATGCTGTCCCGGTGGCGCGACACCGGTCACGGCCACGGGGTCACAAAGCGCAAAAGAACAGCCGTCGCCTGGGGCTGTCACATCGACCCATGCCACCTGTTCCTGCACCGCCATAAAGGCAAGGTCGTTGCGCAAGCGGTAGGCGTTCGGCAGGAAGCTGACCATCGGGACCACCTGCCCCAGAGACAGAAACGAAAGCGTTGGGCCATCGGTCGGAACGCGCCCGGCACGCAGAAGATCAGCGATGATCGACACCGCCAGATGTGCGCCGGAAGAGTGACCGACCACCAGAACCTCGTCCAGATTGTCGTCAAGTGCGGCGGCGATTTGGTCGCCAAAGACGGCCATGCGCTGCTCCAACGGTTTGGGATTCACGCCATTGTAGCGGGCCGAATAGGCGTAGTCGTGCATCAGGTAGTATGCGTAAAGCTTGTTATCCTTGGACTTGAACCAGCGCAGCAGCCAGACGACCCCGAAGATCCAGACGAACCACGACACAAAGCCCAAAACCAGCCCAACGACCCACGCCACATTCAGGATGCCGTCAGGCCCAAGACCAACAAGACCCGCCAATTGCACAAATGGCAGGGCAATGAGCGGAGTCAGCATCTCGATGATCTTTGCCGGAATCCACGCAACGAAGACCGCCAACGCCAGTTGCAGCAGCAACATGCCAACGGGATAGAGCGCCGCGATCACCGGACCTTTGCGCATCCACATCAAGCGCCGGAGGGTGCCGCTGGCAATGTAGGTCCACGCGGTACGGACCAATTGCAGATAGGTGGCCGGGATCGAGTTGGACATGCTGTCGCGAACGATGTCGGACCACACCAGCACATCAACCTCTGCCAGGGTCGCCCCACCGTCAATTTTTGAGGCGACTTTCCACCCATAGGTTTCGACCCCGGGACGCGGTGCGATGCCGATCTCATAGCCCGCGATCTGGGCCTGCTTTGCACTTTCGGTGCGATAAAGCTCGCGGTACCGGCGCGGATGAATCGGGTCGTAGCCGGGGATGTAGAACACCCTGCGGCGACGCACCGGTTTGGGGGGCATTTCGTCTGACATGCTCGTGCCTGATTGCGGTTTTGCCGCAGCCTAGCGCAGGATTGGGACGAAAATAAGCCTTTATCCCAATGCGGCGAGCGCCGGGAACCTTTCCAGCAGCCACCAGCTGAAGGCAGTGAACTGACCGGTCAACATCATCAGGCCCACGGTCCACAACAGCAGGCCGGAGGTGCGTTCGATCCGGTCCATATGGCGTTTCATCCACGCCATCGTCCCTTTGAGGCGCGGAAAGAAGGCGGCGACCAGTAGGAACGGGATGCCTAGCCCTAGCGCATAGACCGCCAGCAAAGTGGTGCCGCGCCAGACGTCTGCCTCTGACGCCGCAAGACCAAGGATTGCGCCAAGGATCGGACCGAGACAGGGTGTCCAGCCAAAGGCAAACGCAAGCCCGAGGACATAGGCCCCAAGGGCAGAGCCGCCCCGGTCGCCTGCGTCCATCCGCGCCTCTCTGTCAAGAAATGGGATGCGGAAGACGCCGACGAAATGCGCGCCAAAGATCATCACGATAACGCCGGCGATAACGACGAACCAATCCTGAAACGATAGAAACATCCGGCCCATTGCTGAAAAGGCAAAGCCAAGCAGCAGGAAGACGGTGGAAAGTCCAAGCACAAAAAAGGCAGCAGCCAGCAAGACACGGCGGCGATTTGCGCCGGTTTGTTCCATCTCGGAGACAGACACACCGCCCATAAACGCCAGATAAGGCGGCACGATGGGCAGTACACAAGGTGACAGGAACGACAACAGACCTGCAAAAAGCGCGATGAGCATCGCAGGCAGCAGGGTCGCGTCGAGAATCTGGGCGGCTTCCAACATAGAACTGACCTATCCTGTCCGTTGCCCTGCGTCACCCATGCGTCACGCAGTTGTTTACAAGCTGAAACATCAGGCCTAATCGGAGCGTTATGGACTTTGACGCTGATCTTGATGCCACCGGGCTGCTGTGCCCCCTGCCCGTTCTGAAGGCTCGCAAGAGGCTGGAACCGCTTCGCGCCGGGCAAGTGCTGCGCATGCGTGCCGATGATCCTGCGGCGGTTGTGGATGTGCCGCATTTCTGCACCGAGGCCGGTCATGCGCTAATCGATCAACGCGATGATGCAGATGCGCAAGTTTATTTGATCCGCAAGGGTGGCTAGGAAAAAGGGCCGCGCGATCACCGCGCGGCCCAGATTTTTCTAGCGGCCCAGTGACCACCAGCCCTTGCGTTTGGGCTTGGCAGGCTCTTCAGCGCTTGGCGCTTCTTCCTCTGGCGCAGGAGCTGGAGCCGGAGCCGGAGTGTCAGCCACAACTTCCATCGCCTTGGTTTCGGGCGCGGCTTCTGCTTCGGCCGCCACAGGCTCTGCCTTTTTGCGGGCCCGCGGTTTGCGCTTGGGCTTTGGCTTTTCCTCGGCTGCGGGTTCCTCTGCTACCGGTGCCGCATCTTCGGATGCTGCGGCCTCGTCGGCCACAGGTTCCGCCTTTTTGCGACGCGTGCGCTTTGGCTTTGGCTTTTCCTCAGCAGCCGGTTCTTCAACAACCGGCGCGTCTGGCGCGACGGCGGCTGTTTCTTCTGCTGCAGGCTCATCCGCCTTCTTGCGACGAACCCGCTTGCGCTTGGGTTTTTCTTCAGGGGCCGACTCTGCGCTGGCCTCTACGTTTGTGCTGCTGTCTGTCGCAGTCTCTGCGTCAGCCTCAGCAACCTCGGCCTGCGTGGCGTCGGCCGATTGTGCATCAGATTGTTGGTTTTCGCCCTGCGCGTCACTGCCGCCACCGCGCCGCCGCCGACGACGACGCCGGCGCTTTTTCGGCCGGTCTTCGCCGTCACCTTCACCCTGTGCGCTGGGCACTTCATCTTCGTCCGGGGTTTCGGCAACGACATCATCGTCGTCGTCCATGACAACCACCGATGTCACCACTGGCGTGGCATCGGGGACAACACGCGTTGCAGTCTTGAACTTTTCAATAGCAAAGTCTGGCGACACCATCGTCGGATCACATTCGATGCGCACGGACATACCATAACGCGCCTCGATCTCGGCGATATGTTCGCGTTTGCCGTTCATCAGGAAATTGGCAATCGACACAGGCGCTTTGATCAGCACCTCTTTGGACCGGCCCCGCACGCCCTCTTCTTCGAGTTGGCGCAGGATGTTCAGCGCGACGTTGTCGTCAGAGCGCAAGAGACCCGTGCCGTGGCAGTGGCTGCACATCTGTGTCGTGGCTTCCAACATGCCAGGACGCAGGCGCTGACGCGACATCTCCATCAGGCCAAAGCCCGAGATGCGACCCACCTGAATGCGAGCGCGGTCCGTTTTGAGCTTGTCTTTGAACCGCTTTTCAACCGCCGTATTGTTCCGGCGCTCATCCATGTCGATGTAATCGATCACGATCAGACCGGCGAGGTCGCGCAGACGTAACTGGCGCGCCACTTCGTCCGCGGCTTCAAGGTTGGTTTTCAGTGCTGTCTGTTCAATCGAGCCTTCCTTGGTGGCCCGGCCAGAGTTCACGTCGATGGCCACTAGCGCTTCGGTCACGCCGATGACGATGTAACCGCCAGAGGGCAGTTGCACAGTCGGATTGAACATGCCGGCCAGGTAGCCTTCGACCTGATAGCGGGCATAAAGCGGAAGTTGTTCGGCGTAGTGTTTCACGTTCTTTGCATGGGACGGCATGATCATTTTCATGAAGTCCTTGGCCTCGCGGTAGCCCACGTCGCCAGCCACGATCACCTCGTCGATCTCTTTGGAATAGAGATCACGGATCGAACGTTTGATCAGGTTGCCCTCTTCGTAGATCCGCGCGGGCGCTGTGGATTTCAGCGTCAACTCGCGGATTTGTTCCCACATCCGTTGCAGGTATTCATAGTCGCGCTTGATTTCCGATTTCGTGCGCTGGGACCCAGCAGTGCGGATGATCAGCCCTGCCCCTTCGGGCACAGACATGCCACCGGCAATTTCTTTGAGTTTCTTACGGTCCGCGGCATTCGTGATCTTGCGTGAGATGCCACCACCACGTGCGGTATTGGGCATCAGCACGCAGTAGCGACCGGCCAGCGACAGATAGGTGGTCAAGGCGGCACCCTTATTGCCGCGCTCTTCCTTGACGACCTGCACCAGCAGAATCTGGCGAACCTTGATGACTTCTTGAATTTTGTAGCGCTTGGGGCGCGGCTTACGGACAGGGCGCACCTCGTCAGTGTCGTCTTCCTTGGCGACACTTTCGATGGTTTCGTCCTTGGCAGTCGCATCGGGCGCCGTGTCATCGTCGTCCGCATCATCGCCGTCGTCGGTGTCTTCCTCGCCGGCGGCCGGGGTTTCAACGGGCGTTTCGCCCACCAATTCCATCGGGCTGGAACCTTCTTCGCTGATGTCGAGGTCGATGGTTTCCATCCCCTCGATATCGCCAGAGGTCACATCCTCTTCGGTCTCGACCTCTTGCGTCGCGATTGCATCATCGCTTTTGGCCTCTGCGGCCTTGGACCGGCTGCGGCGACGACGCTTGGGTTTGGGCTTTTCATCCTCGTCTTCGGCCTTGAGGCTTTCGGCATAGGCCTTTTCCTCGGCGATCAGCGCCTCGCGGTCAGCGACCGGGATCTGATAGTAGTCGGGGTGAATTTCCGAGAACGCAAGGAACCCGTGGCGGTTGCCACCGTAGTCCACAAAAGCCGCCTGCAACGAGGGTTCAACCCGCGTGACTTTGGCCAGATAGATGTTTCCAGCAAGCTGACGCTTGAACTGGCTTTCGAAGTCAAATTCCTCGACTTTGTTCCCGTCTACCACAACAACGCGGGTTTCTTCCGCGTGTGTTGCATCGATTAGCATTTTCTTTGGCATTGTATCCATTCGCACGCGCAAGCGGCCTGCACCCTGGGGGTGCGGCGGTCCGTCTGGCATGTCTGATTTGGGCGATCACGGCGCGGGCAGCGACCCGGCCCCTTGGGGCGTGGTGCGTGCTGCCTGTATGTTGCGCGCTTTGCATCGCGTTTCTTCTCCGACCGCGTGTAGTGCGGCCCATTCATGGCCCGGTCCTGCACAAAAACACGTGCGACCAGAGCGTTCTTCTGGCCCTATGGGGCCAAATCAGCTGCCAATGTCGGGTGTCCGGCCATGTGGCAGAGAATCTCACCGAATGTCACCGTGCAACGTCGCACGGGCATCCGTAATTCCTACATAAGTCACAGCGCTGTCATAAAACAAGGTGTGATCGCATCAATCCGGGAATTGTCTGACCAAAAACAGGTCCGCATCAGCTTTCAGCCCCAGCACAACCTTCCAGCCAGACGTCGCTGTTACCCAAGGGTTCACAAGCACCTTCCAGCAGGCGCTTGATCCGTGCAATGCGCGTTTGAAGGACTGCATCCGCCTCTCCCAATGCAAGATCGCGGGGGGCAATCATCACGGCGACAAGAGCAATAAAGTCATCTTCGGGAATTGCATCTGGTGTCGCGTCAAAATGTGCAAGGCTGGCGGGAAAGAGCCCGGTAATCCAATCGCCGTCAGGACCACGGCCCATTGAGACGCTGTCCAGAAACAGCGCCAGGATCTGCGGTTTGGTCAATCCGCGTTCGAGCCCAATGGCATAAGTTGTCTGCCGCAGCTTGCGATATCCCGGGATGAATTCGTCAAACCCCTGCCTCTTGGCCAGCGACTGGGTGATGGTTGTGATCCCGCCGCCCGGTGTGGTCAGATCAAACCCGACGTGGGTGAAAAACGCCGGATCCTCAACCGCCAGCAGCATGGCCTGCCTGCCGGGACCAAGCGCCCCGCCACCCTGCCCGGCTGCAATCAGCGCGTCGGCCTGCGGCGCCAGTTCCACACTGGCGCGCAAACCGTCGCGATAGCCGATCCAGCCATAGATGCCACAGCCCAACAGGGCCACCAGCACAAGCAAAGTGAAAAAACGCAGGAGTCTTCGCATCAATCAGTTCAAATAGTCGGACCGGGTCAGGCCGTATTTGGCCATCTTTTCATTCAATGTCCGGCGCGGCAGGCACAATTCCTCCATAACCGCGACGATGCTGCCCTTATGGCGGCGCATGGTGTTGTCGATCAACATCCGTTCGAACGCCTCGACAAATTCCTTGAGCGGTTTGCCTTCGGTGGTCATCGCAGGGCGCGTGTCTTCGGTGTCGGCCATCAGAAGCGAAGCGATCGAACCGGTTCCGCGCCGGTTTTGCAGCACGGCCCGTTCGGCCACGTTGATCAATTGACGGACATTGCCGGGCCAAGGGGCCTGCAACAATTGTGCCGCCTCTTGCGCGCTGACCTCTGGCGCGTCGCAGCCATATTCATCGGCGAACTGTTCCGACAAGCGGGTAAACAACGACAGGATGTCCTCGCCCCGTTGACGCAAGGGTGGCACCACAATTTTGAGCGCAGCTAGTCGGTAGAACAGGTCAGGACGCAGCACGCTTTCGCAGGTTTTATCCTGTTCCTGCAGGTTGCAGATTGCCACGATCCGGGTCTCTGCCGGATTGCCCTGTTCGTTGATCGCGGTCAGCAGGCGGGCCTGTAACGCATGGCTGAGTGCCTCGATATCTTCCAGCACCAATGTTCCGCCGCGCGCTTCTTCCATTGCGGGTATCGGCTCGTCCTCTTGTGCGGGACCGAACAAGCGGCGCGACAGCGCCTCTTCCTCGTAAGCCGAGCACGAGATCAATGTGAATTTCTTGGACGCACGGGCGCCAACGGCATGCAGGGCATGGGCAACAAGCGTCTTGCCGGTACCTGTTTCGCCTTCAATCAACACATGCCCATCGGCCTGGCCCAGATCAAGGATGTCTTCCTTGAGCCGCTCCATTGGTGGCGATTGTCCAATCAGCTTTTTCATCAGCGCGGTGCCGTCTGACAGCTCTTTCCGCAAGGCACGGTTATCGAGCGTCAAGCGGCGCGCAGATGTGGCGCGCTTGGCAAGTTCCGTCATCCGGTCGGGGTTGAACGGCTTTTCAAGAAAATCGAATGCGCCAATACGCATTGCCTCGACTGCCATGGGCACATCACCGTGCCCGGTGATCATGATCACAGGAAGCGCGCTGTCCACGCCCTTGATCTTTTTAAGAAATTGCATCCCATCCATGCCAGGCATCTTGATGTCCGAGACGATAATGCCGGGGAAATCATTGCCCACACCACGCAGCGCATCTTCGGCGCTGGCATAGGTTTCAGTGTCAAAACCAGACAGGGCCAGCCATTGGCTGATCGACTGGCGCATATCCTTTTCGTCATCGACGATGGCGATCTTCATGGCCTTGCTCATGTGTTCGCTCCTTTATTCTGCCGCCGCGACATCTTCGCGGAAGATCGGCAACCTGACCTCAAACACCGCCCCACCGTTTGCGCCATTGCGCGCGGTCAGTCGGCCGCCCAAATCGTTCACAATGCCGGACGAGATGGCAAGCCCAAGGCCCACACCATCGCCCGGCTGTTTGGTGGTGTAAAATGGCTCGAACAGGTTATCGAGGTCTTCGATCCCCCTGCCATTGTCCCGCACCGTCAACGTCATTTCATCCCCCGCCGCAAGGATCACATCGATCCGCGGGTCCTTGACTGATTTGGTGGCATCAAGGGCATTGCGCAAGAGGTTAATGATCACCTGTTCGAGACGCAGCCGATCACCGAAAATCATCGGCGCATCAGATGGCAACGTGCGGCTGATATCGACGTGCCGGGTCTTGAGTTGCGGTTCCATCATGGCAAGCGCGGCACTGACAGCAGCCCTTGTATCAACGGGTTCGAAGGCATCTGCACCTTTGCGCGCATAGGATTTAAGCTGACGCGTGATCGCGCCCATCCGTTCGATCAAATCGTCGATCCGCTGGAACGACGACAGCGCCTCGTCCGGGCGGCGGCGTTGCAGCAACAAGCGCGCTCCGGCAAGGTAAGTCTTCATCGCTGCCAGCGGTTGGTTCAACTCGTGACTGACCGCCGCTGACATCTCACCCAATGCTGCAAGTTTTGAGGTCTGGGCAACGGTCTGTTCGGCAACCTGGAGGTTCTTTTCGGCCTTCTGACGTTCGGCGACTTCCCGCTGTAAGGCCACGTTCAATGCGCGCAACTCTGCCGATTCACGTTGAAAAAACACCAGTCGCGAGGCCGTTTTTCGCGAGGCCGCCCAAAACAGGCCCGCCAAGAGAATTGCGAATCCCATCACCTCGATCGCGAGAACCGAATTGACCCGCTCGCGGACCGACGAATAAGCGGTATAGCTGACCATACGCCAGCCTTGGAACGGCACGCGCGCTTCCCGGCGAAACACCGCCTCGCCCGCCAGATAAGCGTCAGCGGGCAACGCCGCCCAGTCTGTGGTCGCACGAAGCGCCCGTTCAATGGCTGACGGAGCTGATGCGCGTTCGAGAGCCGCAGCCTCTTGCAAGCCGCGCCAACGCGGTTCTGTTGCCAGAATGATCGTGCCTTCGCTGTCCGTCACAAAAACCGCATCTGTCACCCCGGCCCAGCCCCGTTCCAGCTTGCGCAAATCCACCTCGACCGCGATGACGCCCAAGGTTTCTGACCGGTTGCTCATCTTGCGCGAATAGATCGAAACAAAACCACCGTCTTCGAGATTGTTGTTGGTGAACACCGTGTCATTGCTACGCAAAGCGTCCAGAAAATAGGGTTGCGAGCGGTGGGTTTCGCCCAACCTGTTGCGGTCGGTGGCCGCCACCACGCGCCCATCCTTGTCAAACAGCACCAGCGAGGCCGCGCCAATTTCATCGACAAAAGACAACAGACGCGCGGTCGAAAGCGAATAGTCAGAACTATCCAGCGCACGGATCAATTCGGGGTCACGCGCCAGCAGTTGCGGCACAATGGAATTACGCTGCAGCTCGCTCATCAAATTGGCGACGTAGAGCGTCAGCCTCAGCTCTGCGCGATTGCGGGTGTTTTCAGTGAAACGTTCGGTCAAAAGCTGGTTGGTGACCGAGATCACAAGCACGCCAAAAGCGACAAGTATCAAGACACCGACGCGCAAGCGCCAGCCGCCACGCCGCCACCCTGTTTTAGAAGACGTTTCCCCAGTCATGCCGTCAAACTACGCGGCGCCAAGCGACCCGGCAAGCAAGCGCTGATCAGGCTTGCACGAATTGGCCGACCAATCCGCGGAAAAGCGCCTGTCCGTCGGTGCCACCGTGACCTGCGTCAACCGCCCGTTCTGGGTGCGGCATCATGCCAAGTACACGTCGGTTTACCGACAAGATGCCTGCGATGTCTTGCGCGGACCCGTTGGGATTGTCGCCGTAACGAAAGGCGATGCGATCCTCGCCGGCCAGCGTCGCAAGCGTTTCGGCATCCGCAGTGTAGTTGCCATCGTGATGGGCAATCGGGAAATGTACGGTGTCGCCAGCGTTGTAGCCTTCGGTGAAGGCGCTTTGCGATGTTTCGACCGTCAGCGGTGAGGTCTTGCATACGAATTTCAGGGCCGCGTTGCGCATCAATGCACCGGGGAGCAATCCGGTTTCAGTCAGGACTTGGAAGCCATTGCAGACGCCAAGCGCATATCCGCCGCGTTCTACGTGGGAAATCAAGGCTTTACAGATCGGACTTTGTGCCGCAATCGCGCCGCAGCGCAAGTAATCACCAAATGAAAACCCACCGGGCACAGCGACCAGATCCACATTCGGCAGGTCACTGTCCTTGTGCCAAACCATCGTGACATCCGCGCCTGCAGCCTTTAGTGCCACGGCCATGTCCCGGTCGCAGTTTGAGCCGGGAAAGACGATGACGGCCGCCTTCACAGCAGTTCCACCCGGTAGCTTTCGATCACCGTATTGGCGAGCAGTTTGTCGCACATTGCGTTGATCGTCGCCTCATCGGTACCGTCTGCCAAATCCAGTTCAACTACTTTGCCCTGACGCACACCATTGACACCGTCAAAACCCAGGCTTCCCAAGGCGTGACGGATCGCTTCGCCCTGTGGGTCAAGGACGCCATTCTTGAGCATGACGTGAACTTTGGCTTTCATCTGTCTGATATCCCTAATTAATCAGCGTAGGCTTTGTTGGCGCGTGGGTTACATTGCTGGGCAGAACGCCCAAGCGGCGCGCGACCTCAGTATAGGCATCCGAGAGCGAGCCGAGGTCTTTGCGGAACACGTCCTTGTCCAGTTTCTGGCCAGTTTCGATGTCCCAAAGACGGCAGCTGTCGGGGCTGATCTCATCGGCAACGATCAACCGCTGAAAGTCGTTATCCCAGACCCGACCCACTTCAATT
Source organism: Yoonia sp. R2331 (assembly GCF_041103235.1). Lineage (NCBI taxonomy): Bacteria > Pseudomonadati > Pseudomonadota > Alphaproteobacteria > Rhodobacterales > Paracoccaceae > Cognatiyoonia > Cognatiyoonia denitrificans. Next base: position 1,467,363 of record NZ_JBGCUN010000001.1, on the reverse strand, counting down.
TTGAAATCGATCAGCTTGATGCCAACGCCGTGCATCACGCCCGACATAAAGTCGTTCACCCGCAAGGCGATGCTGACGATATCGTCCAGGTCTTGCTGGCTCGCCCATCCAAAGGCGATAATATACTCCTCTGGCACCAAAGGATCACCCAAGGCGTCGTCTTTGTAGGAAAATTCCACGATGGGACGTGGCAGCGGCGCGCCCTCTTCCATGCCCATCCGTTTCGCCATGGAGCCTGCAGCGACATTGCGCACGATCACTTCGAGCGGAATAATCTCAACCTGGCGGATCAACTGCTCTCGCATGTTTAGACGTTTGATGAAGTGGGTTGGAATCCCAATCGAGGCGAGACCATTCATGAAGAATTCGGACAAACGGTTGTTCAACACGCCCTTGCCCTCGATCACGGCTTTCTTTTCGGCGTTATAGGCTGTCGCATCGTCCTTGAAATATTGCACGAACGTGCCCGGCTCGGGACCTTCGTAGAGGATTTTCGCTTTGCCTTCGTAGATCAGTTTGCGGCGTGCCATGTGGTGCCTCGCGTCTGGGGCCGCCCAGGCTGGGCCGCCATTTGCCAGCCTCTTACGCCAAGCCCCTCTTGCGGGCAAGCGGTTGCGGGGGCATATCAGGTACAACAGCGTAATTCTTGAAAAGGGAAGCCCCGATGAGCAGCATGAAAGATCGCGAGAACGCATTTGAGAACAAGTTCGCCCATGATGCAGAGATGCAATTCAAGGCTGAAGCGCGCCGCAACAAGCTTTTGGGTCTGTGGGCCGCTGATTTGATGGGTAAATCCGACGATGATGCCGCAGAATACGCCAAAGAGGTGATCAAGGCTGACTTTGAAGAGGCCGGCGATGAAGACGTCTATCGCAAGGTGAGTGGCGATCTGGGCGACAAGGCAGATGAAGCGACGATCCGTGCCAAGATGAAAGAGCTGATGGCAGAAGCCAAGGCGCAGTTGATCGACGAAGTCTGATCATTTTTCACTAAATTCCACACATTGAGACGGGCCAGCCGCGGTTATCCGCGTGCTGGCCCTTTGCTTCTTAAGACTTGGTTCAGACCCGCACCCTAGCCCTGAGAGGATCAGCGTGAAGGGATGTTATGCAGTTTTCAGGTTTTGGTTCGCCCCGCAGGCGCCCGGTTGGGCCTGCATCTGTGCTCCTATCGCTGATCGTCGTTGCGCTGTGTTTGCCCGCAGCCTGGGACACGCTTGAAACACTGGACGTCACGCAACTCCAACGCAGCTTCGCAGCGCTTGCGCCGTGGCAATGGCTGACGGCCATGGTTGTGACCGGCGTAAGTTTTGCAGCTCTGGGCCGATATGACGCGATTTGGCACCGGATCATGGACACCAGCGTTTCAGAACAGCGCGCGCGGCGTGTGGGCATGGCCGCAATCGCGGTAAGCCAGTCACTGGGCCTGACTGCAGTGACCGCAGGCATTTCCCGCTGGCGTGGTTTACCAGACTTGTCGCCATTTCAGATCGCCAAGCTGAGCGGGGCTGTAGGCCTTTCATTCCTGACCGGCTGGGCCATTTGCGGCGGCATGGCTGCCGTTTGGCTTGGCCTGATCCCCGGCGCTGTAGCGTTTTGTGCCTTGGTGGTCGGGTGCGCCGGCGCATTCTTCTGCACAGCACTGTGGATTCGCCTGCCGCTGCGGTTTCGTACCGCCTTGCCAGCGCTGCTGGGTTGGGTCGCACTTGACCTTAGCTGCGCGGGAGTGGCGCTATGGTTGCTTCTGCCTGCTGACACCGATTTGCCATTGCTGACCGTTATCGCCGCTTATGTGCTGGCCTTGGGCGCTGGATTGTTGGGAAATTCGCCTGGCGGTGTAGGCCCTTTTGAGGTTGTCTTGCTGGCGCTCTTGCCAGCGTTGCCCGCGCCAGAGCTTTTGGCGGGCTTACTGGCATTCCGGGTCGTTTATTACCTGATCCCTTTTGCAGTTGGCGCGATTTACCTGATGCGACCTGTCCGACCCAGCACGCCGATCCCCCTGGCAGGCCCCGCTGACTGGGGCCTCGCGCGGCAATCCGGCGCTGTAGAGCGTGTCGGAAAGGGTTGGGGGCATATCGTGCGTCCTTTGGGGGTACCTGTGCTGTTGGGCGACCCTTTGGGGTCAGGTCCGCAACTTCCGCTCGTTCCCATCTACAAAGCGTCGGGACGTTCAGCCCGACGCGCGCGGCGCGCGGGTTGGGTTGTTGCGCGGATCGCGGACGACGCGCAGGTCGCGTTGCATGACTGGTCGTTGGATGGCCCACGCAAAAAGCGGCTCCGTCAGGCGCTGCGCCGCGCCGCAGCGCGTGGGATCAGCATTGAGGCCGCCAAAGACGACTTGCCAATCCGGGACTTGCGCGTTGTCGCGATGGCCTGGGCGCGCACCCATGGCGGTGAGCTTGGGTTAACAGTCGGACGGTACTGCCCTGGTGAACTGGCGCAGCAACGAGTGTTCTTGATCCGTCATGACGGAGAAATCGCCGGTTTTGTGACCTTTCAAGTCGCCGACACGGACTGGGCATTGGATTTGATCCGCTATCGCGCGGGCCTGCCGGATGGTGCAGTTCAGAGCGCCATTGTGGCGGGCCTTGACGCTGCCAAGGCTGCGGGTGCAATGCGATGCGGATTGGGCGCGGTGCCTGCCCAAACGGGGCCATTGGCGCGCTGGGGTGTGAACCGGACCGGGCTGCGACACTTCAAGTCCCTTTTCGATCCGATCTGGCGACCGCGCTATTTCATGGCCCCCGGGCGCATCGGCTTTGTGCTGAGTGCTGCTGCGCTATTCTGGGGCATTCAGCGTCCGGTGCCGCGTTTGATGAACAAGCTTCATCATCTTGTTGCGTCCTTTGGCGTTGCAACGGTGCGCTTGACGCGCCACACACGCGCGACATCAAGGAATCGAGAACCCCCATGCCCGCAAGTGACAACGCGCTAAGCCGCCTTCTGCAAGACCGAGAATGGCTCTTGGCCGACGGCGCAACCGGCACCAACCTGTTCAACATGGGGCTGTCATCGGGTGACGCGCCAGAGATGTGGAACATTGAGGAACCCGCCAAGATCACCGCGCTTTACAAAGGCGCGGTTGATGCGGGCAGCGATCTGTTTCTGACCAACTCGTTTGGTGCCAATGCCTCTCGCCTCAAACTACATGATGCCGCCGATCGGGTGCTGGAGCTGAACAAGGTCGCTGCTGAGATCGGCCGCGAAGTTGCCGATGCATCGGGCCGAACAGTTGTGGTTGCAGGCTCTGTAGGTCCAACCGGAGAGATCATGGCCCCCATGGGTAGCCTGACCCACGAGATTGCGGTCGAGATGTTCCACGAGCAGGCCGAAGGGCTGAAGGCCGGTGGCGCGGATGTGTTATGGGTCGAGACGATTTCCGCATTTGAAGAATACGCCGCCGCTGCCGAAGCCTTTGAAAAGGCAGGTATGCCGTGGTGTGGCACGATGAGTTTTGACACAGCTGGCCGCACCATGATGGGGGTCACCTCCAAAGATATGGTACGTCAAGTGGACAAGCTGGATTATGCGCCGCTGGGCTTTGGTGCTAATTGTGGTACCGGCGCATCGGACCTGTTGCGCACAGTCTTGGGCATGGCAGATGCCGGTGCACGCCAGCCGCTGATTTCGAAAGGCAACGCAGGCATACCAAAGTATCACGACGGCCATATCCATTATGATGGCACACCTGAACTAATGGCGGATTACGCGCAGCTTGCGCGGGATTGCGGTGCAACGATCATTGGCGGATGCTGCGGCACAACACCAGAGCATCTGCGGTACATGCGTGAGGCACTTGAAACGCGCCCCAAGGGTGATCGTCCAGCGCTGGACGCGATTGTCGCGGCTCTCGGCGATTTCAGCTCTGAATCGGACGGTACAGATGGGGCCGGGCCAAAGCGGGCCGCGCGGCGCGGACGGCGGCGCGGCTAAAACAGCGCCAGCTGATCCCCCGCTTGTGGCGGCGGTGCAAAGAGATCGGTCCGCAGATCAGGCAAGGATTGATCCAGCCCCAGTTTGGTACAGCAGATCTTGAAACGCTTGCGCATCAAGGCCGCCCATTCCCCCTGCCCGATCATGCGAGTGCCAAAAGCCGGGTCGTAATCCTTGCCACCATGCAACTCGCGTACCCGGGCCATGATCCGCGCGGCGCGGTCCGGATAAGCCAACGCCACCCATTCGCGAAACAGCGTCGACACCTCGTACGGTAAGCGCAGCACGATGGATGACGCGGCCACGGCCCCCGCCTCTTTCCCTGCGACCAAGATCGCCTCAAGCTCGTGATCGGTCAGTGCCGGCACGACCGGAGAGACCATCAGGCGCACAGGGATCCCCGCCTCTGACAGCCGCCGGATCGTGCGCAGGCGGGCCGCGGGCAGCGGCACACGGGGTTCCATTGCGCGGGATGTTGCCGGGTTAAGGGTTGTCACCGAGATCCCGACCCGCAATAGACCGCGCACGGCCATCGGGGCCAGAATATCAATATCGCGCTCGATCAATGTGCCTTTGGTGACAATGGCCGTGGGATGGTTGAAAGCCGACAAGACTTGCATCACCTCCCGCATGATCTCATGCTTCTTTTCAATCGGTTGATAAGGGTCCGTGTTGGTCCCAATCGCGATGGTACGCGGTTCATAGCTGCGCGCCCGGAGTTCCTTTTCCAGTTGTGCAGCAGCATTGGGCCGCGCAATCAACCGCGTTTCAAAGTCAAGGCCCGGCGATAGACCGAGATAGGCATGACTGGGACGTGCAAAGCAGTAGATGCACCCATGCTCGCAGCCCCGATAGGGGTTTATCGAGCGGTCAAACGACAAATCGGGCGAGGTATTCCGGCTGATCACCTTGCGCGCCTGTTCCAAGCTCACGTCGGTGCGAGCGACAGGAATGTCGTCATCCTGAGGCAACCAGCCGTCATCCACAGCCTCGCTATGGAGCCGGTCAAACCGATTGTCGGGATTTGATTGCGCGGCCCTGCCCGGCGTGCGGTAGCGTGGGCGCAAAGGAAACTCTGACATCCACCACGGATAGAACACAACATGAACATTTGCAAGCACAGGTCGGTGCAAGCTGCACGAATGTCGTAATTTGTCGCGTGACCTCTGCGACAAAATAGCATTAAATTGCCAAGTAGGATCAGCGCCTTGCGCCTTGGAGGACAAACATGTCGGACGAAGACGAAATCATCCTGTCGGAACTGAATGACGAAGACCTCGTCGCGCAGATGTTCGACGACCTCTACGACGGCATGAAAGAGGAAATTGAGGAAGGCGTGAATATCTTGCTGGAACGCAAGTGGGAACCCTACCGAATTCTGACCGAGGCGCTGGTGGGCGGCATGACAATCGTCGGGCAAGATTTCCGCGACGGCATCTTGTTCGTGCCAGAGGTGTTGCTGGCGGCGAATGCCATGAAGGGCGGCATGGCCATTCTCAAGCCGCTTTTGGCGGAAACCGGCGCACCGCGTGTCGGCAAGATGGTGATCGGGACGGTCAAAGGCGACATCCACGACATTGGCAAGAACCTTGTATCAATGATGATGGAAGGTGCCGGTTTTGAGGTCGTCGACCTGGGGATCAACAACGCCGTTGAAAGCTATCTTGAAGCGTTGGAGACCGAAGGGCCTGATATCCTTGGCATGTCTGCCCTGCTGACAACGACCATGCCCTATATGAAAGTCGTGATCGACACGATGGTCGAGAAGGGTTTGCGCGACGACTATATCGTGCTGGTCGGTGGCGCACCGCTGAATGAAGAGTTTGGCAAGGCCATTGGCGCTGACGCTTATTGCCGCGATGCTGCGGTGGCGGTTGAAACCGCCAAAACCTTTGTCGCACGCAAACACAATCAGGGTGCAACCGCCTGAGTGCCGATCCGGGCTGGTTTGATCCCGCCCGGGTCCCTATCTTGATCGCGAAAGGAGGGACCATGTCCCAAAACCGCTTTTTTGCGATCATATTTGGCGTCATTCTGGCCGCAGGGCTGACGATCTGGGCGCTGACTGCTTTGGGTGTACCACCCGTCTATATCTTGATTGGCGCGATGGTGGGATCGGTTGTTGTCCGGTTCTGGTCGCGCCGGTCATGACCGACCTTGATGCGCGCCTGACAGCCACCGGGTTGGAACCCAAGGGCGACAAGCCGATCCTTTTGCTGGCCTGTGGGGCGCTGGCCCATGAAATCCTTGCCCTGCGCAGCATGAATGGCTGGACCCATCTGGACCTGCAATGTCTGCCTGCAATCTATCACAACCACCCCGAAAAGATCGTGCCCGGTATCCGTGCGGCTGTTGCGGCACACCGCGATGACTATGACCAGATTTTTGTCGTCTATGCCGACTGTGGCACCGGCGGGCAGTTGCAAGCGGCCTGCGCCGAACTTGGGGTCAGCATGATCGCCGGTCCGCACTGTTACAGCTTTTTTGAAGGCAACGCCGCCTTTGAAGCGCGAGATGAGATGACGGCCTTTTATCTGACCGACTTTCTTGTGCGCCAGTTTGACGCCTTTGTCTGGCGGCCGCTTGGGCTTGATCGGCATCCCGACCTGCGGGACATGTATTTCGGCAATTATGAACGCCTTGTTTACCAGGCGCAGACCGAGAACCCCGAGTTGACCGCAAAAGCAGAAGAGATTGCTGACCGCATGGGGCTAACATTCGAACGGCGGTTCACCGGATATGGGGATTTGGCCGAAGCGCTGCGCGTGCTTTAGGCTTTTGCCGCGGTTTCGCGGATCCGTTCGACCATCGCTCGCAAACCGTTTGAGCGTTGTGCTGACAGATGATCGTTCAACCCAAGGCGGGCCAATTCTGCGGACGCATCTATTGCGGCGACCTCTGCCAGTGGCACATCGTTGTAAAGCGCGCGCAAGACGGCAATCAAGCCGCGCACGATCATGGCATCACTGTCACCTTGGAACCGGAACGTTGCATTGTCGGTCTTGGGCACAAGCCACACTTGACTTGCGCAGCCGTCAACCTTGGTGGCCGGAACTTTGAAGGCATCGTCTAATGGGTCCATTGCCTTGCCCAAGTCTATCACATGGCGATAGCGGTCTTCCCAGTCATCGAGAAACTCAAAGTCGTCGACGATCTCTTCAAAGGCGGCGGTGGCCATGACCTAAACTCCTGCAGCTTGTGACCGATCTAGGACGCATTGCATCAAACGTCCAGCCCGGTGCTTTTCAAGCGTCTCTAAACCCGCTAGCTATTTGACCAGACGAGAAAAAGGTGACCCATGCGCCCTGCCCTGCCCCTTGCTTTGATCGCCGTAGTGACGGCCACCGGATGCGCCCGCGTGGCAGAATCCCGTTTGAACCCGTTGAACTGGTTCGGCAGCTCAACCGCTGTTGCCAATGTGGACGCCGCTGGCAATCTGCGCCCGCTTGTCACCGCAGAGATGGTGAGACGCGAGGTTGATGGCCGTGTGTTGATCGACTCCGTTGAAACACTGGAAATCTCACGCAATGCGGGCGGTGCGATTGTGCGGGCAACGGGTGTCGCCGCGACGCAAGGCAGCTTTAACGCGCAGCTTGTTCCCGTGGCATTCGAGGGCGGCACATTGACCCTTGCCTTTCGGGTCGAGCAGCCGCAGGGCTTTCAGCCGCAAGGTGAGACCAATACGCGTCGGGTAACGGTCGCGCGGGTGCTGGATGCGACGATGCTGGCCGGTGTGCGCAGTATTCGGGTGCAGGCTGCGCGAAATGCGCGGATCAGCAGCCGCTAGCGATCGACACAAATCACTTTTGAGCCCTTCACGGCCAAAGCGACTTCGCCGTCGCATAGGCGGAGTGCGTCTTTGCCAAATACCTCTGCCCGCCAGCCCTTGAGTGCAGGGATGTCACGCTTGCCAGCAGCCAGTTGATCAAGATCCTGAGCGTTTGCAATCAGCTTTTGCGCGACCCCTTCCTGATCGGCCTTGGCCTTAAGCAGTACGCGCAGCATATCGGCAATTGCGGGGTTCACTTGCAGCTTTTCGCGGCTGTTGTCGGCCTTCGGCAACTGATCATTTGGCACAGCCATACCGGTTTGAATTGCCGCCAGTATACCGGCGGCGATGTCCCCGCGCCGCGCCTCGCGCAGCAAAAGGCGCGACCGGCTCAGGTCTTTCTCGTTCTGCGGCTTGGTCGAGGCAAGCTCAACCAATGCATCGTCCTTGAACACCCGGTTGCGTGGTATATTGCGTTCTTGCGCGTAGGTTTCGCGAAACCGCGCCAGTTCCCGCACGATCGCCAGAAACTTGCCAGAACTGGTGCGCGTCTTGACCCGCTCCCAAGCGGTCGCAGGATCAGCGGCATATGTCTCTGGCGCGTTCAGCACGGCCATTTCTTCGGTGACCCATTTCTTGCGGCCCGATTTTTCAAGCCGCTCAGACAGGTATTCATAAATATCGCGCAGATGCGTGACGTCGGCCAGCGCATAGGTCTTTTGCGCGTCCGTCAGCGGGCGGCGGGACCAGTCGGTGAAACGGCTGGACTTGTCCAAGCCAGCCTGCGCGATCTTACGGACCAGAGTTTCATAGCCCACCTGATCACCAAAGCCACAGACCATCGCGGCCACTTGTGTGTCAAACAAAGGTGCCGGGATCAGCCCGGCGTCGACAAAGAAAATCTCAAGATCCTGGCGAGCCGCGTGGAAAACCTTGACCACGCCCGCATCGCGAAAAAGATCGTAAAGTGGTTCGAGCGACAGCTCATCAGCTAGCGGATCAACCAGAACGGCATCGGCGCCTGCGTCATCCTGATAGGCAAGCTGCACCAAACACAGTTTCGAATAATAGGTGCGTTCCCGTAAAAACTCTGTATCGACAGTGACATAGGGGCGTTTGGCCGCCTCGGCGCAAAAGGCGGCAAGGGCATCGGTCGTGGTAATGGTCTGCATCGTGGCCTGTCATTCTTTGTGGCGCGTCACGCGCGCCTGACAATTCATAGGCGATTGCAGAGAAGTTGGGAAGGCTGCCCTAAGCGTCAGGCATGACAGGGGTGCGGTCTCCATTTGCAAAGCGACGCAGGACCGCAGGATAAAGTGCATGTTCCAACGGCAAGACGCGTTGGGCCAGCGTGTCAGGGGTGTCATCGGGCGCGACAGTCAACCGCGCCTGTCCAAGGATCGGGCCGTCATCGAGGTCTGCCGTCACCTCATGCACGGTGCAACCATGATCCACATCCCCGGCATCCAGCGCCCTGGCATGGGTGTTCAGCCCTTTATGCTTTGGCAGAAGTGAGGGGTGGATGTTGAGTATCTTGCCTTGCCAATGCGTAGTGAACCCTGGTGTGAAGATGCGCATGAAACCCGCAAGGCAGATGATGTCGGGTGCCGCTTCTTTCAGCCGCGCACTCAACGCTGCGTCAAAGGCATCACGATCGGGGAAATCCTTGTGGCTGATCGCGCTTGTGGGGATACCCAGATCAGCGGCCTTTTGCAGCCCGCCCGCGTCTGCCTTGTTCGACAGCACAAGTACAGGCCGCGCGGGGTGGTCACCCATCATGGATTGTACCAGCGCCACCATGTTCGACCCGCCACCCGAAATCAGGATCGCGACCCTTTTGGTCATGCGAGCCGACCCGCATAGCGCACGCCGGCACCGGTCGTCACATGGCCCAAGGTGTGTACTGTTTCGCCCGCGGTTTGCAGCAGGTCGGTCAGGGCAGCGGCCCGGTCCGGGGCCACGACCAGCACCATGCCAATACCGGCATTAAACGTCTTGAGCATCTCAGCCTCGGCCATACCGCCTTGATCGGCGAGCCAGCGGAACACAGGCGGCAAGGTCCAACTGGAAAGATCGACGTCAGCACCAAGACCATCCGGCAGGACACGCGGCAGGTTCTCGGTCAGACCACCGCCCGTAATATGCGCCAAACCATGCACTCCGCCCGCGCGCACTGCAGCCAGCGCCTGTTTGACGTACAGGCGCGTCGGTGCCAGAAGGGCCGCGCCCAACGTACCCTCAGTGAATGGCGCATCGTCTCCCCAACCAAGGCCCGACAGATCCACGATCCGACGGACCAGCGAATAGCCGTTAGAGTGTACGCCGTCCGAGGCGAGCCCCAACAAGACGTCACCTTCCACAACATCGCGCGGCAAATCAGCGCCGCGTTCCATCGCACCCACAGCGAAACCGGCAAGGTCAAAGTCGCCGTCATGATACATGCCGGGCATCTCTGCCGTCTCGCCACCGATCAGCGCGCAACCCGAGGCTTCGCAGCCGGCCGCAATGCCGTTGATGATGCGCGTGGCGTCGTCGATATTCAGTTTGCCGGTCGCGAAATAATCCAGGAAAAACAGCGGCTCAGCGCCCTGGCACACCAGGTCGTTGACGCACATGGCGACCAGATCAATGCCGATCGTGTCGACGTTGCCGGTATCAATTGCGATGCGCAACTTGGTCCCAACGCCATCGGTTGCCGCAACCAGCACCGGGTCTTCGTAGCCTGCGCCCTTGAGGTCAAAAAGCGCGCCAAAGCCGCCCAATCCCGCCATGACACCCGGTCGCGCCGTCCGCTTGGCCGCCGGTTTGATCCGCTCTACAAGCGTGTTGCCTGCGTCAATATCGACGCCCGCCTCTGCGTAGGTCAGCCCGTTCTTGATGGTCATATCGCCCCCTTGCCAGCTTTGAGCGTCGCCTTACCGCAAGCAGCCCCCACTGACCAGAGCCTGTCGCCTGCAACATTGCCTCACCGCTTTGTCAGGGCGTCGTGATTGACAGAATGTCGCAGTCCGGTCCCTTCTGCCATGATCCAATAGGAGGGATAGAATGACACGGAAACTGATTTTGACCGCCTGCGTGATTGCCGGTCTTGCCGCCTGCGAAGAACACGGCGGCATGATGAAAGATGACGCCATGATGAAAGATGGCGACGCAGCCATGATGAAGGACGGCGATGCCATGATGTCCGATGGTGCTGCGATGATGAAAGACGGCGACGCGATGATGTCGGACGGCTGACACTTTGACAATGTGCGAGCGATCCTTGGTCGCTCGCAACACCACTTGAAAGCAGACCCCGTTCTGATAGCAAGGGCCAGATCGGGGGCCTGTAGCTCAATTGGTTAGAGCAGAGCGCTCATAACGCTTTGGTTGCGGGTTCAAGTCCTGCCGGGCCTACCATCTTCGATTCTGAGGGGAAAACTGGCGATTTTTCCCATGAAATTAAGGCCATTAAGACAAAATTAACATTATTCGGTCCCATTTTTGACGTCTCTGCGGGCGACAAAATGGCATGTTTCGCAAGGGCCTTCTTTGTTTAGGATTCCTGACTGCCGCGCAGACCGCGCAGGCAAACCCCTTGTCTATTGATGATATCACCACTGTTGATGACCTTGGCTATTCTTGCATCGATGCGAAATATCTGGATGCGGAATACGACAATCCAGCGCTTGCTTTCACCCTTGCAGGCAAGGTTCGGATGCCCAGAACGTGCCTGCCAGAACCTTGCGCTCGCGCCTTGACCCAATCCGAATTATCCAACCTGACCGGGACAGAGATGGTCCTGCCCCGGTTCCAAAAGGAGTGGGACGACTATTATGCCCGCTATGCAGAGGTGTGCCGCAAGGAAACCGTACCTTTTGGTCGTCAGCAGTACAGCGCGCCGCCTTGGCCAATGACCCCAGAGGTGTTTTGGACACCGCTGCTGACGCCACCTATCGTGACGGACGATCTCATCACCAATCTGGCACCGCCCTTTGGCTATAATGCACCCCCTTTCCGCCGTCCTGGCCGAACTTGGACGCCCATCGTGCGGACTCCCGCGATCATCATTGCCAACCCGCCTATTGGACCAGCGTCAGATACAGGGTCCAATACCTGTACCGCGATTCCAGATGGCACGTCCTTTTGGGTGATCGAATCTGATCCGACCGGAAGAACCTGCCGGGCCGGGGGCGGGACGGCTGCGGGCAGTTCATCCAGCGGGTCAGGTACAACACCGACCACGCCACCCACACCCGCACCCGTGCCGGTGCCACCCGCCATGGGAATGCTTGGCAGTGTGATAGCAGCACTGGCCCTAATGGGGCGCCGTCGCCGCGCGCGCATCTAAACCGATCTGCCCCGATTAGGCCGATCCCAAGATTTTTCGGCATACAACTGTATACCATCTTTTCCCCGCCCGCTTTATCCGCTATGGCACGGCCAAACCATTCCAGCCGCAGAGGGACATCATGTCGAAAATCAAGGTAGAGAACCCCATCGTCGAACTCGACGGTGACGAAATGACCCGGATCATCTGGGACTTCATCAAGAAAAAGCTGATCCTTCCTTATCTCGACGTGGACCTGCTGTATTACGATCTGGGGATCGAAGCGCGCGACGAGACAAACGACCAGATCACCATTGATGCCGCCGAGAAGATCAAGGAAATCGGCGTTGGCGTAAAATGTGCGACCATCACACCCGATGAAGCCCGGGTTGAGGAATTCGGCCTCAAGAAGATGTGGCGCAGCCCCAATGGCACAATCCGCAATATCCTTGGTGGTGTGGTCTTCCGTGCCCCGATTATCTGCCAGAACGTGCCGCGCCTTGTGCCGGGCTGGACGCAACCAATCGTCATCGGCCGTCATGCCTATGGCGACCAGTACCGCGCCACCGACATGAAATTCCCCGGACCGGGCAAACTGTCTATGAAATTTGTCGGCGAAGACGGCACCGTGATGGAAGAAGAAGTCTTCGACGCACCATCATCCGGCGTCTACATGGGCATGTATAACCTTGATAAGTCGATCGAGGATTTCGCCCGCGCCTCGCTCAACTACGGTTTGAACCTTGGCTGGCCGGTTTATCTGTCGACCAAGAACACGATCCTCAAGCAATATGACGGTCAGTTCATGCTGATCTTTGAACGAATCTATCAGGAAGAGTTCAAGGACAAGTTCGAAGCCAAAGGTATCAGCTATGAACACCGTCTGATTGACGACATGGTGGCCGCAGCGATGAAATGGTCGGGTGGTTTTGTCTGGGCCTGTAAGAACTACGACGGTGATGTGCAGTCGGATACTGTCGCACAGGGCTTTGGCTCGCTTGGTCTGATGACCAGCCAACTGATGACCCCCGATGGCAAGATTGTTGAGGCCGAAGCCGCCCATGGTACCGTGACCCGACATTACCGCCAGCACCAGAAAGGCAATGCGACGTCCACCAACTCGATCGCGTCGATCTTTGCCTGGACCGGTGGTCTGAAGCATCGCGCCAAGCTGGACGACAACGCGCAGCTGGCAAGCTTCGCCAACACGCTGGAAAAGGTAATTGTCGATACTGTCGAAAGCGGCCACATGACCAAGGATCTGGCCCTGCTGGTCGGTCCCGATCAGAAGTGGCTGACCACCGAAGGCTTCCTTGAGAAGATTGACGAAAATCTGAACGCCGCGATGTAAGATCGCGCATAGATCAAAGTGATGAATACTTGGGCCGTCCCTGCCGGGGCGGCCCATTTGACTCGTGGGCCCTAAAACCCGTCGTTTCCGTAAAACGCATTTTCGTACCCGCGGTTCGCCATATCCCGCCGCACAGTGTTGATCTCATTGGCGGAGGCGTTGACCGGAACCGACGGCAAGCACCTGTCGCGCATGGCGCGTGCGGCGGCGATGGTGTTGGCGGGCACATCGCTGGAGGCCGGATCAACACCGGTGTTCAGCAGATACCACGCCTCGCAAATAAAGGCCGCGCCTTCTTCTTGCCGGATCGCCGTGCCTTTCTTGAGGAAATCCGCGCCTGCATGGCTTGCCTCGTGGATGGCCGTGGCGCGCCCAAGGGCAGTGTCGAGCACACCATCCGATGCAAAGGCAAAGGCGTTCGCCCCTGAATCATATTCCGCATCACTGCCCTCGGCGGTCAGCCGGGCGGGTTCAAAATTGACCGCCACCCGCCCGTCGCGCAACGCATCGGACACCGCACGAAAGTGGCTGGGAAAGACATGCACGTGGCCTAGCCGAAAATTGATCGTCTGGACCGCGGGGCTGATCAGCAAATCGGCCAAACGGTGGCTGAGGGCCCTGCGCGGCATTGGAAGAGGAAAGCAGATACGATGGCGCCAGAACATGACGTGTCCTTTCTATGAAGGGTCAAAGGTCTCTTCGATTTGGATCTATCAATGATTGCCGCAGACTGGCATCGTCTCGTATCCGATGCGAAGTCAGGAAAGCCTGACCAGACCCCACGTCACAAACGGACATTGCCCATGACTTACCTGTATCTATTCGTCGCAGTCGCCGCCGAAACAATCGGCACCACGGCACTACAAGCCAGCCAGCAGTTCACCAAACCACTGCCCTCAATCGTGGTGGTGGTGTCATATGCACTGGCATTCTATCTGCTGTCGCTGACATTGCGCACGCTGCCGGTAGGGATCATGTATGCCATCTGGTCGGGATTGGGCATCGTACTGATCGCACTGATCGGCTACGCCGTCTTTGGTCAGAAACTTGATGGCCCAGCAATTCTGGGCATCGCACTGATCCTTGCAGGCATACTGGTGATCCACCTCTTTTCAGCGACGACGCGGCACTAGGGAAATCAGGGCTGGCCTTTGCGCGCGCCCCGCGTTATCCGCGCGGCAACTCCGCAAAAGGGCAGACCAATGGACATTCGCAATATCGCGATTATCGCACACGTTGACCACGGCAAGACCACGCTGGTGGATGAGCTTTTGAAGCAATCCGGCGTCTACCGTGAGAATGAAGCCATCACCGAACGCGCGATGGACAGCAACGATATCGAGCGTGAGCGCGGGATCACAATTCTGGCCAAGTGCACGTCAGTTGAGTGGAAGGGCAAGCGCATCAACATCGTCGACACCCCTGGCCACGCCGATTTCGGTGGCGAGGTTGAGCGGATTCTGTCGATGGTCGATGGCGTCGTACTGCTGGTGGACGCCGCCGAGGGACCAATGCCACAGACCAAATTCGTGACCTCTAAGGCGCTGGCGCTGGGGCTGCGGCCTATTGTGGTGGTCAACAAGGTCGACAAACCCGATGGAGAGCCGGATCAGGCCGTCGATAATGTCTTTGACCTGTTCGCCGCTTTGGAAGCCTCTGACGAGCAGCTCGACTTCCCTGTGATGTACGCCTCTGGCCGGTCGGGCTGGTGTGATGCGGAACTGGACGGACCGCGCGAAAACCTCGACGCGCTTTTTGATCTGATCGTCGATCACGTGCCGACGCCCAAGCAGATCGCACGCAAGGACGAACCGTTCCAGATGCTTGCAACGACCCTGTCGGCGGACCCGTTCATTGGTCGCATTCTAACCGGACGAGTGGAGTCTGGGACTTTGAAAGCAGGTGACACGATCAAGGCGCTCAGCCGCACCGGCGACAAGATCGAACAATTTCGCGTCTCGAAAATCCTCGCGTTCCGGGGCTTGGGTCAGCAGCCGATTGAACTGGCCGAGGCAGGCGACATCGTGACCGTCGCCGGTATGGCCAAGGCGACCGTGGCTGACACGCTGTGTGACCCCGCGATCGACATTCCCCTGCCCGCCCAACCGATTGACCCGCCGACAATCACCGTGACCTTTGGCATCAACGACAGCCCGCTGGCAGGCAAGGACGGCAAGAAAGTGCAGTCCCGCGTTATCCGCGACCGGTTGATGAAAGAGGCCGAGGTCAATGTCGCGATCAAAATCGCCGACACACCGGGCGGTGACGCTTTTGAGGTGTCCGGCCGCGGTGAATTGCAGATGGGTGTCCTGATTGAAAACATGCGCCGTGAAGGGTTTGAGCTGTCGATCTCGCGCCCACAGGTGATTTTCCGTGAGGAGAACGGCCAGCGCATGGAACCGGTCGAGGAAGTCACGATCGACGTGGACGACGAATACACCGGCGTTGTCGTGGAAAAACTGACCGGCCCCCGCAAGGGCGAGCTGACCGAGATGAAGCCCGCTGGCGCAGGCAAAACACGGATCATTGCCCATGTCCCCTCGCGCGGGTTGATCGGCTATCACGGCGAGTTCCTGACCGACACGCGCGGTTCTGGCGTATTGAACCGCATTTTCCACGGCTGGACGGCCTATAAGGGTTCTATTCAGGGCCGTCGCCAAGGCGTTCTGATTTCGATGGAAAATGGTGCTTCTGTCGCATTTGCGCTGTGGAACCTTGAAGAGCGCGGCAAGATGTTCATCGGCGCGCAAGAAGCGGTTTATACCGGCATGATTATTGGCGAGCACAGCCGCGACAACGATCTGGAAGTAAATCCGCTGAAGGGCAAAAAGCTGACCAACGTCCGCGCATCCGGCACGGACGAAGCTGTGCGTCTGACGCCACCGGTCACCATGTCACTGGAACAGGCGATTGCCTATATCGACGATGATGAATTGGTCGAAGTGACGCCCAATGCGATCCGCCTGCGCAAGCGTTACCTTGATCCGCATGAGCGCAAGCGTCAGGCACGCGCTGCCAGCTAACCTGCTGCGATGACGGTAACCGGGGCGCCCAACTTGATGTGCCCCGGTGTGACGACAGATGCATACCAACCGCCGTGCCCGCGCATTGCGTTGTAGCCGCCGGGCCCAAGCACCTCTTCCATCCGCGAACACGGCGGGCAAGGCCCCGTTACATGCAAGATGGCATCGCCGATCCGCAGGTTTGCCTTGCGCAAAGCATAAAGGTTGATGCCCGAGATCATCAGGTTCCGGCGCAGGTCTGTTGGCTCAACGCCCCCGAGACCTGCCAACGTGGCGATCACCGGTATATGTTCGGCCTGAATCAACGTCACTGCGCGTTTGTCCGCGCTGGCATGATCGCCCGCCAGTCCATCAGCCGTGATTTCCGCGTGATCCGGTGTCAGGACGGCGCCGCGCCGTTCTGGCCGCAGGCCGATCCAGTCAAGGCGTCCGTCTTGTGCGTGACGCCCCATCATTTCGGCCAGTTGGCCCTTCATTCGGCCTCTTCAATGATGCTCAACTCGCGTTCGGCTGCCCCTTTGGCGTGGCTGAGCGCCTCTTGGTACGCATCCGAATAATAGCAATCATGGGCGGCCTGCAACGACGGGAACCGTGCGACCACATTGCGAGGACGATCCGGCCCCTCAAGCTGCTCATAAGCCCCGCCACGGGCAAGGAATTGCCCGCCATGGGCTGCAATGGCCCCGGTGGCAAGCTCGGCATAACGGCCATAGGCCTCTGCGTCGGTGACTTTCACATGTGCAATCCACAGTGCTGTCGGCATCAGATCCCCTCCAGATAGGTCTTTGCGGCAGCAATCGCTTCATCGGCCTTGTCCGCTGACGCACCACCGCCCTGCGCCATATCGGGCCGCCCGCCACCACCTTTGCCGCCCAACAGCGGTACTGCTGCGCGCAGGACATCGACCGCCGACACCTTGTTCGTCAAGTCAGTAGTCACACCTGCTGCAACGGCCGCTTTGCCGCCCGCATCGGCAATCAACAGGACCACGCCGCTGCCAATCTTTTCCTTGAATTGATCAACCAACGCCGGCAGGTCCTTACCGGTGACGCCTTGCATGACCTGGCCCATAAAGCACATGCCATTCACGTCCTCTTGGGTGGGCCCCGCGTCGCCAGCGCCGCCCATTGCCAGATCACGACGCAATTGTGCGACTTCGTTGGTCAGCGCCTTACGTTCATCCATCAATGATCTAACCCGGTCGGCAACCTCTGAAGTGGGGGTTTTGAGCGCGGCTGCCACATCGGCCAACTGCCGATCCTGCGTCCGCAGATAATCAAGGGCCGCCTGCCCGGTCAGCGCCTCGAACCGGCGCACGCCCGCGCTGGACGCGCTGTCACCCAGCGCGACAAAGGCACCAATCTCACCCAAGCGCTTTACATGCGTGCCGCCGCACAATTCGACCGAATAGGTCTGGCCGTCCGTCCCTTTGCCCGATCCTTCGGCCACACCCATTGAAACAACGCGCACCTCGTCGCCATATTTCTCACCAAAAAGCGCCTGGGCCCCCAGCGCGCGGGCGTCATCAGGTGCCATGATCCGGGTTTCCACCGCGCCGTTTTGGCGGATCAGCGCGTTTACTTCGCGTTCGACCTTCTCAATCTCATCCGCGTGCAGCGCTGTTTGATGGCTGAAGTCAAACCGCAGGCGGTCCGGCGCGTTCAGCGATCCGCGCTGCACCACGTGATCACCAAGCGTGCTCCGCAGTGCCTCGTTCAACAGGTGCGTGGCCGAGTGGTTCGCCTGAATGTCGCCACGGCGCGTCGGATCAACGCGCAGTTCTGCGCCTTGCCCCATCTTGATCTCACCTTCAGTCACCTGCGCGACATGCACGAAGACCCCGGCCACTTTGCGGGTGTCGGTCACAGTGGCCCGGCCCGTTTCGGTCACGATCTCGCCTGCGTCACCCACCTGACCGCCGCTTTCGGCATAGAACGGTGACTGGTTCAACGCGATTTGCACTTCGCCCTTGGCCGTGTCCGCCAATGCGCCGTCCACCAGCAAGGCCACGATTTGACCTTCTGCCGTGGTCGTCTCGTAGCCCAGGAAATCGGTGACGCCCTTGTCGTCGGCCACTTCGAACCAGACCGCAGCATCCGCTTCGCCGCCTGCACCGGACCATGCCGCGCGCGCTTTAGCCTTCTGTTCCTCCATCGCCGCGTCAAAGCCGGGCGTATCCACCCCACGACCTTTTTCGCGCAACGCATCCTGCGTCAGATCAAGCGGAAAGCCGTAAGTGTCGTAGAGTTTGAACGCCGTCTCGCCCGGCAGGTCTGCGCCCTCGGGTACATCAACCAAAGCATCGTCCAAAAGCTTTAAACCGCGATCAAGGGTCTGCTTAAAACGGACCTCTTCGTTCAACAATGTCTCTTCAATCAACCGCTGACCCTGACCCAACTCTGGATAGGCGGCCCCCATCTGTTGCACCAGCGCGGGCACCAGCTTGTGCATCACCGGGTCTTTGGCGCCCAGCAGATGTGCATGGCGCATCGCGCGGCGCATGATCCGGCGCAGCACATAACCGCGGCCCTCGTTGGAGGGCAGCACACCTTCGGCAATCAAGAAAGAGGTTGATCGCAAGTGGTCGGCAATCACCCGGTGATGTACATTGCCATCCCCAAATGGATCGGTGCTGGTCACATGACCAGACGCCTCAATCAGCGCTTTGAAAAGGTCCGTATCATAGTTGTCATGGCTGCCCTGCAACAGGGCTGCAATCCGCTCGAGCCCCATGCCGGTGTCAATCGACTGCATGTCGAGCGCCTTCATCGAGCCGTCTTCGAATTGCTCATTTTGCATGAAGACCACGTTCCAAATCTCGATAAAGCGGTCGCCATCTTCTTCCGGCGATCCCGGCGGGCCGCCCCAGATATGATCACCGTGATCGTAGAAAATCTCGGTACAGGGTCCGCAGGGACCGGTCGGCCCCATCTGCCAGAAATTGTCAGAGGTCGCGATGCGGATGATCCGGTCTTCCGGCACGCCCATCTTTTTCCAGATTTCGAACGCTTCGTCATCGGTGTGATAAACGGTGGTCAAAAGCCGCGATGCATCAACACCTAATTCCTTTGTCACCAACTCCCAGGCGAAGGGGATCGCTTCTGATTTGAAGTAATCACCAAAAGAGAAATTCCCCAACATCTCGAAAAACGTGTGGTGCCGCGCGGTATAACCGACGTTGTCGAGATCGTTGTGCTTACCTCCGGCCCGGACGCATTTCTGTGCTGTTGTGGCCCGATCATAGGCCCCCGCTTCAACGCCCGTGAACCGGTTCTTGAATTGCACCATCCCAGAGTTTGTGAACATCAACGTGGGATCGTTGCGCGGCACCAGCGGACTGGAGGCGACAACCTCGTGCCCTTGGCGTTTGAAATAATCCAGAAAGGTGGATCGAATGTCAGCAAGGCTTGTCATGGGTATTCCAGGGCATAAAAACTGCGGTTCGTTCCAGATAGCCCCCCGCCCCGTTACTGTCCACCGGGCACGAAAAAAGGGTGCAGGCTTTGCCGCACCCTTTTCCCGGATATTGTCCCCGCGCATTCGGCGCGGGCCAGGCGTTTCAGGTGTCGCCCCGCACCAACTTGATCAGCTTTCGACCAGATCGTCGTCTTCAGTCGGATCGTCATCCATCAAATCAAAATCCAGACCATGGGCAGCCCTGATCTTGTCCTCGATCTCAAGCGCCACTGACGGGTTTTCCCGCAGGAACAGTTTGGAGTTTTCACGCCCCTGCCCGATCCGCTCATCACCATAGCTGAACCACGCGCCGGACTTTTCGACCACACCGGCTTTGACGCCCAGGTCCAAAAGCTCGCCATTCTTAGAGATGCCTTCGCCATACATGATGTCGAATTCCACCTGTTTGAACGGCGGTGCGACCTTGTTTTTGACAACTTTCACACGGGTCGCGTTGCCGACAACCTCGTCCCGGTCCTTGATCGCGCCAATACGGCGGATGTCCAGACGGACAGAGGCGTAGAATTTCAGCGCGTTACCACCGGTCGTAGTTTCGGGGCTGCCAAACATCACGCCAATCTTCATCCTGATCTGGTTGATGAAGATCACCATGCAGCCAGACCGGTTGATGGAACCGGTCAGCTTGCGCATTGCCTGGCTCATCAGGCGGGCATGCACACCGACACTGCTGTCGCCCATGTCGCCCTCAAGCTCTGACTTTGGTGTTAGGGCCGCAACCGAATCGACGATGACCATGTTGACGGCGCCAGACCGCACCAGCGTATCCACAATCTCAAGCGCTTGTTCACCAGTGTCGGGCTGCGAAATCAGCAACTCATCAAGGTTCACACCCAACTTTTTTGCATAAGTCGGGTCCAGCGCATGTTCAGCATCGACAAAGGCGCAAACGCCGCCCTTTTTCTGCTCTTCCGCGATGGCGTGCAGGGTCAACGTCGTCTTACCCGACGATTCCGGCCCGTAAATTTCGATAATCCGCCCCTTGGGCAGGCCGCCAATTCCAAGCGCGATATCAAGCCCCAGTGATCCGGTGCTTGTCGCTTCGATGTCGGGCATCTTGTTTTCACCGCCTAGGGTCATGATCGACCCCTTGCCGAACTGCCGTTCGATCTGGGCCAGCGCGGAATCCAGCGCCTTTTGCTTATCAGCGGTTTTCTTGTCAGTCATTTTGAGGAGTTCTGCCGTTGCCATTCTGGTCCTGTCCTTATGTCACGCCCCTGTCAGGGCGGCAATCATGCTCGGTGTTCTTCTTGTGTTCTCATTTCTCTATGAGACCAAAAGAAGAACATTTCAACTAAAATCGACATCAATGAGCCTAGCGAAAAGGTGGTTAAAAAAGGATTGATGACGTAGAGTGGCGGCAGAAGAAGAGACAAAGGATGCGTGAAGTGCTTGTTTTCAGGAAAGAAAAATTGGTCTTTCTAGCGATGCCAAAAACCGGCACCACAGCACTGGAAGGTGCCTTGGCGCCGCGGGCTTCGATGGTGATCCGCGAGCCTGCCGATCTTAAGCATGCACCGTGCTATCGGTATCAGCGATTCATCCTGCCACTGTTAAAGACCGCCAACATTCATGACCTTGAGGTCATGACCCTGATCCGCAACCCCGTGGACTGGCTCAGTTCCTGGTTTCGATACCGGTGTCGCGATGCACTGATCGGGCATCCCAATTCGACGCGCGAGGTGTCGTTTGACGCCTTTGTCCAGGAATACTGCAAGGGAAAGCCGGCACCTTTTGCCAATGTCGGATCTCAGGCGAAGTTTCTGCGCGACACGGATGGGAACCAAAGTGTCGACCACCTTTTTCGCTACGAGGCTCAGGACAGTTTGATGGCATTCCTGAAGGATCGATTCGGGGACTTTCCCGCGCCCAAAAAGCTCAACGTTTCCCCTGATTTTCAGGTGAATTTAAGCCCCAAAACTCTTGATAAACTTCATAGAAAACGCGCTGCGGAATTTGAAGCCTGGGAAGCCGCGCAGCACTAACGCACAGATAACGTCCGACTGATTGCATCCTTCCACCCGGCATAGCGCCGGTCGCGGGTCGCATCATCCATCTGGGCCTTAAACCGTTGGTCAAGCGCCCATTCTTGCGCAAAACCTGCCTGATCGGGATAGATCCCTGCGCGCATCCCTGCCAGCCACGCCGCCCCCAGAGCTGTCGTTTCCAACACGGTCGGGCGATCAACGGGCGAGCCTAAAATGTCAGACAGGAACTGCATCGCCCAATCACTGGCACTCATCCCGCCGTCGACACGTAAAACCTGCGCATTATCAGCATCTTGCCAGTCGCTTTTCATCGCCTCTAGCAGATCACGTGTCTGAAACCCGACGCTTTCCAGCGCCGCGCGGGCAAACTCTTCCGGTCCGGAATTGCGGGTCAGACCGTAGATAGCGCCGCGCGCGTTGGCGTCCCAATAGGGCGCGCCCAGACCGGTAAATGCGGGCACCAGATACAGCTCTTGCGCAGGATCAGCCTTTTCCGCGAGGGGATGCGTGTCCGCCGCTTTCGCGATGATCCCCAAGCCATCGCGCAGCCATTGCACCACGGCCCCTGCAATGAAAATCGAGCCTTCTAGCGCATAAGTGGGCTTGCCGTCGAATTGATAGGCGATTGTGCCCAGCAGACGCTTTTGGCTTTCGACCAGAGTTTCGCCCGTGTTCAACAGTGCAAAACAACCCGTGCCATAGGTCGATTTCAACATGCCCGGTGCAAAACACGCCTGCCCGATTGTTGCGGCCTGCTGATCGCCGGCAACGCCCAGAATTGGCAACTCCTCACCGAAATATTCTTTGGCCGTCATCCCGAAATCCGACGCGCAATCAAGCACTTCTGGCAACATCTTCATCGGAATCCCGTATTTGGCACAAATCGTTTCGTCCCAGACGCCATCACGAATGTTATAAAGCATCGTGCGCGCGGCGTTGGTCGCGTCGGTGACATGTCGCGCACCGTTGGTGAGCCGCCAAATGAGATAGCAATCGACAGTCCCGAACAGAAGATCCCCTGCCTCTGCCGCAGCCTTTGCGCCGTCCACGTTTTCAAGCAGCCACTTGAGCTTTGTGCCCGAAAAATAGGGATCAAGCAGCAACCCCGTGCGATGCGTTATCTCAGCCTCGAATCCGTCAGCCTTGAGCGCCTCGCACATCTCGGCTGTGCGCCTGTCCTGCCAAACAATCGCATTGTGGATGGCTTTGCCGGTGTTGCGATCCCAGACGATGGTGGTTTCGCGCTGGTTGGTGATGCCGATGGCACTGATGTCAGCTGCCGTCAGGCCCGCCATTGCGATGGCCCCTTGGGACGTGGCCAGGGTTGAAGTCCACAAATCCTCGACCACATGTTCGACCCACCCCGACTGCGGGAAGTGTTGGTCAAATTCCTGCTGAGCAGTCGCTTTTATCTTCATCGCACCGTCAAAAATGATGCCGCGGCTCGAGGTCGTTCCCTGATCAATGGCAAGGATATGGGTCATGAGGTCGGGTTCCTTTATCCGAAACGGTTTGGTCCGGGTGTGCCACGCGTGCAGAAAAACACCAGAATGACAATGGTATAGACGAGAAAGCCAATCCCAAAGAGGCCTGCAAGGGCCAGGAATGACCCAGCCGGTTCAGCGTCGAGTGGCACATCCGCATACATGGAAAACCCAAGCGCGACTGTAGCAAAAAGCACAATATAGAACCCACCAATCCACCAGCCGCTGCGATTTACGTCGTGCAACCTGCGCCAGGATACGGCGAGCGTCGGCAGCAAAAGGACCAGTGACGCAATTGAATTGAGCGGTGAAAAATCGCCAGTCGCGCCAAGAATGAACCCGTCAACGAAACCGGTGACAAATCCGATCAGAAACTGCCAAAGGACGAAATACCAGTACTCTGACCGGCTCGCGCGGCCCGAGAAGGTCGCGTATTTACTGAAACACACCTTCAGCGCCTCGGCAAAGCCGCGCGCGGGTGCACCAACATAAAGACCATCATGCCCGACGACCCCGCCTGACGCGGCTGCGCCGATCGGCGGTGGCCCGTCTTGAAAGTCAAAGTGGCGCGCTGCGGGTTCCCAAACCGGCAGGTTTTCGTTCCATACCAGCGTGTGGCCAGCGATTGTACCGCTTCGGATCAGCCCTTCGATTTGCGACATCGAAAAAGGTCCGCGACTATCGCCGCCGTCAACATAGTGCCATTGCTCTGTCGTCATTGCTGCCGTCCTGCGGTTGTCATTGCCGGCATGCTGTCAAAGCCGCCCACTGGGGGCAACACCCCGCGAAGAACTCTGTTTGATCTGTCACGCGACTGCCATGGGGGCAGTCTTGGACATGAATTGATCAAGAGCAGCGATCTGTTTTTGCGTCATCCGCAGGCCAAGTTTGCTGCGCCGCCAAACCACATCCGCCGCAGCACGTGCATATTCATGGGTCATGAGCCAGCGCACTTCAGCCTCGGTCAGCGTCGCACCAAAGTCGCGGCCCAGATCGGCTGCCGTTTCCGAGTCGCCCAGCATCACACGGGCATCGGTGCCATAGGCGCGGATCAAGCGCTTTGCCCATCGGTCGTCCAGAAAGGCAAAGTCGCTGCGCAGTGCGGCAATTTCCTTGTCGACATCGCCCACGGGAAAATCGCCGCCGGGCAAGGCCACACCTGCCGTCCACGGGCCCGTCCCGCCGACGAGTGGGGCCAGCTTGGCCATGACGTTTTCGGCCAGCTTGCGGTATGTCGTGATCTTGCCACCAAAAATACTCAGCAAGGGTGCGCCGGTGTCATCCAGCGACAGCACATAATCGCGCGTCGCTGCCGTCGCTGATTTGGCCCCGTCGTCATAAAGCGGGCGGACACCGGAATAGGTCCAGACAACATCATCACGCGACACGGGTTTTTCAAAATACTGGCTGGCAAAGGCGCACAGATAGTCCTGCTCTGCCTCTGTTGCGATTGGCGTTCGGTGCAGATCATCATGTTCTGCATCTGTGGTGCCGATCAGGGTAAAATCAGTCTCGTAAGGGATCGCAAAGATGATCCGGCCATCTTCGCCTTGGAAAAAGTAGCACTTGTCGTGGTCATAGAGTTTCTTGGTGACGATATGGCTGCCGCGCACCAGCCTGATCCCTTCAGAAGTGTTCAACCGCACCGTGTTGCGCACGATGTTCTCAACCCACGGGCCGCCCGCGTTGACTAAGGCGCGCGCAGTGAAGCTTTGCACACCGTCAGGCCCCTCAACCGTCACAACCCAATGATCTGCGCCGCGCCGCGCCGCGGTCACCTTGGTCCGCACCATAATCTTCGCGCCGCGCAACTCTGCATCGCGGGCGTTAAGCACAACAAGTCGCGAATCCTCGATCCAGCAGTCAGAATACTCGTAGGCCTGCGCAAATTTCTGCTTCAGCGGCTGGCCAAGCGGGTCTTTTGTCAGGTCGACCGTGCGCGTGCCGGGTAGAATTTTGCGCCCCCCAAGATTGTCGTACATGAATAACCCCAATCGGATCAGCCAGGCCGGTCTGCGGCCTTTCATCCAAGGCATCACCAGCGACAAGAGCCGCGAGGTTGGCGTTTCATTTTCGAACCGCATGTCCTTGTGGTACGGCAAGACAAAACGCATCGGCCATGAGATATGCGGCATCGCCGACAACAGCACTTCCCGCTCGATCAGCGCCTTGCGAACAAGCCCGAACTCAAAGAACTCCAGATAGCGCAACCCGCCGTGGAACAGCTTGGTCGAGGTAGAAGAGGTCGCCGAGGCCAGGTCATTCATTTCGGCAAGCGCGACACGCAGGCCCCGCCCTTGCGCATCACGCGCCACGCCGACACCATTGATGCCGCCGCCGATGACAAACAGGTCAAAATCTGTAGACATTTACGAACCTCGTTGCTGTGCCTGTGCTGTAGCATCGGGCACCATGCCCGCAAGGGTATATCGCCAACCGGTTCGCTTTACTCACAACGAACATCAATTTCTTGCGATTAAGCGGCGCAATAGCTTTCTATGTATTCGCTTATGACCTAAAGCGAACACATGAACTCAACCGAGCGACACTCTGCAATTCTCTCAACCGCGCGCCGCCAAGGCAAGGTGCAGGCCACAACGTTGGCCGAACAGCTTGGCGTCGCCGTTCAAACCCTGCGCCGCGATCTGCGCAGTCTTTGCGCCGCTGGTTTTCTGGAACGTGTGCACGGCGGGGCCGTTTTGCCGTCGGGCGTGCGCAACATCGGCTATGATGACCGGCGTGGCGTGAACCGAACCGCAAAACTGCGTATCGCGCGTGCGACAGCCGCACTGATCCCCGACAATGCGTCACTATTCCTCAATATCGGCACCACGACCGAAGCCGTAGCTCGCGCGCTGCGACACCACCAGAATCTGATGGTGGTCACCAATAACCTCAACGTGGCCAATATCCTGGCCGACGCGCCCAGTTGCGAGGTGATCGTGGCCGGTGGCCGGTTACGCCGCGCAGACGGCGGGTTGGTCGGTGACCTGGCGGCCTTGGCAATTGCGCGGTTTCAGGTGGATTTCGCGATCATTGGCGCCTCTGCCATTGCTGCGGACGGGCATCTACTAGACTTTGATCCGGAAGAGGTGCGCGTCAGCCAGCAAATCCTTACGGCGGCGCGTCAATCCATTGTCGTGGCCGATGCGGGCAAGTTTGCGCGCAAGGCGCCAGTTCGGATTGGATCACTGTTAGAGGTCGATCATTTTGTCACCGACCGCCTGCCATCAGAAAGGTTGGCGCAAGCGTTGCTGGATGCTGGCACCAAGGTGCAACTGGCCTAGCCTTTGAAACCACGCGCCACGACAAACTTTTCCGAACTGTCGGACCGCGATGATGGAGGTTTGACATTGGCGACAGAGGTGAAACGGGTCTTGAGCAGCTTTTGCAACTCGCCCTCGGCCCCGCCCGCGAGCACCTTGGCGACAAAGGTACCGCCCTCTTCCAGCACATCAAAGGCGAAGTAGGCCGCCGCCTCACACAGCGCGATGATCCGCAAATGGTCTGTCTGTTTGTGGCCTGACGCACTGGCCGCCATGTCAGACATCACAACATCCGCCGGACCATCCAGCCAAGCCATCACCTGCTTGTCGGCGTCGTCTTCCATAAAGTCCAACTGATGCACTTCCGCCCCTGCAATTGGTTCAACCTCTTGCAGGTCGACCCCCAGCACCCGGCCCACGGCCTTGCCCTGTCGCTCTCCCAGCGCGTTCACCCGCCGGACAGCGACCTGACACCAGCCACCGGGCGCACAGCCCAGATCGACTACCCGCGCGCCGGGGACCAGAAACCGGTACTTCTCGTCCAGCTCCAAAATCTTGAACGCAGCGCGCCCACGGTACCCTTCAGCCTTGGCGCGCTTGACGTAAGGGTCGTTCAACTGCCGCTGCAACCACCGGGTCGAGGATGTCGTGCGCCCGCGCGCGGATTTGACCTTGACCGTCAAATCCCGCTGGCCGCGTCCCGAAGTGTTCTTACCTGACTTTTTCATGGTCTTTCTTTTGAATAAAAATATGCACACGCGGCACCGGCCACCCATGCGCACATAAGGGCATCTGGTTAGTAGGGTGCGTCTTCCAGCACCCCATCTGCCGACATTTGTGCATAAAGCAACCCCTCTCGCAGCCCGCGATCCGCGACAGACAGCCGATCCGTGGGCCAAAGCCGCATCAGCGCCTGCAAAATGGCCGCCCCCGACATGATCAGCGCTTGCCGATCCTTGCCAATCCGTGGATCGCTCCGCCGTCCTTGTGGACCGAGCGTCAGATAGTTGCGGATCACCGTATCAATCTGGTCGGAGGTCATGCGCAACCCATCCACCTTGGTTCGGTCATAACGCTTTAGGCCCAGATGGCTGGCAGCAACGGTGGTCACTGTGCCACTGGTGCCGACAATCTGAAACCCGTCGCGCCCCTGCTGTTCGGTGGACGGCGCAAATTCACTCAGGTTTTCCTCAAAGAACCACGACATCAGCGCAAAGCGGGCTGCGTCATCCTCGACGTCTGAAAACTGATCGCGCAGCGTTGCCACGCCTAACGGCACCGAAATCCAGTCGACCACCTTGGCCGCAGCAAACGGACCCGGATCAGACCTGAACCCGGCATGCAACCGCATGATGGCACGAGGCCGTTCGCGCGCAGGCACATGGGCCAGATCAATCCAGACTAGCTCTGTTGATCCACCGCCGATATCCACCACCAGCAACTGCTCTGTCTTGGTGCTGACCAGCGGCGCACAAGAGATCACTGCCAGCCGCGCCTCTTCCTCTGGCTTGATGATCTCCAGCTTCATGCCGGTCTCGCGCCGGACCTGCGCAACAAAAGCATCGCCGTTCTTAGCCCTGCGACACGCCTCTGTTGCGACCAGCCGCATCCGGGTGACCCCATGGCGATCCAGCTTTTGGCGACAAATCCGCATCGCCGAAATCGTCCGGTTCATCGAGGCACGCGACAACTTGCCGGTGCTTTCCAACCCTTGACCAAGCTGCACTGATTTTGAGAATGAATCCAGCACGTGAAACTGACTGCCCTTCGGCTGGGCAATCAGCATTCGACAACTGTTTGTCCCCAGATCAAGCGCCGCATAAAGCGTGGCCGGATCCGGAGGCTGTGGCGCGGGGGTATCGACCGCTTTGGGGAACGCGCCCGCACCAAAGGGACGCTTGGGCGCCATCTTCACGCCCTCCATTTTCGAGTTACCTTTAACGTAGGCGCTTGGCCGCCACCGCGCAAGCGCCCAGAGCGGCGGGCGATGAATGAAGCTCAATTTCTCTATGAAACGAATGGTGCCAAGGGACACTGGCGGCCCCGCACCGCACGCGGCATAACAACATCGTCGCCCAAGGGTTCTGGCATGTCGAAAATCGGCATTTAGGCGCCGGGCGCGGTGTTACACCGGGGCAAACCAAGGGGTCGGAGGATTCGATGGCAGATGTCACAATAGTTTACTGGCGCGATATGCCCGCGCAGGTGATCGTCGGCAAAGGTCGGCGCGGCACCAAACTGCCCCTACCAGAGCGGTTTGAACAGGCGATTGACCGGGCCGCGATGAAGTCGGGAGCCGCTGAATCCGACGCTTACCTTGAAGGGTTCCGCAAGGCAGACCCATATGCGGTTGACGGGGGTGA
This sequence comes from Yoonia sp. R2331, assembly GCF_041103235.1. Taxonomy (NCBI): domain Bacteria; kingdom Pseudomonadati; phylum Pseudomonadota; class Alphaproteobacteria; order Rhodobacterales; family Paracoccaceae; genus Cognatiyoonia; species Cognatiyoonia denitrificans. The sequence continues at coordinate 1,438,404 of NZ_JBGCUN010000001.1, read as the reverse complement.
CGCCGATGTGGCTGCCGCCGAGGTCGCTCGCATTGATGCTGAATACGATCTGGACCGGATCAAACAACTGATTGCCAACAATGGCTGGGCCTGAATCCCTGCCCTTCCCCCAGCGCCTGAAGGAGACTGTCGTGTCACTTATGCCGTTCCTCAAGAAAAAAGACGCCGCCCCTTCGGTCGATGTGAACCCGCAGGTCGTTGATTTCCTGAAAGACTACTCGATCGAGGTGATGCCTCGCACTGCCGAAAAGATCGTGGATTTCCAGTCACTTCTGCCGAAAGGTACGCGTGTCTATATCGCCCATATCGAGGGCACACCGATTGATGACATGGTGGCGACGGCAAAACGCCTGAACGCCGACGGCTACCCGGTCATGCCGCATTTCCCTGCGCGCATCATTAAGGACAAGGCGACACTGGCCGACTGGATCGCCCGCTATCAGGGCGAGGCGGACGTCAAACAGGCGCTGCTGCTGGCAGGGGGCGTGACAAACCCGCATGGCGATTTTCACAGCTCTATGCAGCTTTTGGAAACCGGGCTTTTTGGCGAGGCGGGGTTCACAAACCTACACGTCGCTGGCCACCCCGAGGGCAACAAGGACATCGACCCTGACGGCTCATTGACCAACGTCAATGATGCGTTGCGCTGGAAACAGGCGTTCAACGACACGTCTGACGCCGAGATGGCACTGGCCACGCAATTTGCCTTCAACGCGCAACCGATCATCAAATGGGCCGACGAGCTAAAGGCCAACGGCATCATGCTGCCCATTCACATCGGCATCGCGGGCCCTGCCAAGTTACAAACACTGATCAAATTCGCGATTGCCTGCGGCGTCGGTCCTTCACTCAAGGTGCTGCAAAAGCGCGCGATGGACGTCACCAAGCTGCTGCTGCCCTATGAGCCGACAGAAGTCGTCACGGAGTTGGCCGCACACAAGGCAGTAAACCCAGATTTCAACATCACCAACGTCCACTTCTTCCCGCTGGGCGGCATCAAGACCAATGCAAAGTGGGCCATTGCCCAAGGCGGCGAAAACACCACGCCTGCCAACCCCAACAAGGAACCCGCATGACCCGCACGATTGTCGAATCCAAAACAAAAACCGCCATCATCGGCTTTGATCAGCCATTCTGCGTGATTGGCGAGCGGATCAATCCCACGGGCCGCAAAATCTTGGCCGAAGAGCTTGAGCGCGGCGATTTCAGCCGGGTTGAAGCGGATGCATTGGCACAGACTGCCGCGGGTGCCACGGTGCTCGACATCAACTCTGGCGCTGTATTTTCAAACAAGATGGCCGAAGACCCGCGCTATGCCGACAACAACTTTGTCGAGCCACCCTTGATGATGGAAATGGTTAAGCGTGTGCAGGCCATTGTTGACACACCGCTTTGCATTGACAGTTCCGTGCCTGGCGCGCTGGAAAACGGACTTGAAGCTGCCGAGGGCCGCCCGCTCCTAAACTCTGTCACCGGCGAAGAAGAGCGGCTGGAACTGGTCCTGCCACTGGTCAAGAAGTACAATGTGCCCGTTGTCGCGATTTCGAACGACGACACGGGTATCTCTGAAGACCCTGACGTGCGCTTTGCTGTCGCCAAAAAGATCGTGGAACGGGCGGCTGACTTTGGCATCCCCGCCCATGACATCGTCGTTGACCCACTGGTCATGCCGATTGGTGCGATGGGCACTGCTGGTCTGCAGGTCTTCACGCTTGTGCGTCGCTTGCGCGAAGAGCTGGGCGTGAACACGACCTGTGGCGCATCGAATATCTCGTTCGGGCTGCCCAACCGCCACGGCATCAATAACGCTTTCCTGCCGATGGCCATGACCGCGGGCATGACGTCTGCAATCATGAACCCCGTCGCCCTGCCCGTCGGCCCCAAGAAACTGGCCGAGAAAAAGGCCGAAGTGGAAGCCGCTGGCATCATCTTGCCCGAAGGGATGGATGATGAGGCGTTTGTGCAGATGTTCGGCATGGGCTCTACCAAGCCGCGCGCCGGTAAGGAAATGGAAGCCATTCGCGCCGCCAACTTCCTGACCGACAATGACCCGTCGGGGGGCGAATGGATTAAGTTCAATCGCGCGCCCGTGAAAGAGGGCGAAGGCCGCGCCCGCACCGGACGCCGCCGCCGCGCCTAAGACTTCAGGCCGGGTTGGCCACGGCTGACCCGGCATTGCGCACCGATGCCAGCATCAGCGCCAGGAATGAGAGGTTCAGCACTGCGTTGAACGGAGCACCGGCCAAAATGGAACAGGTGCTGTCGACGGCAAACCAGCTCCAGGCGGTGATCTTGACCACTTTGGCGGCGGCCACGGGTGCCTCGCCTGCGACATAGGTGCCAACGGCCCAAATCGACATGCCGATACCCACCGTCAAGCCACCAGAGATTGCAAGCAGAACCCCGACCGGCACCACCTGCCCTGCCGGGACACTTGCCATCGGCCAATATGCCAGTTGCAGGAATATGTGTGCCACGGCATGCAACGGTGCCAGTACGGACAACCCGAAAAGCACCCCTATCACGGCCACAATCAATCCATTGCGCCGCATTCCGATTTGAAGTCCCGTCATCTTCTTTCTCCTGTGATGTATCGCGACAGGCATGACATGGGCCGGATCATCAAAACAATTACCTTGCAGGTAAGTGCAATCCCGCGTCGGGCTGTTATTCTGCGCGGATGAACACTTTTTCCGCCCTTCTGCGCGATTGGCGCAAGACCCGCCGCTACAGCCAACTTGACCTCGCGATGGCGGCAGACGTCTCTGCCCGGCACTTGTCGTTTCTGGAAACCGGTCGGTCCCGGCCCAGCGTTGGTATGATTCAGCGCTTGGGCGAGGTGCTGCAACTGCCCCTTGATGCACAGAACCGTTTGCTGACGGCCGCAGGATTTGCGCCCCGCTATGCCGCCACTCCGCTGGATGCCGCGGAAATGGCACCGGTCACCCAAGCTGTGCGATGGATGCTGGACCGGCACGCCCCCTACCCTGCGCTTGCGCTGGATCAGCTCTGGAATGTGCAAATGATGAATGCGCCCGCGCGGCTGCTCTTTGCCCCTTTCGACCTGACCGAAGGCGGCAGCCTGCTGGAGTTGACGACCAGCCCGTTGATGCCGCGAGTGGTCGAGAACTGGCCGGAAGTGGCCTATCACAGCGCCGTGCGATTGCGCGCTGAAAGTGCTGCCGCTGGTGGAATCGCAGTATTGGATGCGGCGGCAGATAGGCTTGCCCAAGACGCGGACCCTGGGATCACCATATCTGGCCCGACGATCCCGACGATTTTTCGCATGGGCGATCAGCGCCTGAGCCTGTTCGGCACAATCGCGCAGTTCAGCACCGCGGCAGATGAAACCCTTTCGGACTTGCGGATCGAATTGTTCTTTCCCGCCGACGACGACACCGGCGCGGTATTGCAGCAACTGGCCGGTGACGCATGTGACTAGCCAGAATTGACAAAACTGGCTGTATTCCAACCCTGCGGCAAATGGCTGTTCATGCGACTCTGCACCGCCAACTAGACCGACAAATTAGTTGCACCCTGATTGCGAAGGTGGTCCGTGGCGGTAGGGCAGGTGTTTGCCAGCGACGGGCACTTCATCATCTCGTGCAACAAAGGCCCGACGCTTTTTTGTTCAAAGAGGGTTCGCCCCCCGAAACAGTTTTCAGCGTTACCGGTAGTATAGCGATTGCCCATTGTGGAATATCTGAACCTTCTCCGGTGCCGCCGCCATCCGCACTGATTTGCCACGCAGATCAGCATGGATACCCGGTAACTTACCGATCACTGCGTCGTTTTCGCCAACCTTGTCGAAGTACAGCAACGTCACTTCACCCAAAGCTTCGGTGATGTTGACCTTGCCTTCAAAAGCGTAGTCGTCGCCGCTGGTTTCCAGCATATCTTCCGGCCGGATGCCAATGTTGACCCGCATCCCCTTGTCTGCGTCCTGTGTTGGCACGGCAGAGGCAACGGTGCCGCCACCATCCAGCTTGACGGTTGTCTGTGCGCCTGTGCCGACCACTTCGCCCGCCAACAGGTTCATCGCGGGTGAGCCGATGAATTGCGCCACAAACTCATTCTCGGGACGTTCATAAAGCTCGAGTGGTGTGCCGACCTGTGCGATGCCTTTGTTGGCCAGTACAACGATCCGGCTGGCAAGTGTCATCGCTTCGACCTGGTCGTGGGTCACGTAGATCATCGTGCTTTCAGGCATCGATTCCTTAAGCTGCGCAATCTCAATCCGGGTCGCGACGCGCAAGGCCGCATCGAGGTTCGAAAGCGGTTCGTCAAACAGATAGACCTTGGGATCGCGGACGATCGAACGGCCAATCGCCACACGCTGGCGCTGACCACCGGACAACGCTTTGGGCAGGCGGTCGAGGTATTCGTCCAACTGCAGAATTGTTGCCGCACGGTTCACCGCCTCGTCGATCTCAGCCTGCGACTTTTTCGCCAGTTTCAGCGCGAACGACATATTGTCGCGCACCGTCATATGCGGATAAAGCGCGTAAGACTGGAACACCATCGCAATGCCGCGCTGTGCGGGTGGCACATCATTCACGACGGTGCCGTCGATTTGCAGTTCACCGCCGGTGATCTTTTCCAGCCCCGCGATCATCCGCAACAGCGTGGACTTGCCGCAACCCGAAGGGCCGACAAAGACGATCAATTCGCCCTGTTTGATATCCAGATTGATGTTCTTTAGCACATCAACCGTTCCGCCATAGGTCTTGGCAACATCTGTCAGTTTAAGATCGGCCATCGGTCCCTCCCGTTAATGCGTCGCGCTTAGGCGCGTTTGACCGCAAGGCATACCTGCCACGGTCCTAAGTGTAATTTCCCGTCAGCCGAGACATGGGCGCTGCCCAATTCCTCGCCCACCGGATGCCAGTCGCCCTGTGGCAACGCAAAGTCGCTGGGGCTGTCGCTGATGTTGAATGCGCAGAATATGGTCTGCGCGTCGGTCTTGCGGGTGAAATAGACCACATCACCCTTTGCCTTGATCCCGTTCTGATCGCCTGACTGCAGCGCCGGATGGGCGCGGCGAAAAGCAATGGCCTTGCGGTAGTGATGCAGCAGCGCACCTGGGTCATCCTCTTGTGCGGCCGCCGACAGGTGCAGATGCTCGGACGACACCGGCAGCCAAGTCCGGGCGGCTTGCGAGAATCCACCGTTCAGATTGCTTTGTTCCCAGACCATCGGCGTGCGGCAACCGTCGCGGCCCTTGAATTTCGGCCAAAACTCGATCCCGTAGGGGTCTTGCAGATCTTCAAAGGCCACGTCCGCCTCTGCCAGTCCCAGCTCTTCCCCTTGGTAGATACAGGCCGAACCGCGCCAGCACATCATCAGCGTAGTCATCAGCCGCAAACCTGCGTGGTCAAACCCCCAGCGGGTCGCATGCCGCTTGGTGTCATGGTTGGAATAGGCCCAGCACGGCCAACCGTCTGCCGCAACCCGGTCAACCCGGTCCATCACTTCAACGATCTGTGCGGCATTGGGGGCGTCGTTGGCCAGAAACTCAAATGCATAGCACATGTGCATCAGATCATCGCCAGCCGTATACTCGCCCATGATCTCAAGCCCGCGCTGGGCATCACCCACCTCACCTACGGCTGCCGCGCCGAAAGGTTCCAACACCGCGCGCAGCTTGCGCAGAAAGTTCAGGTTCTCGGGCTGGTTCTTGTCGTAGAGGTGTTCCTGATGGTTGTAGGGATTCACCTGCGGCGCAATGGTCGCATTGCGGCGCTCTGGCGCCAGCGGCGGGTTGTCACGCAATTGCGCATCGTGGACGTAGAAGTTGATCGTATCCAGCCGGAATCCATCAACCCCCCGGTTCAACCAGAACCGCGCCACATTCAGCAGCGCGTCCTGTACTGCATCACAGTGGAAATTCAGATCAGGCTGGCTGGCCAGAAAGTTATGCAGGAAATACTGCTGGCGCTCGCCATTCCACTGCCAGGCCGGTCCGCCAAAGATCGACAGCCAGTTGTTGGGCGGGCTGCCATCTGGCTTGGGATCGGCCCAGACGTACCAATCGGCCTTGGCATTGGTCTTGTCCTGACGGCTTTCGGCAAACCAAGGATGCTTGTCCGAGGTGTGGCTAAGCACCAGATCAATCATCACCCGCACACCCAGGGCATGCGCAGTTTCCACCACCGCATCAAAGTCCGCCAGATTGCCGAACATTGGATCGACGTCGCAATAGTCGCTGACATCGTATCCAAAGTCCTTCATCGGCGAAGTGAAGAACGGGCTGATCCAGATCGCATCGACCCCAAGGCTGGCGATATAGGGCAACCGCTGCACAATGCCGCCAAGATCACCGATCCCGTCGCCATTGCTGTCCTGAAAGCTGCGCGGATAGATCTGGTAGATCACCGCGCCCCGCCACCAGTCGGGGTTCGCTGTGTTGTCGATGGTCAAAGCTGTGCCGGATTGCACGTTCATAGTCTTTCCCTATTTCACCGACCCGGCCAACAGGCCGCGGACAAGGTATCGTTGCATGGTGAAGAAGACAGCCAGCGGAACCGCGATAGACACGAAGGCCGATGTGGCAAGGATTTCCCAGTCACCACCGCGAGTGCCCAAAAGCTCGACCAGCTGTTTTGTCATCACCGTGGTCTGACCAGAGCTGTCGATCAGGAACACAAGCGCCACCAGCAGGTCGTTCCACGTCCACAGGAACTGGAAGATTGCAAAGGACGCCAAGGCCGGGAACGACAGCGGAAGGATAATCTTGGTGAAGATCTGGAAATCTGTCGCCCCGTCGACCTTGGCGTTTTCGATAATATCCCGCGGCAGCCCGACCATGTAGTTGCGTAACAAATAGATGGCCAAGGGTAACCCGAAACCGGTATGCGCCAGCCAAACGCCCAAATAGCCCTTACCAATGCCGACAGCATTGTGCAGCGACAACAGCGGGATCAGCGCCAATTGCAGTGGCACGACCAAAAGGCCTACGACCGCCGCAATCAACAAGGCGCGCCCCGGAAAATCCATCCACGCCAGCGCATAGGCGGCAAAGGCCGCAATCAGGATCGGAATGATTGTTGCCGGGATCACCACCGTCAGCGTATTGAAAAACGCTTTTGCCATGCCCTCGGCATTTTCCGGGTTGAACAGCACAAATCCGTAATTGTCCAAAGTGAAATTCGGCGGAACAGTCGCCGTGATAAACATCCGCTGGGCGCGCCCGCTGATCTGTTCATCGTTGCCTTGCCAGACATAGGACCCGTCATCATTCAGCGTCAGAACCTCGCCGTCACCCAGATCAGCCGTGTCACCGGCCTGATAGGCATCCAGCGCTCGCGAAGACGTGCCCCAGCTGTCGATAGGCAGCGGATCGCCAAGGCCTTCGGCAAACACGTTGCCCTCGACCACAAAGACACCATTGCCTGCATCGACCCGCGCGTCATCGGGATCAAGCGCCCGGATTTGCAGGGTCTGCTCCGCGGGGAACAGAGATGCCCACCAACCGGAAGAGGTGATCTGATCACCTGTCCGGAAAGACGAGACAAACAGGCCGAGCGTCGGGAAGATCCACAGGAACACCAGCAGGATCACTGAAATGTTCAATGCCCAGACGACAGCGGGTTTATTGCCAGCCATATTTTCCATCAGCGCATCTCCTTGCGGGCGTTCTGAACGTTCCAGTACAGGATCGGGGTGACCATCAGCATGATGATCATCGCTGCTGCCGACCCCATGCCCCAGTCATTGGCGCGGAACAGCTTGTCATACATGTAGTTGGCCAGCACCTGCGTTTCCCACTGGCCGTTGGTCATCGCGAACACGATGTCAAAGACCTTGAGCGTGGCAATCGTGATCGTGGTCCAGACCACAACAATGGTCGACATGATCTGCGGAATCTTGATCTTGAAGAAAATCTGGAACGGGTTCGCTCCGTCTACAATGGCGGCTTCAACCGTTTCTTCGGGGATGCCGCGCAGCGCGGCCGACAAGATCACCATGGCAAAACCGGTCTGGATCCAGATCAGCACCACCATCAGGAAAAAGTTGTTCCAAAGCGGAATTGTCAGCCATTGCTGTGGCTCAGTTCCGCCGAAATAATTGAGGTAGAGGTGGTTCAGCACACCGATCTGGGCCACGTCTTCGGGGCGCGCCTCGTAGACCAGCTTGAAGATTACCGATGCACCCACAAGGCTGATCGCCATCGGCATGAAGATGATCGACTTGGCAATGCTGCCCCAGCGCAGACGGTCCGTCAGCTGTGCAACCAGCAACCCAAACGCGGTTGAGGCGGCAGGCACCACGATCAGCCAAAGAATGTTGTTCAGCATCGCCTCGCGGAACTTTGGCTCTCCGAACATGCGCGTGTAGTTGTCAAAGCCGACAAAGGCATATTGGTTGCCTGGCAGCCGCTCTAGAAAGCTGAGCCGCAGCGTGGCGAAGACCGGATAGGCAAGATAAAGCCCAAGCGCGAAAATCGCAGGAAAGAGGAAGAGCCAAGGCCGGATTTGGTTGGCGCGGTTGATATTGCGCCCGGCATTCGGCCCCTTGGCCGGAAACAACACCTTATCGAGAAAGACGTTTGCGCCGTAAAAGTATCCGATACACCCGCCGACACCAATGGCAACGGTCACGAGTCCCAGCAATGCAGGATGCATATCCATCTCCCCCCAGATTTGTTGGTCGCGTTGACCTCTATGAGGTCAGATTGGACGGCGCAGATCAACCTGCGCCGTCCGGAAGTTGGCTGAATTACTTCAGGCCATCCCAGCTGTTCTGAATGGCATCTGCCACATCCTGCGCCGACGCACCGCCGACATAGTCGACCATACCGGTCCAGAATGTGCCGGCGCCAACAGCGCCCGGCATCAGGTCGGAGCCGTCAAAGCGGAATGTTGTTGCGTTCTGCAGGATTTCACCCTGACCACGCAGCGTTGCGTCCGCATAGGCGTCCAGGTTCACACCGGTGTGCGGCGTCAAGAAACCGGTCTGCGCCATCATGACTTCGTGGGCCAGCGGAAGCTGGAAGAATTCCATCAGCTCCATTGTCGCTTCGGACTCGTTAGTCACAGCCATCAGCGTGCCGCCACCCAGAACCGGGTTGCCAAGGTCTTCGCTCGCGAAGGCCGGGAAGTAGAAGAAGTCGGCATCAACACCGATTTCAACACCTTCTGGCATGAAGGCCGGAATGAACGACGCCTGCTTATGCATGAAGCACTGAGGCGGCGACGAGAACAGACCAGCGGGGCTGTCGCGGAAGTCGGTTGTCCCAACTGCTGCAGCTCCACCCGACACCATGTCATCGTTCTTCGCGAACATGCCGAAGGTTTCGATGGCGTTCACAACCTTGGGGTCGTTGAACTTCAGCTCGTTTGCGACCCAGGCGTCATAGTCTTCTGGCGACTGTGTGCGCAGCATGATGTCTTCGACCCAGTCAGTTGCGGGCCAACCCGTGGCCGGACCGGATCCCAGACCGATACACCACGGTGTGTCACCGTTTGCGATCATCTCTTCGCTCAGCGCGATCAGGTCTTCCATCGACTCAGGCAACTCATAGCCCGCGTCTTCGAAGTTCTCAGGCACGTACCACACCAGCGACTTCACGTTGACGTTGTAGAAGAAGCCATAGAACTGATCATTGCCTTCGGCGTCGCCATAAGTGCCCAGGTCAACCCAGGACTGACCAGCAGCATAGTTGTCGCCAACCCATGCGGCCATGTCGCCACCCAATGGGGCCAGCAGGCCTTGCGACGCCATGTCAGACGCCAGACCCGGCTGCGGGAATACAGCGATGTTGGGCGGGCTGCCTGCTTCGGCGTCAATCACGATCTGCTGCTCAAAACCGTCGGACCCCGTGTAGGTCACGTCTGCGCCGGTTGCTTCTTCGAAGTATGCCAGAACGCTGGAAAAGATTTCGTCCTCCGGGCTCAGCCAAGGGCCAAACACGGTGACAGACTGACCGCTCAGGTCGGGGGCATTGGCTGCGTAGGCTTCATAGCTGTCCCAGCTGAACACGCCCTCACCGGGTGTGAATACAAGATGGCCATCAGCCATTGCCGGACCCGCCAGCAAAGCAGCCGCAGCAACACCTGCATAAAGTTTCGTTTTCATAAGTATCCTCCCATTCGCGCGTTCGCCGCGCCACGTAACGTTCCTTCACGCGATGGAATCAATCCAAAGCGCTTTGAGGTGATGCCAACGTCATGCATCTGATCGCACAAGTCAACCGAATAAAGCGATTGCGCTATGATCTATTCAGCACTCAAAAACCAAGCCAAAGTCTCGCATTGCAGCAAAATATGACACCTAAATCGATTTTGGCACTTGAGATTCACAGCGCTTTGGGTGACTTTGCCCACCATGAACTTGAAAGAGCTATCATCGCAACTGGGCCTGAGCCAAACGACCGTAAGCCGCGCGTTGAACGGCTACCCTGAGGTTTCGGAAAGCACGCGGCAGCGTGTGATGGCGGCTGCAGAGCAATTTCACTACGCCCCCAGTACCCGCGCGAAGGGGCTGGCCACTGGCAAGGCGCTGGCCATAGGTCACGTGATACCGACGACCAAAAGCCACGAGATGGTCAACCCGATCTTTGCCGACTTCATTGCCGGCGCGGGCGAAGAATACGCCCGCCAGGGATACGAGATGATCCTGTCAGTCCTAAACAATGATGAGGATGAACACCGGGTCTACCAAAACCTCAAATCGCGTCGTGCGGTCGATGGGGTCGTGGTCCACGCCCCGAAAATGGATGATCCCCGGATACCGTTGCTCAAAGATCTTGATCTGCCGTTTGTTGTGCATGGCCGCGCCAGCGGTGTGTCCCTGCCCTATTCATGGCTCGACGTGAACAATCGCTCGGCCTTTCATCGGGCCACCGGCTTTCTTTACGATCTCGGCCATCGGCGCATGGCGCTTTTGAATGGCAATGAACAAATGGACTTCGCGATGCGGCGGCGGCGCGGCTTTGTTGACGCACTGACCGACAGAGGCATCACTGCTGACCCTACCCTGATGCATGCAGACGAGATGACAGAAGACTTCGGCTATCTGACAACGCGCGAAATGCTGGCACAAGACGCCCCGCCCACCGCAATCCTGACATCCTCGATGATCATCGCATTAGGCGTCCGACGCGCGGTCGAAGAATCGGGCCTGAAGATGGGGCGCGATGTGTCGATCATAACTCACGATGACCGGCTGTCTTATCTCCGCAATGGCGGCGACGTTCCGATTTTCACCGCCACCCGGTCGTCTGTTCGGGATGCGGGACGTCAACTGGCGGCCATGCTCTTGCAGATTATTGCCGAACCCGACAAAAACCCGATGCAAACGCTGCTCGAGGCTGAACTGACGGTGGGACAATCCACCGGCCCTGCACCACGCTAAGGACATATCATGCTCAAACGCTCCGACTTTCCCAAGGATTTCATTTTTGGGGCCGCCACGGCCGCGTATCAGATCGAGGGTCATAGTTTTGGCGGCGCGGGCCTGACCCATTGGGACACCTTTGCCGCAGGCCCCAACAACGTGGTGCGGGCAGAAGACGGTGCCGTGGCCTGTGATCATTATCACCGCTTCGAAAGTGACCTCGATCATCTGGTCGATGCGGGCATGGATGCTTACCGCTTTTCGACCAGTTGGGCGCGCGTGATGCCTGATGGTGTTACCGTGAACCCCGAGGGATTGGACTTCTACGATCGCTTGTCCGACGCTATTCTGGAACGGGGACTGAAACCTTTCCAGACACTCTATCACTGGGATCTGCCTGCAGCGCTTGCCGATCTCGGCGGGTGGGCGAACCCCGATATCGCGCATCGTTTTGGTGACTACGTGGATGTGATCACCGACCGGATCGGTGATCGCATGGCCTCGATTGCAACACTGAATGAACCCTGGTGCGTCGCTTACCTGTCGCATTTTCTGGGCCACCACGCACCGGGCTTGCGTGACATCCGCGCGGCATCCCGTGCGATGCATCACGTGATGAAGGCACACGGCGTCGGCATGACCCGGCTGCGCGCTAAAGGCATGAAGAATTGCGGCATCGTTCTGAACTTTGAATACCCGCAGGCCGCAGATGAAACGGCAGAGACCCTCGCCGCCACCAAACGGCAAGAAGCGATTTACAACCGCTGGTTCATTCAGGCCGCCACCCAAGGCACCTACCCTTCAGAGGCGCTCGAAGGTTTTGAACCCCACATGCCCGAAGGTTGGCAGGACGACATGGCAGAGATCAGCCAGCCTATGGATTTTTTGGGCGTCAATTACTACACCCGCACAAACATAAAGGCCGATCCGGACGCGCCATGGCCCCACGTCACGTCAGTGACAGGCACGCTGGACAAGACCCAGATGGGCTGGGAAATCTATCCTGACGGACTGCGCGATATCCTGCTGATGCTGAAAAAGGACTATGTTGGCGACCTGCCCGTTTTCATCACCGAAAACGGCATGGCATGGGACGATCACGTTGAAAACGGCGCGGTCTTTGACCCCCAGCGCAGCGCTTATATCGCAGGCCACTTGCAAGCGATGTATGATGCTGTATCCGCTGGGGTGAACTTGCAGGGCTTTTTCTACTGGTCGCTCCTCGACAATTACGAATGGGCCTTTGGCTATGAAAAGCGGTTCGGCCTGATCCATGTCGATTTCGAAACACAGACACGGACGCCCAAAGCGTCCTATCACGACCTCAAAGCCGCCATCGCGCGCTAAGGACACGCCTCATGCCAAAACACGCTGCCAACACCTTTAGCCTTGTTGCCGACATTGGCGGCACCAACACGCGGGTTGCCCTTGCCAAAGGACGCGACATCCTGACCGACACGATCCGCCGGTATCGCAACACCGATTTCCCGGGGCTGGAAAGCGTGATCCGACGTTATGTCGATGATGAAGGGGGTGTTGATGCGCGCGCGGCCTGTGTGGCAGTGGCAGGCCCTGTGCGGGATGGCCGGGCGTCAATGACGAACCTTGACTGGACAATCGACAAGACCACCCTTGCCCGCGCCACCGGGTCCGAGACCGTGGCAATCCTGAACGATCTTCAGGCCCAGGGCCATGCCCTTGGCCATCTGGCGCCGGAAAACATTCGCACGATCCTGACCGGGGTAGAAGCCAATGCAAATGCAGCCAAACTGGTAATTGGCGTCGGCACCGGGTTCAACGCAGCCCCGGTCTTTGATACCGACCACGGACGGCTGGTGACACCATCGGAAAGCGGTCACGCCAACTTGCCCATTCGCACCGCACAAGAGCTGCGCTTGTGCGAATTTGTGTCCAGCGCGCATGGCTTCCCAGCGATCGAGGATGTGCTGTCGGGCCGCGGCCTGGAGCGGGTTTATGCGTTTCTGGGGCAAGAGGAAAACGACCCGCGCGAGGCAGCGGCCGCAAACATCATGGCCGCCTGCGCCCAAGGCGACGATCCCCGTAGCGCCGAGGCTGCGCGTATCTTCACGCGCATCCTGGGCACGGTGGCGGGCAACCTGTCGCTGGTGCAATTGCCCTTCGGCGGTGTCTATCTGGCGGGGGGCGTCGCGCGCGCCTTTGCCCCACACCTGCAAACCTTCGGCTTTGGCGAAGCCTTCCGCGACAAAGGCCGCTTTGCGGGCTTCATGGGCAACTTCTCGGTCAGCGTGATCGAGGATGACTACGCCGCCCTCACCGGCTCTGCCGCGCATCTTGCCGCCATTCTGAAAGAGGCCTGATCGCGCCCAGTTGCACCTTGCCACGTCTTTCGGCTGGGTGTAGCTAGAACCAAATCACGGACCTGATTGTCTGCCTTGGTTGCCTTGTGACCTTCGGCAGTTCGATTGGCTCACGGTGATTGTGCGGGTATGGTGAAAAGGTATCACGAAAGCTTCCCAAGCTTCAGTTACGGGTTCGATTCCCGTTACCCGCTCCAAGACAAGCGCGCCGGCCCAAAGCCCCTACCCTTTGTCTTTCCACCGCACCATCTGCCGCATGATCCCGTGCAACATCTGCACATCCGCGCGCGTCAATGACATGCGCGACCACAGGTTGCGCAGGTTCATCTTCATGTTCGCGGCCTTGTGTTCGGGAAAGAAGAACCCAGCCCGATCCAGCGTGCTCTCATAATTCTCGGCCAGCTTCTCAATTTCGATCTGCGTAGCCCAATCGCCCTGCATCTGTGTGCGCTGCGCGGGTGTCTCAACCGTCGCGCGTTGCCATTCATAACCACACAGCAGCACACACTGCGCCAAGTTCAACGATGGAAAATCCGGGTTCACCGGGACAGAGATGATCGCATTGGCCCGCGCGATATCATCATTTTCCATGCCCGCGCGTTCGGGGCCAAACATCACCGCGACCTTCTGGCCCGCGGCAATGCGGTCACGCGCATCCGACAAAGCCGCCTGAGGCGTGAAGACGGGCTTGGTCAACTCCCGTGGGCGCGCGGTCGTGGCATAAACATAATCGCAATCCGCAACCGCTTCCGCCGTCGTGCCGTGCAACTGCGCTTCGTCCAGCAACCGCCCCGCGCCAGACGCCATGGCAACAGCGCTTTGATTGGGCCAGCCATCGCGCGGGGCAGCAATGCGCATCCGGTCCAGACCAAAGTTCCACATGGCACGCGCGGCGGCCCCGATATTTTCGCCCATTTGCGGGCGGATCAGCACAAAGGCAGGTTGTGGTGTGTCAGTAGGCATCAGGGATATCCGGTTGATTTCGCGCGTGATACGCTGGCCGTCACCATGACACAAGGAGGGGCGAATGGCCTATGATGCGGGATTGGCCGAGGTGCTGCGCAGCGACCTTGCCGAAGAGCCAGGGATCACTGAACGCAAGATGTTCGGTGGCCTTTGCTTTATGAAGAATGGCCATATGGTTTGCGGTGTGCATCAGGTCGGCGGCATGGCGCGCGTTGGCAAAGCGGCAGAGCCCGAGGCGCTGAAAATTCCCGGTGTGGCACCGCTGTCGTTTACCGGGCGCAAGATGGGCGGCATGGTTGACGTGGCCGAAACGACCTTTGCCGATGATGCCTTGCGGCATCAGGTTGTCACGATGGCACTGGCCTACGCCAGCAGCCTGCCTCCGAAGTAGCCAAGCGCAGAAATCCGGGCTAGATGGGGGCAATCTATCAAGAAGGCCCCGACACGATGTCCGATTCAGAGCTGCCGCAGATCTATCTGATCTCTCCACCAGAGTTTGATCTTTCCACGTACCCAGACCGGCTGGCGGCCTGCCTTGATCTAGTGCCCGTGGCCTGTGTACGACTTGCCCTTTCCAGCCGTGATGAAGACCGTATTGGCCGCGCCGCAGACGCGCTGCGCGAAATCACGCATCAACGCGATGTGGCGCTTGTGATCGACAGCCATTTTCGGCTGGTGGAACGGTTTGGCTTGGACGGTGTGCATTTGACCGACGGCGCCCGCTCCGTCCGGGCTGTGCGCAAAGAGCTGGGCGATGATGCAATTGTCGGCACCTTTTGCGGCAATTCGCGCCATGACGGCATGACCGCTGGCGAACTTTCCGCCGACTACGTGGCTTTTGGACCCGTGGGCAGCACGGATCTGGGCGGCATGCAGCAGGCCGAGCTTGAGCTGTTCGCCTGGTGGAGCCAGATGATCGAAATCCCCGTCGTTGCCGAAGGCGCGCTTACGCCCGAGTTGATCAAGGTACTCTCCACCACAACAGATTTCTTCGGCATTGGGGATGAGGTTTGGTCAAACGACGATGCCGCGGCCAAACTGTCAGAATTCCGCGTGCTGATGGGCGGTTAATCCACCCCGCACCTGACATTCCAGATGGCGCGCCAGCGCTTTGCGATCTGCAAAGTCACGCACTTGCACCGGCGTATGGTAGACGACACTGACATGTCCTTGCTGTCTTGCCGCAAGCGTCGACAACAGATGCGGCCCAAATTCCATGTCCCCCCACCAGCCGTAGAACCGTGGATCTGCATCCGGTGGCGCGGTGTATTTCACAGTCACCGCCTGAATTGCCATGATTTCGCGCAAGCTGGGTTCAAAGAAAGCTGCAAACAGTGTCGGTTTGAACGGTAAGACCTGCAAACCGTCGGTCGAGGTACCTTCGGGAAAAAACAGCAGCCGATGCCCGGCGGCCAGTCTATCGCGGAATACAGCAATCTGTGACGCAGCCTCGGTGCGTTCGCGGCGGATAAAGACGGTGCCAGTGGCGCGCGCCAGCCACCCGATCAGCGGCCATTGCGCCACCTCGGCCTTGGAGACAAAGTAGATCCGTTTTCCCGCATTCAGCGCAAAGATATCAAGCCAGCTGGAATGGTTGGCGACAACCGCGCCGGGGCCGGTCATCGGCACGCCTTTTAACTGGAAGCCGATCCCCAATATCCGAAACCCGTTGCGGCAGACAAACTGGGTGATGTGGGGCGTGATCGGACGGCGCAGGCCAAAGAACGGACGCTCAATCAACCGCAGCGTAAGCATCAAGATCAGGCCCCCACTCACCAACACGATCAACGGGATCGCACGCAAGACCGCTCGGAAAACGCCGCCCCACGTTGGCGCCAAATGCGGCGCGTGATCGTCGGACCGCCAGGTCGTCATAAGGCGCCATCCGCATACTGCGCCCGCAATCGGTCAGGCATCTGATTGACGTCCACCACCATGCAAACATCCGTGGTGTTGAACGCCTGATCGCGGTAAGCGCCATCACCCACCATGCCACCCAACCGCAGATACGCTTTGATCAGGGGTGGGATCGCGGCTACAGCTTCCTTGCGGTTTTTATCAGCCAAAGTCAGATCATCCTGTGGAACAGCGCCTGCCCCCTTTGCGACAGGGCGCAGCTTTGGCGGTGCCAAATAACTTTGGTGCAGATGCGCCAGCGCTGCCGCATGACGGCTGGCATCCGCGCCATGAAAAGACGCCACTCCAAACAGGATCTCAATCTTCTGCTGACGTACATGTGCCGCAAGCCCCTGCCATAGATGATGCATCGCGACCCCCCCGCGGTAGTCGGGATGCAAGCACGACCGACCAAGTTCCAGCAACTTGCGCCCGCCAGCCAAAAGCGGTGTCAGATCATATTCCGCCGCCGAGGAAAAGCCGCCCGCCGCATCAGCCTGCGCACGGTTCATTAGGCGATATACCCCAATCACCTGATCATCAGCGCGGCGCGTCAGATCGCGCAACAGCAAATGGTCGGCATGGGCGTCAAACGCATCCGTCTCTTGCCCGGCTGCGTGATCCACGCCGTCGGGGGTTCCGCCCAGCTCTGCCACAAAGACCTGATACCGTAGGCATTGTGCCGCCACGACATCCGTATCGCTGCAAGCCAACTGCAAATCAAATTGGGGGGAAACGGTCATTGCGTTTTGTGTTCGGGTCCGAAGGAACAGGGGCGGTTTAGGTGCACATTTACCATTTGGCAACCAAAAGCGCGGCAACATTGTGCGGGACATATTGACGTGCCCGCAGGTATTGCTACCTTAGGTTGTGTTGCTGCCGTGATAGGGGACCAGTATGATCAATGATCCATCAATGACAATTTTACCTGTTTCGCGGAAATTGACCGTGATCCGACCGCCAATATTTGACTGCACCTGTCCCACGCCCCAGTCCGGCTTGTTGGGGTGGGTGACCAGCATGCCGGGTTCCAGAATTGCGTTCAGATCAGACATCACAGCACCCCTTGGCAGGTCATTATGATGCGCCCTGATCTTGCAGCTCTCGTCGGATCGCGCATCTGTCATGACCTTATCAGCCCAATCGGTGCAATCAGCAATGGGGTAGAGCTTTTGGCGATGTCCGACGACAGCCCAAGCGCCGAAATGCAGTTGATCAGCGACAGCGTGGACAACGCCAGCGCCCGCATCCGGTTCTTTCGCATCGCCTATGGTGCGGCAACGGCGGATCAGTTCATCAGCCAGGGTGAAGTGACTGCGATTCTTGGGGCAATGGCGCGTGGTGGCCGGTTCACCTACGCATGGGAGGTCGCTGACGACCCTCGCCGGCTAGAGGTGCGGTTGGTCTTTCTGCTTTTGCAGTGCTTTGAAAGCGCCCTGCCCTTCGGCGGTGAAGTCGCCATCAGCAGCACCGGCACTGCCTGGAAGATTGAGGCCACGGGTCGCAAGATCAGCGCTGACCCTAGTCTTTGGGACGATCTGGGCACTGTCCGTGCCAGCGATGACATCGGACCGGCACAGGTGCATTTCGCATTGATGCCCGACGCGCTGAAAGAGGCGAACCGCAAGCTGACCGCAGATATTCAAAACGACCGTATCGTGGTGACGTTTTAGGCGCGCACTGTTCCGTCGCCGGTCACGAGGTATTTGAAACTGGTCAATTGCGTCGCCCCTACCGGGCCGCGCGCGTGCAGTTTGCCCGTCGCAATCCCGATCTCGGCCCCCATGCCAAACTCGCCCCCGTCAGCAAACTGGGTCGAGGCATTGCGCATCAGGATCGCACTGTCGAGGTTGCGGAAAAACGTATCGGCCACGGCATCATCCTCGGCCATGATCGCGTCGGTGTGGTTTGACCCGTATTGCCGGATATGCGCCACTGCGGCGTCCACCCCGTCGACCACCTTGGCGGCGATGATCATGTCCAGGAATTCATGGCCAAAGTCATCAGGGGTTGCGGCCACTGTCCCGGCCACCCCAGCCGCGCCTTCTGCGCGCACCTCAACACCGGCATCGATCAGATCGCGGATCAGCACATCGCCATGCGCATCCCAGAACGCCTGATCAATCAGCAGACATTCCGACGACCCACATATCCCGGTCCGGCGCGTCTTGGCGTTCAGCACAACAGCGCGTGATTTCTCCAGATCGGCAGAGCCGTCCACGTAGATATGGCAAATGCCTTCAAGGTGGGCAAAGACCGGCACACGGGCTTCCCGCTGGACCAGCCCAACCAGGCCTTTACCGCCGCGCGGCACGATAACGTCAATAAAATCAGTAGCTTGCAGCATGTCCTTTACAGCGGCTCGGTCGCGTGTCGGGACCAGCTGGATCGCCGCCTCGGGCAGGTCTGCGGCCCTGAGTCCCGCCACCAGACAAGCATGAATCGCTGTTGAGGTATGAAAACTTTCGGACCCGCCGCGCAAAATGACGGCATTGCCCGATTTCAGGCACAGCGCGCCCGCATCTGCCGTCACGTTGGGACGGCTTTCGTAGATCACGCCGATCACGCCAATCGGCGTGCGCACGCGTTTGATGTGCAGCCCCGTGGCTTGGGTCCATTCTTTGGTGACGGCCCCGATCGGATCCTCTTGCCCGGCCACATCGCGCAGCCCGTCGCAAATGCCCGTAATCCGCGCCTCGTCCAGCATCAACCGGTCCATCATCGCAGGCGAAAGCCCTTTGTCGCGACCAAAGTCCATGTCCTTGCCATTGGCCGCAATGATATCCGCGCGTGCAGCCCAGACCGCATCCGCTGCGGCGTTCAGCGCCTTGGTCTTTTGCTCTGGTGCTGCCGTGGCCAGCGCCGCAGAGGCCGCCTTGGCCGCCGCACCCATCGTGTTCATCAACTCAGGGGTCATATCGTTCATTGCCCATTCCTGTCTTGCAGCACCATATCGTCGCGGTGGATCAACGCCGCTCGCCCGGTATAGCCAAGGATATCTGTAATGTCAGCGGAGCGTTTGCCAGCGATCTGCGCAGCCTCGTCCCTCGTGTACCGTGTCAGCCCTTGTCCAATCGTTGTATTGTCAGGCCCCAGGATCGCCACAGCATCGCCCCGCTCAAACGCGCCATCGACCACCCGAACCCCTGCAGGCAGCAAACTGCGTCCGTCATGCAAGGCGGTAATCGCGCCCGCATCCACCGTCACCGATCCGCGCGGCTTCATTGCTGCGATCCAGCGTTTGCGCGCCGCCTGCGGTGTGACTTGCGCCGCAAACCACGTTGCATTCGCGCCATCTTCAAGCCTTTTCAATGGATTCAGGGGCGATCCTAATGTAATTGCCATGGCGCACCCTGCCTCTGTCGCGACACGGGCGGCCATGACTTTCGTCTTCATTCCGCCCTTGGACAAGCCTGAACCAGCATCGCCGGCCATCGCCATGATCTGCGGTGTAATCCCCGCCACCATTGGCAAGCGTTCGGCCTGCGCATCCTCGGCCGGATTCGCGGTATAAAGCCCATCAACATCCGACAAGAGAACAAGCTGATCTGCCGCAACAGTTACGGCCACCTGCGCGGCCAACCGGTCATTGTCGCCATAGCGAATTTCATCGGTGGCGATCGTGTCGTTTTCATTTACGATGGGTGTCACACCCAATCCCAGCAAGGTTTCCAAGGTCGCCCGACTGTTCAAATAACGGCGACGATTTTCGGAATCCTCAAGCGTGACAAGCACTTGCGCGGTGGTGATGCCGTGCGGTTCCAATGCTTCTTCGTAAGCCCGTGCAAGACGGATCTGCCCCACGGCCGCCGCCGCTTGCGATTGTTCCAATGCCAGCGCGTCGGCGCCCAATCCCAATGCGCTGCGCCCCAGTGCAATGGACCCGGACGATACGATGATAACATCTGTGCCACGTGCACGGATCGCGGCCACGTCAGCTGCCAGCGACTTGAGCCAATCGGCCCGCAAGGCTCCGTTGTCGCGGTCCACCAGCAAGGCAGACCCGATCTTGACCACAAGGCGCTTTGCGTCGTTCAGGGCTGCCACGGCGTCTCTTCCTCGGCCTCGTTTGCGGCCAGCTTGGCCCTGACCCGCGTATCATCAATGTGCCCGCGCAACGCGCGCAACACGTCGACAGTGCCCTCGGTGGTGGCCCCCGACATCAGCATCACAGGCCCATCAACAACTGCCTGCATCTCTTCCAGCAAAAACGCGCGTTCTTCTGCATCCAGCGCGTCAATCTTGTTCAGCACAGTCACACGCGGCTTGTCGGCCAAGGCCCCACCGTAGTTTTCCAACTCTTCGATGATGGTTTTGTAGTCCTGCATCGGATCGCCAGAGGTGCCATCGACCAGGTGCAACAGCACCGCACAACGTTCCACATGGCCCAGAAACATATCACCCAGGCCGCGCCCTTCGGACGCCCCCTCGATCAGACCAGGGATATCAGCCACGACGAATTCGACGTTATCGACACCAACAACCCCTAGGTTCGGGACCAGCGTGGTGAACGGATAATCTGCGATCTTGGGGCGGGCATTGGAAGTTGCGGCCAAAAAGGTCGACTTGCCCGCATTCGGCATTCCCAACAGGCCCACATCCGCAATCAGCTTTAGCCGCAGCCAGATCGTCCGTTCAACACCCTCTTGCCCCGGATTGGCGCGACGGGGTGCCTGATTGGTGGCCGATTTGAAGTGCAGGTTGCCCCAGCCCCCATTGCCACCTTTCGCCAGCAACACGCGCTGGCCAACCTCGGTAATGTCAGCAATCAAGGTCTCTTCGTCTTCGTCCAGAACCTCTGTGCCCACAGGGACGCGCAGCACAATGTCATCACCGGTCTTGCCGGTCATGCCCGATCCCATGCCGTGCTGGCCGGATTTGGCAAAGAAATGCTGCTGGTAGCGGAAATCAATCAGCGTGTTCAGGCTTTCGACCCCTTCCACCCAGACAGACCCACCATTGCCGCCGTCACCCCCATTGGGGCCACCGTACTCGATAAATTTCTCGCGCCGGAATGAGATACAACCAGCACCCCCACCGCCGGAGCGGATGTAGACTTTGGCAAGGTCGAGGAACTTCATGGTCTGGGCTTTCGATTGGTTAGGTGCCGCTTAAGCTAGTTGCTGGCGCTTCTCAAGCGTCTGCCAAGCAGCACGGGTCAAGCGACGCTGATGAACCAGCGTCGGCAGACCACGGGCGATAGAGCGGATATAGACAGTTTGCCAATGGACAAAACCCAGCCGTTCCAGCACCCGCGCTGAGGCCGGATTATCATGCCAAGTTGAGCCGGTGATGTGATCCCGGTCGCTGCCGGAAAAGGCTGTGGCAACGGCCTTGCGCGTCGCCCGGCCCATAACGCCTTGACCCTGATGATCGGGGTGTAGCGCATAGCCCAGATCGCCGCGCGTCACACTAATAGTGCCGATCAGCCGGTCATCACGGCAAATCGCCCAGACAAAGCCATCGCCGTCGTAAGGTTTGGACCGTTCGCGGATTTGTACCGGATCGGGCGGCCATTTCCAGCCGCCCAATTGGCGCACAACTTCCCAACGAGAGGCAAGCGCATATAGGTCGTCATAATCCGCAGGTCGGATAGAGCGATAGGTTTCAGACATTGCGGGCCTGCCAATCGGCGCGCGTCAACGCAACGCGTTGAATGTCGACCGTTTCTCCTCGCGCAGTGGTCACATCGCGATTGATATGCGTGTCCTGAAACCCAAGTTTGCGCAGAACAGCTGCGGAGGGCCGGTTGCCAAGGATATAGCCCGAGGTCAGTTCGTCGTGCTCTTGTGTGAAATACCAATCAATGGCGGCTGTGGCGACTTCTGTCATGATGCCCTGCCCGTGGTGCGCGGAGTCCAGCCAATAGCCGAGTTCCGAGACAACGCTGATTGCGCCCAAAAGCCCGTTACCCCCGTCGATCACCCAGACGACATGCTGGGTGTCGGGAATGAAACTGTTCAGAAACCAGTCAAAGTCACGCGGCTGATAGGGCCAAGGGACCATCGTCAGCCATCTGGTAACGTCATAGTCGTTCAGTACGCGCACCGCCGCATCGCGGTCACTGGGCGCGTAGGGACGCAGCGTGAAACGCGGCGTCGTCAGAATGGGCGTCAGAGGCCAGTTTTCAGCATGTAAGTCCATGTGGGCACCACCGCACTGCGCGCGATGCTGAAAGCTTCTGCATCGCCAAGGTAATCAAATCCGGAATTCGTCAAGACACGGGCAGAGCCCGGATTGTCCTGAAACGCTTCGGCAAAGTATTGCGCGGCACTATGCGGGTTGGCGGTCAGCAGGGTGCGTACGGCTTCGGTCGCAAATCCGACATTCCAGAACGCAGGCGCGATCCAGTAAAAGACTTCGGATTGCGCACGATCCATCTTGCGCAAGGAAATCAGGCCCAGAACCTCGGCGTGATCGCTGGCAGAGCCGTCAAGCACCCAGATATCCTCTGACCGGTCGGGCAGTTGCGCCCGCTTGATCATGTTCTCGATTGTGCCCGGCGGCAGCGGATGCGGGATAGAGGCCGTGGCCCGGGCAAGTTTCTCGTCCGAGGCATACATGGTCACAAGACCGGTGTCAGACAGGCGCAGCGGGCGCAGCACGAAGCGGTCAGCGACATAGCTGGGCTGGTCAGTCACGGTTTCATGCATCATGTCATTTCCTCCGAAGGCATTTGGTGCCGCGTCCTATTCCTAGATGGGAACGGGTCACCAAAAAGATAAGGGGACCGGTTTGCACCGATCCCCCTTTGAACGTGTTATCAGGTTTTCGGTTTACTCAGCGGCCTCCGCCACCGGCAGGACCGAAATAAAGGTGCGGCCTTTGAGGCCTTTGTGGAATTTCACAGCACCTTCGGCAGTTGCAAAGATTGTGTGGTCTTTGCCCATGCCAACGCCTGCGCCCGGCCACATCTTGGTGCCGCGCTGACGCATGATGATGTTGCCAGGAATGACAACTTCACCGCCGAATTTCTTGACGCCAAGGCGACGACCGGCTGAGTCGCGCCCGTTACGGGATGAGCCGCCTGCTTTTTTGTGTGCCATTGGTCTCTCTCCTTACTTCGCCAGTTCTTTGGCCTGAGCGATCCAGCCTTCACGCTCGATACGGCCTTTGAACGACAGTTTCTCGTCCATAGCAGCAACGTCCGCATCGGTCCATGCTGCGATTTGTGCAAATGTGGTCACACCAGCGGCGTGCAGCTTCTTCTCAAGCGCGGGGCCAACGCCCGACAACTGCTTAAGATCGTCAGCTGCGGCATCGGCCTTCGGTGCGGCCTTGGCCTTGGGGGCAGCTTTCGGCTTTTCGGCCTTGGGCTTTTCAGCTTTCGGGGCTTCCGCCTTCTTGGCCGCTTTCTTTGGTGCGGCTTTGGTGGCAACTGCCACAGCGGCGGCCGACACAGCCATGCCCTTGCCGGACACAGCAGCCTTCACGCCGGATTTGTCAGCACCCTTTTCCAAGATGTCGCCGATCCGCACCAGCGTCAGCTGCTGGCGGTGGCCTTTCTTGCGCTGCGAGCTGTGCTTACGACGACGCTTGACGAAGTTGATCGTCTTAGGGCCCTTGATCTGGTCGATCACGGTCGCCTGCACGCCAGCACCTGCCACTGTGGGGGTGCCCACGGTGTCGCCAACCATCAAAATATCGTTGAATTGGATTTGCTCACCCGCTTCAGCGTTGAGCTTTTCGACACGCAGAACGTCGCCAGAGGCCACTTTGTACTGCTTGCCGCCGGTTTTGAGAACCGCAAACATATCGTCTTCCTTTGTCTTTCGCGTCGGTCCGAGGCCGCCCCTTGGGGCCGTTTGGTGCCTGGCAACTGCGCGCCCGTAGGCGAATATCAGCATAAGCCCGGACAAGGTCCTTGCCCGGATGGCGGCTTATGTGACCGTATCGCGTTCAAGTCAACCCCGTTCGAAAGGCAAATCACATGCGCCGCGCGCTTTTGTCACTCACCGTCCTGGCCGCGTGCTCAGGCGACGCCAATCACATCGGTAATCCCCTTTTGCTGCCCATCACGGGGCTCTCTACGGCGGCAGAGAATGCGGCCTATAACCAGCGGCGCGGTCAGGTGGAAGTGATCGTAAAATCAAACTTCGACCAGATCCTGCAAGATATCCGCAATGGCGGTGGTCCTGTCCTGACCGAGGCGATGGATACCGCGCGCATCCCCGATGCCGACCGCCCTGCCCGCGTCTTGCAAATGCAGCGCGATCTGGGACTTTATCAAGCCAACCCCGGCGCCTTGGTTGTGGCACTGATGGTCTACGGCGGCTAACCCGCGCCTTGCACTCTTTGGCTGATCTGCGCTGAATGTCGCGGACAGGCTGTGAGGGAACAGATCATGCAAGACGATGGCTTTTTTGATGCAGAGGTGGCTGCCACCTATGATGCCGTACATGGCGCGCCGTCAGATGCCTCCATCCCGCAGGTTGTCGCGCGTCTGCACGAATTGGCCGCAGGCGGAGCAGCGCTGGAATTTGCGATCGGCACCGGACGCATTGCCTTGCCCCTGCAGACCGCAGGCACCAAGGTTGCCGGCATTGAACTTTCGCAGGCCATGGTCGCAGAGCTGCGCAAAAAAGAGATCGGCGCACCGATGGACATCGCCATCGGAGATATGACGACGACACAGGTCGCTGGTAACTTTGCCTTGGTCTTTCTGGTGTTCAACACCATCGACAACCTTACAACGCAGGACGCCCAGATCGCCTGCTTTCAAAATGCCTTTGATCACTTACAACCGGGCGGTTGCTTTGTCGTCGAAACGCTTGTGCCCCCCATCCAGAAACTGCCTGCGGGCCAAACGTTGCTCGCAAATGATTGCACGGATGCCCACTGGGGCATCGACGAATTTGACGTGGTCACGCAAACCTACACGTCGCATCACATCCGCCCGATTGACGGCCAAGATCGCCGCCTGTCAATTCCATTCCGCTATTGCTGGCCTGCGGAAATGGACGTCATGGCCAAAATGGCCGGTTTTGTGCCAGAGGTCCGGTGGGCCGATTGGGATATGTCGCCCTTCACCCGTGATAGCACAAGCCACGTCTCGGTCTGGCGCAAGTCGGGCGGCCACTGAACCAGCACGCCCGGCCAGACGTACCAACCAAAACGGAGAGGCAATGGACATCCTCAACATCATCTTCGCCCTGCTCAGCATCGGGCTTGGCTGCTTTGGCTGGCTGGCACCGGCCTATACGATGGGCGCGCTTGACCTGACGCCCGGTAAGACCAGCATGGGCGCCTCCGAAGTACGCGCCAGCGTCGGCGCATTATTCGTGGGATTGGGGGTTGGCGCGCTGATTATCGGATCAGCAGACGCCTATGCGATACTTGGCTTTGCTTGGGCCGGGGCCGCAATCGGGCGCGGCACCTCGCTGGTCCTTGATGGGCAAAGCACCAAGAAGTGGATCTATTTTGCGGTCGAGGCGGCAGTGGCCATTGGCGCGTTGTGGGTCAACCTCTGAACCGCTAAAAGAGCCTCCAAGTCGTGTGTAATGGGGGCCGCAATGGCGTTGATTTTTCGGTGGTTGTTGCGGATTACCTCTGGCCTGATCCTGCTGGGCGTCGCGGCCGTGCTGCTGGCATGGTATTTCGCCAGCCGGTCCTTGCCAGACTACGACGCGACCTATCAGATCGCAGAGATTTCCGCGCCGGTGGAAATTGTGCGCGACAACGCCAACGTGCCGCACATCTTCGGCAGCACCGACCGCGATGTCTTCTATGCTCTTGGCTATGCCCATGCCCAAGACCGGTTGTGGCAAATGACAATGCTGCGTCGCACGGCACAGGGGCGCCTGTCCGAACTCTTTGGCGCGCGCACCTTGCCGATCGACAGCGTTATTCGACGTTTTGACATCTACGGTGCCGCCGTCAAATCCGTCTCGGCACAAGACGCGCAGACCACAGGGGCACTGGATGCCTATGCCGCTGGCGTCAACGGTTGGCTGGCCGAAGTGAACAAAGGTGCGCTGGGACGCGGCGCGCCAGAGATGTGGCTGTTCAACCATCCCGTCGCGCCGTGGCAACCCGCGGACAGCATTGCAATCATCAAACTAATGGCCCTGCAACTGTCTTCGCATCTTGAACACGAAGTGATCCGCGCCCGCGCCTCTTTGATGCTGCCGCCTGAACGACTGGCCGATCTTTTGCCCGATGATCCTGGCATGGGCATTGCGGCCCTCCCTGAATATGCGCAACTGATCGACGGTGTCCCGCGCTATGCCGCCAACAGCCGCGCGCCCTTTGACCCGCTGTCCCCGATCAAACCGCGGGCGCTGGCCGGTGCCTCTAATGCTTGGACCGCTGGAGTGACCCGCTCTGCCGCGGGCGCAACCCTCTTGGCCAATGACCCGCATCTGGGGCTGACCGCACCCACGGTTTGGTATCTGGCCCGGCTTGAACTGGAAACAGGTGGTGTCATAGGCGGCACAATTCCAGGCGTCCCAATCGTGCTGACCGGGCGCAGCGCTGATCTGGGCTGGGGGATCACCAGCAGCTATCTGGACGATCAGGACGTCTTTATCGAAGAGCTCAACCCCGACAACCCGACCGAATACCGCACGCCCACGGGTTGGAAGCCGTTTGAGACCCGCGACAGCATTGTGGTGATTAAGGACAGCGCCGCCGTCACCTTGCAGCTGCGCTGGACTGACAACGGCCCAGTGATGCCCGGCGATCAATATGATCTGGGTGCGATCACCCCGCCCGGTCATGTGACTAGCATCGGGTGGACAGCACTTTCGCCTGCCGACACCACCATGTCCTCTGGTTTGGCTGTGATGCAGGCGCGCACCGTTGAAGCGGCGCGCGCGGCTGCCGCCGCCTATATTGCCCCAAGTCAGAACATGATCATGGCCGACCGCAACAGCATTGCAATGGTCACGATCGGGGCGATGCCCAAGCGGGACATCAATCACCAAAGCCAAGGCCGTCTGCCCGCCTATGGCTACTTGCCGGAAAACCGCTGGCAAGGGATGCTGCCCTCTGACACCAACCCAAGCATCCTAGACCCCGAAGGCGGCATCATCGGGAACACAAACAACAAAAGCATCGACCGCCCCTTCCCTGAACACGTCTCATTTGAATGGGGCGACACCCAACGCATCAACCGTTGGCGGCGACTGATGCAAGCGCGCGAGGTTCATACCCGCGAAAGCTTTATCGAAGCACAGCTGGACACTGTCAGCTTTACAGCCCGCGCTCTGCTGCCGCTGATCGGGGCCGACCTTTGGTTCACAGGCGAAGCCGCACCCGATGGCACCCCCGAACGCCGCCGACAGATCGCGCTCGAACTTTTGGCGAACTGGAATGGTGAGATGAACGAGCATCTGCCGGAGCCGCTGATCTATGCCGCCTGGGTGCGGCAGCTGCAGGCCCGGCTGATCCGTGACGAGATGGGGCCGCTGGCGGCCGAATTTACCCATGTGGAGCCGATTTTTATCGAACGGGTGTTCCGCGATGTCGACGGCGCCAGCATCTGGTGCGATGTACTGCAATCGGCCCCGTTGGAAACCTGCACTGATATTGCCCGGCTGGCACTGGACGATGCGCTTGTCTGGATTGATGAAACCTACGGCGGCACCGTCGAAGCATTGCGGTGGGGTCAGGCCCATCAGGC
Organism: Yoonia sp. R2331; assembly: GCF_041103235.1. Taxonomy (NCBI): domain Bacteria; kingdom Pseudomonadati; phylum Pseudomonadota; class Alphaproteobacteria; order Rhodobacterales; family Paracoccaceae; genus Cognatiyoonia; species Cognatiyoonia denitrificans. Next base: position 1,410,243 of record NZ_JBGCUN010000001.1, on the reverse strand, counting down.
CATTCAGGACCATCCTGTGCTGGGTGAGGTGCCGGTGTTGAACTGGTTTGTGAACATCCGCCAGTCGACCAGCGGTGGCGACAATACACTGCAAAGGGGCCGCACATCAGGCACTGGACCAGAACCGTTTCAGAATGTGCATGCTGCGGGCTATCGTGGTGTCTATGACTTTGCCGATCCCGATAGCAGCGTATTTGTCACTGCAACCGGACAATCGGGCCATTTCCTAAGCCGCTACTATGATAATCTAGGAGAGCTCTGGCGTCGTGGCGAATATATCCCGATGTCACTTGATCCCGAACTGGCCCGTGCCGCAGCGCTAGGGGTTACGACATTGCAACCGCTGAATGCCGGAAACTAATACTTAACGTTTTTGCCATTTAGTCCCCCGCATGGTGCTGCGTCTGATATTTAACGGGCTATTGATGCTGTTGTCTGTGCGGACCCGGCGCCAGCTTCTCTATAAACCAGCCATTACTTTTCTATTGGTCTACGCTTTGCGCTTTACCGCCGAAGCCGCTGTCTCAGGCATCAACCCCGATCGTATCGCCGATGAATTGGTCATTACTGCGATTGTCGCTGCGCCTTTCCTGATGATCGGGATGTGGATCGTTTCGCATATGGAATCCCTGCATGACCGTCTGGCGGCCCTTGCCGCCACCGACGTTTTGACTGAATTGCCCAACCGGCGTGCCTTCATGGCCGAATTGGAAGAAGCTATTCACCAAGGTTCCTTGGGACATCTCCTACTCTTGGATGCGGACCATTTCAAACGGGTGAATGACACTCACGGCCACGCGGCCGGCGACGCCTGCCTGGTGCGGATCGCCGCGCAAATGCGTGTGATCCTCGATCAGTCCACGGCACTTGGTCGATTGGGTGGTGAAGAATTCGGCGCGCTGATCCCGCCATTGAGCTCTGCAGACATGCATTCCCTTGGCATTCGCTTGTCAGCGCCCATTTCCGTCGTGGCACCGGATAGCGGCGACACATTTGACGTAACATTGTCCATTGGCGCCGCCCAATTGCGGGGCGGCGAGACTAGCAGCACCCTTTTTGAACGTGCCGACAAGGCACTTTACGCCGCCAAGTCGTCCGGTCGCGCGCGCATGGTGCTGGAATCCGATACCCCAACCCCTTTCGCCGCTTGAACCTTTGCACCTCTATCAACACCCGACAGTTCGGTAGGTTCTGGGCATGTTGACTCAACCGCCGTCGCTACTGGCCTGTCGTGACTAATAGTTTAGCAAAGCGTTCTTTCTGAAGCTTGGTCCAATAGACAGTCAGCGCATAACCTGCGTCGGTCTGCGTTTCTCCAATAACCACACCTTGTTCAAACAGCCAGGCGCGTGCGCGCCCTTCTTCAAATCCCAGTGCAATATCTTCATGGGTCCGTGGGTCCTTTGTCGCATCTGCAATGCCTGCCGCCAAAGCGGCCTGCCCTTCACCGGTCATTGCGGAAATCGCAAAAAGGTTGTCCGTCCGCGCCGCCGTTTCCACGACGCCAGCGCGGTCTTCAACGGACAGCTGATCGATCTTGTTCCAGACCTCGATCACCGGCGCATTCTCAGCTACCCCCAACGACGAGAGGATCGCATGAACATCCTGTGCCTGTTCCTCTGATTGAGGATGGCTAATGTCGCGCACATGCACAATTAGGTTGGCATCAAGCACTTCTTCCAAGGTTGCCCGGAATGCGGCGACAAGCTCGGTCGGCAGATCCGAGATAAAACCAACTGTGTCGGACATGATCACCTCATCCCCGGTCTCCAGCAGGATCTTGCGCATCGTAGGGTCAAGCGTGGCAAAAAGCATGTCCTTGGCAAAAACCTCTGCCCCGGTCAGCCGGTTAAACAATGTTGATTTACCGGCGTTGGTGTAGCCCACAAGGGCCACAATTGGGAACGGCACTTTGGCGCGGCCCGCCCGGTGCAGCGTTCTTGTCTTCACAACCTTGTCCAACTGCTTGCGCAAGGCGTTCAACTGCATGTCGATGGCGCGGCGGTCGGCCTCGATCTGCGTCTCTCCGGGTCCGCCCACAAATCCCAATCCGCCACGCTGACGTTCAAGGTGGGTCCAGGCGCGCACCAGCCGCGTACGCTGATAGGTCAATGCCGCCATTTCAACCTGCAACACACCTTCGGCGGTGCGGGCCCGGTCGCTGAAGATTTCCAAAATCAGTGACGTCCGATCAAGGATCTTGAGGTTCCATTCCTGTTCCAAATTGCGCTGTTGCACCGGGCTGACAGGACCATCAATCAGCACCAGCTCCACGTCCTCGGCCTTGAACCGGGCGGCCAGCTCTTCAATTTTGCCTTTCCCGAATAACTTACCCGGGTGGATGCGTGGCAGGCGCACCACATCCTGACCCAGCACAACCAGATCCGGCAGGGCAGCAGCCAGCGACACACCTTCGGCCAAGGCCGCGTCCGGGTCGCGCGCATCTTGATCGGATTTTACAGTCGGGTGCAGCACCCAAGCCCGCGTGACGGGCTTGTCGTGTTCAAGCAAAGCTATTCTTCGCCTTCATACAGGCTGATCGGCTGCGAGGGCATGATCGTGGAAATCGCAGACTTATAGACCAGTTGGGACTGACCATCGCGGCGCAGCAGCACACAGAAACTGTCAAACCAGGTGATCACACCCTGTAGTTTGACACCGTTGACCAAAAAAATGGTCACCGGGACTTTGGTCTTGCGTACATGATTCAGGAATGCGTCCTGCAGGTTGGCTTTATCTGACGCCATGTCAAAAGTCCTTTTCTTCTTTTTGCGCTCCTTAGGAGCGGCTTCTTATTCTTGCGGCTGCCGATCAGCCGACCCCCAATATTACAGATGACCAGTATGTCGCGCCGGCCACGGATGTGAAAGCCCAAATATGCGGCGCTATTTCCGCCAGATTTCGGGATTAAAAAGTGCAATGATTGCCAGCGTTTCCAATCTGCCCAACACCATTGCCGCAGCAAGGATCGCCTTGGCAAGATCGGGAATGCCCGAATAGGCAATCGGGTTTTCAGCCGCGATGCTGGCCAACGGCCCCGTCGTGGACAAGGCCGCCACCGCCAGCACCATCGTTGTTTCAAACTGCACGCCAGTCAACGACAGCAACACCATCACGGCCGCCACGCTGATCGCAAACAGCATGAAAAACACCCAAGATATATAGGCCCCTTGCTTGCGCACGCGCCGCGCCTCTGCTCCGCCGCCACCGACGGATGATGGATGCAACAGGCGTTCCAACTCGCGCTCGCTATGGCGATAAAGCGCGTAGACCCGCAGCAGCTTGACCCCACCCGCCGTCGTCGCCACACCGCCGCCGATCAATGCAAGCCCCACCAGAAAAAGGCCGGGCGTATCCAACCCTGACCATTGTGCAGCACCCAGCCAATGGCGCGATTCAAACCCCGTGGTTGTCAGGAATGACGTCACCGTAAACACCGTCCCCCAAAGCGCCTCAAACGCACCGGGTTGCGCGATCGCTGTTTCCTCATCAATCGAGCCCAGAAAATGCCGTCCGTAAAGCAGCGCTGTTGAGCCAAGGATCAAGGCAATCGCCACTTGAACCTCTGGGTCGCGGATCAATTTACCATCGCGGTCCAGCCCATTGGCGGGCGAAAACGTCAGGCGCGAGATTGCGAAGACAAAGAATGCAAAGATCAGCACCTCTCCCCAGATGCCAGAGGCCGCAAAATAGAACCCGCCGATAGGTGAAATGCCCGATGTCGACAGCACCGCCATGGCATGGCACAGCGCAATGTAAGGCACCTCGCCCAGCATCACCAAGCCAAGCCAAAGTGCCGCCGTCAGTGCTGTGTAGATCGGGGTCAGTTGCAGCGCAAAACGGGTCAGCCGCTCTGATGGGTCGATGGCATGGCCAAATTGGCTGAAGACGCCCCCGGCCCCGCGCCCGACGCCGCCTTTTGCGCGCACTTCAAACCCCCCAAGGTTCATCGGTGCAAAAATCGCCACCGCTGTCACCCAGACCAGCAATCCACCCAGCCAACCAACGGTCGCGCGCCACAGGTGTTGCGACGGCGTCAGCCGCCCCGATCCGTCATAAACCGTCGCACCCGTGGTGGTGAAGCTGGACACCATTTCAAACCAGGCATCCAGATAACTGGTATTCCCCACTGCCTCGTAAAACGGGATTGCAAATAAGACCGGCAAGCCCGCAAAGGACCCGATAAGGGTGATCAACTGACTGCGTGCGACAGACCGGGGCGCATAACCTGCCGTCGCCAGACCCAAAACCAGGGTCAGGAAACCGAACAGGATGGTGCCATAAAAGAAGACCCGCATCGTCTGGTAGTCTTCCATCACCAGCCCATGCACCGCAGGTACCAGCATGGCCAGCGCACCCAGCCCCATCAGCAGCACAAAAAACGGCAGGTCTGTCAGGCGCGCCATCATCAGAAAAAGTCGATGGTGACCTGCAAGAGCCGTTCAACCTCTGGCACGTCGTCGGCCATTGCAAAAATGGCGATCACGTCGCCTTCATTGATGCGGGTATCGCCTTTGGGTTTCACAAGGCCCTTGGGGGTCATCAAGCTCCCCACCAGCGTCCCTTCGGGGAAGTTGATATCGCGGATTTTCTGGCCCGCAATCGGGGACGTGCCCAAAACCTGCGCCTCAATCACCTCGGCCTCGGCATCGCCGATGGAATAGACACCGCGCACACGACCGTGCCGCACATGGCGCAGGATCGATGACACCGTTGTGGCGCGCGGGTTGATATAGGCATCAATATCCAGCGGCCCCATCAGCGGCACCAACGTGGGGTCATTGATCAAAGTGATCGCCATCGGCGCCCCCATCCCCTTGGCCCGAACAGAGGCCAGAAGGTTGGTCTTGTCGTCATTGGTCAGCGCCAGAATAGCATCGGCGTTCCCGACCCCGGCCTCTTCTAACAACGCGGAATCCAATCCGTCACCGTTAAGAACTATGGTCCGGTCCAGCGCGTCAGCGGCATCCTCGGCGCATTGGCGGCCCTTTTCGATGACCCGCACCCGCAACCGATCTGTCCGCGCTTCAAGCGCCTGTGCAACTGCAAGGCCCACATTGCCGCCGCCGATAATCACAATGCGTTCCTGCTTGCGCTGGGTCTTGCCAAAGATTTCCAGCGACCGGTTCATGTCCTCTGTCTCGGTGAACAAATAGACCTCATCACCGGCAAAAATCTGATCATTCGCCGCTGGCACGAAAAGCACCCCCTCGCGCCGAATGCCAACCACAATCGCGCGCAGGGTCGAAAACAGGTCGGTCAACTGCCGCAATGGCGTGTTGATCACCGGGCAATCATCCTCGATCGTGATCCCCAAAAGCTGGGCGCGGCCCTCTAGAAAACTCTCTGTGTCAAACGCTGCAGGTGCCGCAAGTCGCTGCAGTGCCGCTTCGGCCACCTCTTTTTCGGGGCTGATCACCACATCAATCGGCAAATGGTCGCGGCGATAGAGGTCCGAATAGATCGCATCAAGATAACTTTGCGCCCGCAGGCGTGCGATCTTGCGCCGCACGGCAAAGATCGAATGGGCCACCTGGCAGGTGACCATGTTGACCTCATCGGAATGGGTCGCGGCGATGATCATATCCGCGTCCCGCGCCCCTGCCCGTTCAAGGATATCGGGATAGCTCGCGTGGCCCGCGATCCCCTGCACATCAAGGCTGTCGGTGGCGCGGCGCACAAGTTCGGGGTTGTTGTCGACGACGGTGACGTCGTTCTTTTCACCCGAAAGATGCCGCGCGATTTGCCAGCCGACCTGACCTGCGCCGCAAATAATGACCTTCATCGCAAAACTCCCGTTGCGGTGAACCTGTCAAAACGTGCCTGCGGGCGCGTGTCAATCACCTTCCACATAGGCCACGCGTGCGCCAGCCTTATTCGTGGTGGCCACACCCAGCGACTTCAGCTTGCGATGCAATGCCGATCGTTCCATGCCCACAAAGGACGCGGTGCGGCTGATATTGCCGCCAAACCGGTTGATCTGGGTCAGCAGGTACTCGCGTTCGAACAACTCACGCGCCTCGCGCAGTGGCAATGTCGCAAGCCCACCAGACAAGACAATCCGGCCTTCCTCTGCGCCTGCTTCTTCGCTTGCCGGTAGCTCTTTGGCGCTAATGTCCCCGGTATTTTCCCCAAGGATCAGAACACGTTCCACGACGTTCTTCAACTGACGCACATTGCCGGGCCACAGCATCGTCTGCAACAAGGCGCGCGCGTCTTCGGCCAGCGCGCGCAGCGGCAAGCCTTGGCTCTTGTTGAACATCCCGATGAAATGCTCGGCCAAAAGCGGAATATCCTCGCGTCGTTCTTCCAGGCTGGGCACATGGATCGGGACAACGTTCAGTCGATGATACAATTCTTCACGAAACGTGCCTGCCGCTATTTCGGTCGGCAAATCGCGGTTTGTGGAAGAAACGACCCGCAAATCGACTTGCACCTTGTCGCTGCCGCCCACGCGGTTGAAGGTCTGATCAACCAACACCCGCAGGATTTTTGACTGCGTTCCCAAAGGCATATCCGCGATTTCGTCAAAGTAGATGACACCGCCATTGGCCTGTTCCAACAGACCCTTTTCAATCCCGCCCGCTGATTGCCGCCCAAATAGAACCTCTTCCATCCGGTCAGGTTCAATACTGGCCGAGGAAACCGTCACAAAAGGCGCACCAGACCGGTTCGATTGCGCGTGAATGTAGCGCGCAGCGATCTCTTTGCCGGCGCCTGCCGGGCCGGTCAACATAACCCGGCCATTGGATTTGGTGACCTTGTCCAGCTGTGCTTTCAGCGCGCGGAACGCAGCACTATCGCCCAACATCTCAGCCGTCGCCGTTTCGCCCCGTTTAAGTTCCACGTTCTCGCGACGCAGGCGGCTGGTTTCCATTGCACGTCGGATCACGACCATCAACTGATCGATATTGAACGGTTTTTCGATAAAATCGTAAGCACCCTGCTTGATCGCGGCGACTGCAATTTCAATGTTGCCGTGGCCCGAGATGATGACAATCGGAATGTCGGGATGTTCACGCTTCACTGTCTTGAGGATATCGATCCCATCCATCCCGCTGTCCTTCAGCCAAATATCCAGGATCATCAGCGCTGGGGGCTCTGATGCGATTTCCTTCATGCACTGATCGGAATTCGCCGCCAGCCGCGTGGTGTACCCTTCGTCCTTGAGAATGTCCGAGATCAGCTCTCGAATATCGCGTTCATCGTCGGTGATCAGAATATCGCCCATGTCGGTCCTCATGCTGGAATTTTCTTGGCCGCGGCCCCGGCGGGGCTGAACGGCAGGTCAATAACGGCGCAGGCCCCCACACGGGCCCCGTCACCAAAGGGTTCAGCATCGGTCAGCGTCAGTGTGCCGCCATGCTCTTCGATAATTTTCTTCACGATGGGCAGGCCCAGGCCTGTGCCCTTGTCGCGGGACGTGACGTAAGGTTCAAACAGCCGCGCCCGGTCTTCCGGCAGGCCGATGCCATTGTCTTGAATCGTGATCTGCGCACCATCTTCGGTCAGCATCAGTGCAACCCGCACCTCTGGGACGACCTCGACTTCAGGCTGCTTTTCCCGCAGTGTTTCAATGGCTTCGCCCGCGTTCTTGATTAGGTTCGTCAACGCCTGCGAAATCATGGTGCTGTCCAAATCCGTCATCGCGGGCTGATCTGGCAAGTCCGACACGATCCGCACATCCGGTTGACCGGCCTTTTGCAAAGTCACAGCGTCGCGCACAATCGCCACCAGATCGGCCGCTTTCAATTCCGGCTCTGGCATCCGGGCGAACTTGGAAAACTCATCAACAATGCGCCGCAAGTCATTGGTTTGACGTACAATCACATCTGTCATCTGCTCTAGCGCCGCATCATCCTGCACCTCTGAGCGGAACTTGCGCTTGATGCGTTCCGCCGACAGTTGAATGGGCGTCAGCGGGTTCTTGATCTCATGCGCGATCCGCCGCGCCACATCGCCCCACGCCGCCATCCTTTGCGCGCTGACCAGGTCGGTCACATCGTCAAAGGCCACCACGTAGCCTTCCAAAAGCCCTTCGGCATTCAGCCGTGGCGCCATACGCACCAGCAGACTTTCCTGTTGCCCCTGCCGAACCAGATTGACCTGTTCCTGCGCTACGCCCCGCGCCTCTGCCCGCAAGCGGTCAAACAGTGGCGTGAATTCCGGTACCGCAACGGCCAGCGCCACATCCGCTTGCCCGTCATCTACCGCCAAAAGCCGTGTGGCCGAAGGGTTCACAAAGGTGATATGCCCATCTGCATCCAAGCCCACGACGCCGGACGTGACCGAAGACAGCACACTGTCAAACAGCCGTCTGCGCCGTTCAGATCGTCGGTTGGCATCCAACAATTCTTCCCGCTGGCTTTTCAGCTGCGTGGTCATCTGATTGAAATGCGAGCCCAACTGGCTGATTTCGTCATCACCGTCGTCGGTAATCACCTGAACGTCCAGATCGCCACGTCCGACGCGCTGTGATGCGCTGACAAGCCGCCCGATGGGTGCTGACAGGCGTTCCGCAAAAGACAGCCCCATCCACGTGGCCGCGAGGATCATGATCACCGCAAAGCCCAAATAGAGGAATCCGAACCCAAACAGCAGCCGCCCGCGATCGCGTTCCAACTGTTCATAAAGCGAGAATGTCTCTTGCGTCTCATCAAGCAGCGCCAGAATCTCGCCATCCACCGCGCGGGTCACATAGATGTAACGGTCCAAAAAGGTCTCAAGCGGGATCAGCGCGCGGAACTCGTTGTTGTCGGGATCCTCTATGATGGCAAAGCCGTTCAGATCGGCCTGCGCAAATTGATCTTGCGTTGGCTGTTCATAGTTGAAGTCATAAGACCGCGCGCCCCGCGTGCGGATCGTCCCTGTCCCATCCAGGAAAAACACCTCTGTAAGGCCCCGATCAATCTGGTTCTGGACCCGACCAATTGCTTGGCGAACGTCGCCATCTTCCATGAAAAAGTTGGTTTGCCGTTCGGTGTTCAGGAAAGCGGCAAGTGCATTGCCGTCGCGCAATAGCTCATTGCGCTCCTCGTTTTCATAGGCCTGCGCGGTAGATAGCGATGTTCCCAAAACCGTCTGGACTCGCTCAGAAAACCAGCCCTCAAAGCCCAGATTGATCGACAACAGCGCAAAGACCGCGACAATGATCGTGGGGATCAGGGCCAGCAAGGCAAAGACGCCCGTCAATCGCAGGTGCAGTCGTGATCCAGCGGATTTGTTGCGGCCCGCCACGATCATCCGCATCACACGCAGCATCACCAATGCGGCCACGACGATGATATAGATCAGGTCAGCCAACAGAATCAGCCGCAGGGCAAGGCTGTTGCTGCTTTGATCAAGCGGCCCACCAAGCACCACAAAGGTCAGCGCGGTCAGCACAGGGCCAAGCACAATAATGCTCAGCGTCAACGCGTTCTGCACCTCACGCCGTCTGCGCCAGCGCGAAAATCGCCTGATATCAATGCCCAAAAGGGAACGCTGCACGCGTATCGCCCTGTTTCTGGCGCGGCCAAACCGCGCAATACCGCCATTATATGTGGTCCTGCCGCAGGGTTGTCCCTTCGGGGCCACGGTTATGTTGCGGTTTTACATCAGCTTGCGGCGGCGTGTCACGCGAATATCGAGGTCGGTGATCTTTTTACGCAAGGTATTGCGGTTGATCCCAAGCAAATCAGCACATTTGGCCTGATTTCCGCCCGTCGCATCCAGCGCGATTTCGATCAGCGGGGCCTCAACCTCTTTCAGGATACGGTTATACAGCCCCGGCGGCGGCAACACACCACCATGCAGATCAAAATAGCGCTGCAAGTGCTTGGCGACCGACGCCGACAACTTTTCACCTTCGCCGCCCGACCTTAACGGTTCCATGGCCGGTTGGTTGCCCAGGACCATCTCAACCTCTGACCGGCTGATGTCTTCTTCGGCGGCGGTAAAAACCAACCTGCGCACGGCGTTTTCCAACTGACGCACGTTGCCCGGCCAGCTATAAGCGCGCACCAGCTCAAGCGCGGCACCGCCCAGCCGGCGCACAGGGGCACCTTCCCGCTCGGCACGGGCCAGAAAATGATCCGCGAGAAGCGGAATATCATCCACCCGTTCGCGCAGCGATGGCACCGCGACTGTCACGCCGCCCAGCCGATAAAACAGATCCTCGCGGAACTTACCCTGTTCCATCAGTTCATTCAGATTTGCTTGCGACGTTGCCATGATCCGGGGCGCGTTTTCATCCAGACTGTCCAGCATCCGCACGATGCGGGCCTGCGCCTGATCGTCCAGATCGCCCACCTCATCAAACAGGATCGACCCGCCCTTGGCGCGTGACAGCACGGTGTTGGGCCCCTCGATCCCTTCCAGATCACTTTCTGTGACCGTCACAAACGGCAGGCTGCGCCGGTCAGAAAAATCATGTAGCGCCCGTCCGATCAGCGATTTGCCGGTCCCGCTTTCGCCGACGATCAGCACGGGCAACGCCGTGTTCATTACCCGCGCCACCAGCCGGTAAAGCGACTGCATCGCAGCCGTCCGCCCCACAAGCGGCAGGTCGCCTGCGTCTTCTGCTGCCGCCTCGCGCTTGGGCTGGACACGGCGCTTGACCTCCAGGGCGCGTGCTGCGCGTTTCATCAGATCAGGCAGATCGAACGGCTTGGGAAGATAATCGTAGGCATCCGCCTCTGCCGCTTGAATCGCCGTCATGATGGTGTTCTGAGCCGAGATCACGATCACCGGCAAACCGGGCCGCGCATCAGCAATCTTGGGCAATTGATCCAACCCATTGCCGTCCGGCATCACCACGTCCGAGATGACAAGGTCACCCTTGCCCTCTTCAACCCACCGCATCAGCGTGACCAGTGACGATGTGGCATGCACCTTGCACCCCGCCCGCGTCAGCGCCTGGGTCAGCACTGTGCGGATCGTGCGGTCGTCATCGGCAACAAGGATGGTTCCGTCCATTATTCTTCTCCGTCGTCAGATGTTTGCGGGGCCAATGGCAAGCTGACCCGAAATGCTGTCTTGCCCGGCACGCTGTCGACGCTGATCCAGCCGCCACCGTCATGGATCAGCTTGCTGACCAGCGCGAGGCCGAGGCCCGTGCCGTTTTCGCGGCCCGACACAAAGGGCTCAAAAATGTCGGCGGCAATGTCCGGCGGCAAGCCGGGGCCGTCATCAATGATTTCGATCTGCAATGGCAGCCGCGCCTGCGTGCCGTCATGCTGCCGTACCCGTAGCGAGGGGTCATAGAATGTATGAAGCCGGATGGTGCCGCCTTCTGACCCCGCTTCAGAGGCGTTCTTGAGCAAATTCAGAAACACCTGCAGCAGTTGATCATCATCGACCATCGCCCGCGGCAGGGACGGGTCATAATCAACGATAAAATACATATGGGCGCCAAATCCGACCGCCGCAGATTGCCGCGCACGGTCCAGCACATCGTGAATGTTGACCGCTTCGCGCTGCGGTGGCCGCAGATTGCCGAACTGCTCGACCTGCTCCAACAACTTCACGATCCGACGTGATTCCGCGACGATCAGATCAGTCAGCTCCTGATCCTCTGCCGACAGCCCCATCGACAGCAATTGCGCTGCCCCCGTGATCCCCGCAAGCGGGTTCTTGATTTCATGGGCCAGCATCTCAGCCATGCCGATTGCTGATCGAGCGGCCTTGTGGGTCTGTCCGTTCTGCACGATCCGGCTGGCCATCTCGCGTGGACTGATCATCAGAATCATCGTGTCCTCGACATTGCCCAACGGCGAAAACAGGACGTTGCAATGGCTTGGCGCCCGCATGCCCGAACCAACAAAGACGTCATTCAAAAAGATCGACCGCCGCTCTGCTTGGGCCTTGGCAAAGGGGCCCTCGATCTCGGCATCAATCGTGACCTTTTCCCACAGGCCCGCACCTTCCAGCGCCTTGGCCGACAGGTTGAGGAAACTCTCAGCCGCCGGATTCGATTGCAAAATCGTGTCGTCGGAACCAACCAGCAGTGCCGGAACCGGCAGCGACGACCACAGCACATCACCTTCAATCATGCCGCCACCTCTGCGTAATCCAGCGCCATCGGGATCAACCGCGCAACGGTGTCCGGGCTGTCAGCGGTCAACACCTCTTTGCGCAACTGATCCGGCGTGCCCGCGTCATCCATGTACCAACCCAAATGCTTGCGCGCGACGCGGCGGCCCAAATCCGTGCCATAGAATGACAACATCGCCGCGTAGTGGTCAGATACCAACGCGATCAAATCATCGCCCTGCGGGATCACCGGCGCGGGCGTGCCGTGCAACACATGCGCGACCTGCGCCAACAACCATGGCCGTCCCTGCACGCCGCGCCCAATCATCACCCCGTCCGCCCAGGATTTGTCCAACGCCGTCTGCGCGGTTGTTGCGTCAACAATGTCTCCATTGGCGATCACAGGAATGCCGACGGCCTCTTTGATCGCGCGGATCGCATCCCAATCAGCGACGCCCTTGTAGAATTGACAACGGGTGCGGCCATGGATCGTCACCAACCGCACACCTGCCTGTTCGGCTCGGGCACATACTCCAGCCGCATTCAAGGATTGATCATCCCACCCCAACCGCGTCTTGAGTGTCACCGGCACATCCACCGCCTCTACCACGGCCTCGATCAGGCTCAGCGCGTGATCAGGGGTGCGCAACAGCGCCGACCCGGAATATCCGCCTACGACCTTCTTGGCCGGACACCCCATGTTGATGTCGATAATCGCGGCCCCGCAACCTGCGGCCACCTTGGCGGCCTCTGCCATCCAATAGGCATCGCGGCCCGCAATCTGCACCGCCGTACCTGCCTGATCATATCCCAGTTCTGCGCGCGCACGGGCGTCCGGCTTGGCATTGACCATATCTTCAGAGGCGACCATCTCGCTCACCACCCATCCGGCACCAAATGACGCGACAAGCTGACGAAATGGCAGATCAGTGATGCCCGCCAGCGGGGCAAGCGCCACCGGCGGGGTAAGAGAGACGGCATCAAGCGCGATGTGTTCTGCCACGAAATTAAACTTTTGCCTGTTTACTGTGCGTTCCCGGCGTTGCTACAGGGTGTTGCGGACCCAAACAACGCGTAATGCCGCACATCTAGGCGGTTTTTGCTAATCGCCTATTTTTTGTGCATCATTCCAGCAGTCCCTTGCCGATTGCATGACAAAGCGTCACCAATGGAACACCACAAAGGACTGCGACCCGATGCGAATTGCCGCCCTCATTGTTGCCGCCGGACGCGGCACCCGCGCTGGCGGCGACCGCCCGAAGCAATGGCAAACACTGCGCGGAAAACCCGTGCTCAGTCATGCAATGGCAGCCTTTACGCCACATGTGGCACTTCGCGCGGTGGTTCTGCATCCCGATGACCATGACCTTTGGGACAACAGTCAGTTATCTGCGGATCTGGTGATCGTTGGCGGTGCCACGCGCGACGCCTCTGTCCGCGCCGGGCTCGAGGCGCTGGCAGGGCAAGACGTTGATTTGGTGCTGATCCACGATGCCGCACGCCCGCTGGTGTCCGACCGTGTTATCACAGATGTGATTGTCGCTCTGGCCCACCATGCTGGCGCGGCCCCTGCCCTTGCGGTCACAGACGCCCTTTGGACCGGTGACGACAATGTGGTGTCGGGTACCCGGGACCGTGAAGGTCTTTTTCGCGCGCAGACCCCACAAGGCTTTCACTTTGACCAAATTCTTGCCGCCCATCGCACAGGCACCGGCCCCTTTGCCGATGACGTCGCCGCCGCCCGCGCCGCTGGGCTGGACGTCGCCATCGTTCCGGGGGCAGAAGAGAACTTCAAGATCACCGGACCAGACGATCTGGCCCGCGCAGAACAGCAGATGGGAGCGCAGATGGATATAAGGCTCGGCAATGGCTATGACGTCCACCGCTTTGGACCCGGCGATCACGTCTGGCTGTGCGGTGTGAAGGTCTCGCATGACCGCGGATTGCAGGGACACTCGGATGCCGACGTTGGCATGCACGCGGTGACCGACGCAATCTATGGCGCCTTGGGCATGGGCGACATCGGCCAGCACTTTCCCCCCTCCGACCCGCAATGGAAAGGGGCTGCCAGCCACATCTTTCTGGAACACGCCGTGGCACTGGCCGCGCGGCACGGGTTTCGAATTTCCAACGTCGATTGCACGCTGATCTGCGAATACCCCAAGATCGGCCCACACCAACCCGCCATGAAAGCGGCATTGTCACAGATCATGGACCTGCCCGCCGACCGGATCAGCGTAAAAGCCACCACATCAGAACGGCTTGGCTTTACCGGACGCGGCGAAGGCATCGCCAGCATTGCAACAGCCACATTGGTGTCGACATGAGCACATTGATCGCGACCTTCTTTTACATCGGCCACATGCGCCCCGCTCCCGGCACATGGGGGTCGCTCGCCGCACTTCCCGTCGCCTATGTCATCATCCAGATCGGCAGTTGGCCGCTTTTGCTGCTCGCAGCCATCGTGGCCTATTTTGCAGGCTTATGGGCTACGCGGCAGGAAACGGCGGGCAAAGACAACCACGACCCCTCCGAAATCGTAATCGACGAAGTTGCTGGCCAATGGATTGCCCTGCTGCCGGTAGCCATTGGCGCAGCACTCACCGATATGCCGGTGGTTGTGTTCTGGCCCGGCTGGATTGCCGCCTTTGTCCTGTTCCGCCTCTTTGACATCACCAAACCCTGGCTGGTGGGCTGGGCCGACCGCCGCGATGACGCGGTGGGCGTGATGCTGGATGATGTGATCGCAGGCATCTTTGCAGCCATCGGCGTTGTGGTTTGCGCGGCGCTTTATCACTGGATCGCAATGTAATGCAGGCCGCCTCGCTTCTGATCCGAGCCAAGGCGCGCGGCGTGATGATCGCCACTGCGGAAAGCTGCACAGGCGGGCTGATTTCGGCCGCGATCACTGAGGTGCCGGGCAGCTCCGCCATCTTTGACCGCGGCTTTGTGACCTACACCAACGCGGCCAAGGTCAAGATGCTGGGCGTGCAACTCGCCACCCTTGACGCCAAAGGCGCAGTCTCGGTCGAGGTCGCAGCAGAGATGGCCACTGGCGCGCTGGCCGCCTCTCAGGCCCAGATCGCGATCTCGGTTACCGGCATCGCCGGACCTGGTGGATCAGACCACAAACCCGAAGGTCTGGTTTGTTTCGGCCTTGCCACCGCCGACCGGGTCCGAACCCAAGCGCATGAATTTGGGGCCATTGGCCGGGCGCAGGTCCGTGCCGCAACCGTGTCCCACGCGCTTGATCTGCTGCTCTTCGGCCTCGATAACTTTCCGGTCAAAAATTAGGCAGTAGCCCAAATTAGCGCCCAGCAAACGGGCAGTTTCGGAATTGCCCAAGCAATCAGCACCAACCATGCGCATTGCCACTTTTCGCAGCGCCTCGAATCCGGTCTGAGCCCGCCCCAAGGACCAAAAACGAGGGGATTCCAGATATGAACGGAGCAGACACCGCGTGGATCATGGTGGCCACGGCGCTTGTGCTTTTCATGACATTGCCGGGACTGGCGATGTTTTACGGCGGCCTTGTGCGCGCCCGCAACGTGCTCAGCGTGTTCATGCATTGCTACGCCATCGCATGTTTGATGAGCGTGCTATGGTACGTCGCAGGCTACTCCATCGCGTTTGGTGGCGGCACGTCGGGCTTTTGGGGCGGGCTTGATAAGCTCTTCCTTGCTGGCGTGACCAGCGACAGCCTGTCGGGCACCCTGCCCGAAATCCTCTTCTTCGCCTTCCAGATGACCTTTGCCATCATCACGCCCGCACTGATCGTGGGTGCCTATGTCGAACGCATCGGGTTCGGCTTTGTGCTGCTGTTTTCGTCCCTCTGGATGTTGCTGTGCTACGCGCCGGTTGTGCATTGGGTCTGGGGCGGCGGCATGCTGGCCAACGGTATGTTCTTTGAAACCGCCGTCATGGATTTTGCCGGTGGTATCGTTGTGCACGAAACCGCCGGGATCGCGGCCCTGCTGCTCGCGATATTCCTTGGGCCACGCAAAGATCCGGCGAAACCCCCGCACAACCCCGGCATGGTGATGATCGGTGCCGCAATGCTGTGGGTCGGCTGGTTCGGCTTCAATGGCGGGTCGCAGCTTGCCGCTGATGGTGGCGCTGCCATGGCCATTTCGGTCACGCATCTATCCGCTGCTGCTGCCTCGCTCACCTGGGCGCTGTGGGAAAAGATCAAATTCGGCAAAGCCTCGCTTGTGGGTCTGGTCACCGGCACAATCGCGGGCCTGGCCTCTGTTACACCCGCATCGGGCTTTATCGAACCTTGGCACGCCATCGTCATCGGTGCTGTCGCCGGTGTGCTCTGCCAAGAGGCCGTGGTGTTGATCCGCAACGTCTTCAAGATCGACGACACACTGGACGTCTTTGCCGTCCACGGCGTCGGTGGCATCTTCGGTACGATCATGATCGCAGCATTCGGCATCGGATCATGGGCGGCCCAGCTTGGCAGCCTTGTGATCGTTGGTGTCTTCACGACTGTGGTGACCGTTGTGCTGATCTTTGTCTGTAAAGCCGTCACATCGCTGCGCGTCGATGCAGAAACTGAGACGAATGGCCTCGACCTCGCTGTGCATGGCGAACGTGGCTACGACATCACCAGCTAAACACGCAGAATTCTCCCTGAGACCTGAGGCGCCTTCGGGCGCCTCTTTTTTATCCGCGCATCAAAGCCGTCAGATCGTCAATGTCGGCAGCATGGCAGGCCTCCCACAAGGCTGCAGCTTCGCGCCCCAACAGCGCACGGGCCTTGTTGCGCAATCGGGTCTCGCGCACCTCGTAGGTGAGCGGTTTCGCCAGATCATGCGTGCGTGCGTCGGTCCGTCCGTCGGCAAACGCCACCTCGACCCGCGCTTGCGTTTCGGTCAAATTGTCGTCGGCGACAACGGTCACCGCATCGCGCAAGACATGCATGGCCGGGTCGTCTGCAGCCGCGTCAGAAAACTGCATGATATCGCTGGTGTCGCGCCCCGAAAGCGCCAAAGCCGCCGCCATGCGATAGCTGAATTTTGTCTCAAGACCCGTTTGCGGCGCGGGCTTATTGCACACGCTCATCCAGCGCGGATGCGTATGCACAGTTACCGCCGCAAGATCACCCTCGACCCCACGCAATGCTTCTAGCATCGCGTGCAGACCGTGACAGCAGGCATGAAACTTGTGACTGACCCGCGCGACTTTCCATGGCTCGCTTACGTCCCACGCGCTATCGTCACCTACCCCGTGATGGGTCACGCCAAACTGCGCCAAGGCATCTGGATCAGAGGTGAGACCCGACTGCGCCCACAACACCGATTCCACGCCACAACGCGCAGCCAATCCAGCGTTCAGCGGCTTGCCCATTGTGCCAAACTGTCCCTTCAGGCCAGAGGCACCGGTTGCCGCCAGTCCAATCGCGTGGCGCGTCTGTGCCGCGTCCATCCGCAAGAACCGCGCGCCTGCGACAGCTGCACCAATCGCCCCGGATGTCGCGGTCTGGTGAAATCCAACCTGATAATGGTCGCGCCCAAGCCACAGACCCATCCGCACCGCCGCCTCTGACCCGATCAGCGCGGCGTCCAGCACCCTGTTCATCGCCGGCATCATCTGATCTTCGGCCAGCGCCAACACAGCTGGCATCACCACGGCAGAGGTATGGCCGATGTGATCAAAATGGGTGTCGTCATAGTCCAGCGCGTGGCCCGTTGTGCCGTTGATCAGTGCCGCATCTGCAGCAGAGGTCTGCCCACCTCCCAACACAGAGGCATCGCCTTCAACCCCGGCCTGCATTGCAAGGGCCTGCGCGACCGGTTCGTCTTGCCCCGCCATCGCAACCGCGGCCCAGTCAAACAGGCAAAGCCGGATTAATTCGACCGGGCCGTCACCTTCCCAGCCTTGTGCAAGGCGGATCACCTGATCGGTCACGCTCATCCGTAAAGCTCTTTCGCGCGGCCTTCAAACGCGCGCACAATCGTGCGCATCGCCTGATCAAAGAACATGCCTGCCGCCCCCTGCAAAAGCCTGTTCTTGAATTCAAAATCCACCTCAAATGCCACTTCGCACCCCCCTTCTACGTCCCGGAACTGCCAGACCGAATCCAGATGTTTGAATGGCCCGTCGATATAGGCGGTGTCGATCTGTCGCTTGTCCGGCCACAAGGTCACGCGGCTGCCAAAGGTTTCACGAAAGACTTTGAAGCTGACCACCAGATCGGCCAGCTTCACCTGATGATCGCCCTGATCTGTCGTTGATCTGATCCGCGCCGCTGCCGTCCACGGTAGGAATTTCGGGTAGTTGGCCACATCAGCCACAAGCGCATACATCTGATCGGCGGTATAGGGCAGCACCCGTGTCTCGGAATGGGCAGGCATCTGTGGTCTTTCGCGGGTGACTTCACCTCTCCATGTCGTAAAGTGCCGGTGGAAATCAACCCCGGAGCCGCCATGTCGCACCCCTCCTACGTCATCGACCAGATGATCAGCGCCAAATCCATCGCCGCACGGATCGAGGATCTGGCAGGCGAAATCGCTGCCGAGTTCAGTAACACCGACAAGCTTGTGGTGGTCGGTCTTCTGCGCGGTTCGTTCGTCTTCATTGCTGATCTGGTCCGCGAATTGGACCTGCCGGTCGAGGTCGACTTTCTCGAAGCCTCGTCTTACGGCGACGGCATGGAAAGCAGCCGGGAAGTACGCATCCTCAAAGACCTGCGCTCGGGTATTGAAGGCCGCGACGTACTGGTGGTCGAGGACATCGTCGACACCGGCCACACCATGAAACACGTTCTCGGCCTTCTGGGCGCACGCAAACCGCACAAACTGCGGTCCATTGCGCTGTTGGACAAACCCACCCGGCGCGAGGTCGACGTGCGCGCCAATTGGACCGGCTTTGAAATCCCGGATGAATTTGTGGTGGGCTACGGCATCGACTTTGCCCAACGCAACCGCAACCTGCCTTATATCGGCAAGGTCCGGTTCACCTCAGAATGAACCCACGCTGGTTTTTTCGCGCCAAACGACTGGCCCAAAATCCGCCAAGCTGGGGCCGGGTCAAACTGTTTTTGATCGTGTTGGCGCTTTGCCTGATCCTTGTTGGGATCGAACGCTTCATCGGTTGGCCCGATGCGCTCACGGTTGATCGGGCCCGCGCACCGCGCATCATCAACTGACAACCCGTCACCCATCTTGCATTTACGCACAGAATTGGTTCAAATTTGCACAGGGGAACGGTCCAATTCTGTGCAAACATGATCCCATTCGGATCAATAGGAGAATTTTCATGACGTTACCGCGTTCACTTCCTACGGCCGCCCTCCTTTGTGCAACCTTGGCCGGCGCCGCCTTTGCCGCCAGCCACCTGAGCCCCGAGGTTGCAAGTGCAATCAAAGCGCGCGGCGCGCATATGAGCCTCTACGGACATAACCTTGGCCCCCTTGGCGGCATGGCTCAGGACAAAATCCCGTATGATGCCGCGGCTGCCGCGGCGGCGGCCGCGAACCTTGCCGCCCTCGCCAATATGGACCAATCCACTTACTGGGTCGAAGGGTCCGACATCGCCGCCGCCGGAGGCCGCGCCAAATCCGAAATCTGGACCGACAGTGCTGGATTTGACGCCGAAGTCGCGAAGCTGGCAGAGGCAAGCACCGCCCTTGCAGCCGTTGCAGGCAACGGCCTGGATGAGATGAAGGCCGCATTCGGCCCGGTGGGTGCCGCTTGCGGCTCATGCCACAAGGCTTATCGCGGACCGCGGCCCTAAACCGTGCGCTGGCGGCGCTGGACGCTTTATCTCCTGCTGCTGATCGCGGCGGGCCTTTGGATCACGCGGCCAAGCCCGCTGCCATCTGACGCGCTCGACGGGCTAACCGGCGATGCCGCGGCGGGTGAAATCACCTTCGCCGCCGCCGGTTGCGCGTCTTGCCACCGCGCGCCAGAGGCATCCGATGGCCCACTGTCCGGCGGACGCAGCTTTGTCAGCCCCTTTGGCACATTCTATGCGCCAAATATCTCGCCACACGCATCGGCCGGTGTCGGCAACTGGTCCGATCATGACCTCGCCAGCGCGATCATGCGCGGTGTGTCACCGGGTGGCGCGCATTATTACCCGGCGTTCCCCTACGACAGCTACCAAAACGCGGCACCACAGGACGTGGTCGATATCATCGCCTACCTGCGCACCCTGCCCGCCAGCGACACCGCCAATCGCCCCCACGACGTCAGCTTTCCGTTCAACATCCGCACCAGTTTGGGCGGTTGGAAACTGCTTTTCGCGCGCCCGGGGTGGGTGCTGGATGATCCGGCCACGGCCGAACTTGAACGCGGTCGCTATCTGGTCGAGGCGCTTGGCCATTGCGGTGCCTGCCATACCCCCCGCAATGTTCTGGGGGGACCAGTGACCGCAAACTGGCTCGGCGGCGCGCCTGATCCATCGGGTCAGGGCCGCATCCCGAACATCACTTCAGGCGGGCTTGATTGGTCGGTCGAAGACATCGCAAGCTACCTCGAAAGCGGCTTCACCCCCGATTTCGACAGCGCGGGCGGCGAGATGGTGGACGTCATCGCAAACACCTCGCAGCTCTCGGATAGCGACAGGCTGGCAATCGCCGCCTACCTCAAGGCAGTCCCACCTGTGACAGCGCCCTAGGCCTGCCCGAGCTTTTTCAGCCGAGCCTCGCGCAGCCGGGCGAAATCATCACCGGCATGATAAGACGACCGGGTCAGCGGCGTGGCCGACACCATCAGGAACCCCTTGCCATATGCCGCCTTTTCATAGGTCGCAAATTCCTCTGGCGTGACAAAGCGGTCGACTGCGTGGTGCTTGGGTGTCGGCTGCAGATACTGACCGATGGTCAGAAAATCGATGTCAGCCGCGCGCATGTCTTCCATCACTTGCACCACGGCCTGCTTGTCTTCACCCAAGCCCACCATGATGCCCGATTTGGTAAACATCGTCGGGTCCAGCTCTTTCACGCGCTGCAACAGTCTCAGGCTGTGAAAATAGCGCGCGCCGGGCCGCACCTCGGGGTAAAGCCCCGGCACGGTTTCAAGGTTGTGGTTAAACACATCCGGCTTAGCATCCACCACAACACGCAGCACCTCGGGGTCACACTTGATGAAATCGGGCGTCAAGATTTCGATGGTAGTGCCAGGTGACTGGCGGCGGATGGCACGAATGGTCTGGGCGAAATGCTCGGCCCCGCCGTCTTCCACATCATCACGGTCAACAGAGGTGATCACCACATGGTTCAGCCCCAGCTTTTTGACCGCATCCGCCACACGGCCCGGTTCAAACACATCCAACGCTTCCGGCGGTTTGCCGGTCGCAATATTGCAGAAGGTGCAAGCGCGGGTGCAGACCTCGCCCATAATCATCATTGTGGCGTGGCCCTGTGACCAGCACTCGCCCACATTTGGACATCCCGCCTCTTCACACACTGTAACCAGCTTGTGTTCCCGCATGATATTACGGGTCTCTTTGTACCCTTCAGAGGTTGGTGCTTTGACGCGGATCCAGCCCGGCTTTTTGGGCTGGCTGCTGTCAGGGCGCTTTTGCTTTTCAGGGTGACGCTGGGCGGGAATTTTCAGATCGCGCGTGGCCATGATGCCTCCGGGTGACGTTTCACCCTACTTAGCGCCTTGCACGGGTGCTGTCCAACCTTGCACGGCGCTGTCATGGCGGGGATGCGACCAGCGCATGATGGCCAGACGCTCACCCTATCCGTGTATTTCGATTACCCGATCATCGGGCGGAATTTGCCCTGTTCTTCGTAGTGGCGCACCAGCCGCTGTAAGGCGATACGCAGCACGATCTTGCCGGAACGCGCGGACCAACCCATGCTTTTTTCGGTCACTTCAAGACCTTCCAGAAAACAGCAGCAGCGCAGCGCGATATCGGCCAGACCTGGCCCCAATTCGGTGAGCGCTTGAAACACCCGCGCGCGCGCATCAATTGTCGCCTGCGCGGTGTTGGGTTTGACCTTGGCCTGCAATGCCGCCTGCCAATTCTCGGCAACCGTTGGCCCGACATAGCACAGCTCATAATCCTCACGAAGCCGCTCGCCCGCCTGCACGAGAGCCGGCGACAAAAAGTGCTTACCATCCTTGTCGCGCCGCCGCGCCAATCCAACCAGCGGACTTTCGGTCACGACATACCGCCCGTTGCCCGTATCGCTATCCTGCAGGTCCCAGACATTGCTGCCATCGCGTCGCCGTGGGCTCGCCTCGCGAAACCCCTGTGCGCGGTTCTCGGTCTCTGCCGTTAACCCCCGCAACGCCGCGCGCCCGGCAGCAGTGACAAAATACCGCACAATCCGCAGTGACGGATCAGCCGTGTTGATCCATGATTTCAAAGCCATAGCCTGCGCGATCTGGCGGTCCGCAATCGCTGTGCGAAAGCTCTCTCCGTTCGGATCTTCGCGCACGATCACGGCCGTTTCCATGTCGCGGGCCACGGCCAGCACCGCCCCCGGTTCGCACAGACGGCGCAGGATCGGCAGTGCCTCGGCTTCGATTTGTTCCAGCGACAACGTTTCGCCGCCGCCCACTTGCGTCGTTTCAATCTTGTTCTGCATGATCTCGGCATCCCCATCCCGTGGCGCCGGTGCCAGGTCATTGGCCACCAGTGCCTTTAGTGCATCATCAACCAATGGATCATCACGCCGTGCCTCGAACCTGCGGACCTGCCGCAGAACCGTAGACGGATGCAATGCGCTGTCTCGGGCCAGTGCCCTTATGGACAGGCCTGCAACCGTATGCGCCAAGTAAAGGTGCACAGGGTGTGGTACCCAGTCCGGCAAACGCAATTGCACCACTGACTGTAACTTTTCGGACATTGAAAGCGTTCCGATCCAAAATTGACCACAATAACTGTTTCCAAACTTGCACTTCTGACACAACCTATGGATGTATTGTTAACTGATGGTTAACGATAAATGGTCAATGGCACTGGTATGACAAAAAACAGTTAACCGTTTTTGGGGGGGTCCGAACGGTCAAATCTCGAAATGCGCAACACACGCATAAGGTGTGTATCTTGATTGGCACTCACGTTTGCTGGAACACCAAAGGGGACTAAACATGCTTGATCTCAACAGCATGGTACGGACGCTCAAGCGTCCGCGTTTACTTGTACGGGCCGCCCGTTTTGGCCTGGATGACTACCGTCGCGACCGCGCGCTGCGGCGAATCCTGAAATCTGATGACCTTCCTTCAACCGGGGCCGCGCTTTTGCTGCTGATGGATCTGGAAAACATCGCCAATGAACGCCGCAAGCTGAAGTCAGCCGAATACTCTGTCGCGGCTCACATCACGCTCTTGACTGCGATCATGGGCGAGGCGCGCTTGCTTCAGGCCGCCTATCGCCCGCAGGCCGTCACATAAAGCTGTCGGGCATCGACGCTTTCTTTTCAGCCACATAGGCACGTAAGCGTGCCTCGATGTCGGGATCGAGTGTGGGCTGCTGGTAAGTGTCGATCATCTTTTGGACGCGCGCGGATGCCAAGGTTTGGGTATCGCGCGCGCCTTCCTCATCCCAGGTCTCAAACGGTTTGTAGTCAAACAGGTCCGAGCGCCAGAATGCCGACTTGAAATTGGCCTGCGTATGCGCGCAGCCCAGATAGTGCCCGCCGGGGCCAACTTCGGCAATCGCATCCATCGCCTGACCATTCTCGGACATGTCCACGCCCTTGGCAAAGTGGTGCAACGTGCCCAACTGATCGGCATCCATCACGAATTTCTCAAAGCTGGCGACAAGACCGCCTTCCAGCCAGCCGCAGCTGTGCAGCATGAAATTCACACCGGCCAATAGCCCCATTTGCAGGGAATTCGCAGTTTCATAGGCCGCCTGCGCGTCGGGCAACTTGGACCCGCAGAATGACCCGGCAGACCGATACGGAACACCCAACCTGCGGGCCAACTGCCCTGCCCCATAGGTGATATGGCTGGCCTCTGGCGTGCCAAAGGTCGGCGCGCCTGAATTCATGTCGATCGAGGTCACGAATGTGCCCATGATGACCGGCGCGCCGGGGCGAACGATCTGACTATAGGCAATGCCTGCCATCACTTCGGCCAGAACTTGCGTCAATGTGCCCGCCACAGACACCGGTGCCATCGCGCCGCCCACAATGAAAGGGCTGATGATGCTGGCCTGATTGTTCCGGGCAAAGACCTCAAGCGCACCCATCATGATGGAATCGAACGTCAGTGGGCTGTTGATATTGATGAGCGAGGTCATAACCGTGTTGTTTTGCACGAACTCTTCACCAAACAGGATATTGCACATATCCACCGAATCCTGCGCGCGGCTTGGTTCGGTCACCGCCCCCATGAAGGGTTTGTCGGACAGCGTCATATGCGCCAGCAGCATGTCCAGATGGCGCTTGTTCACAGGCACATCCGTGGGTTCGCACACGGTTCCGCCCGAATGGTGCAGCCACTTGGACATATAGCCCAGCTTCACGAACTTTTCGAAGTCAGCCATCGTGGCATAACGGCGGCCACCCTCGGCATCGCGTACAAACGGCGGGCCATAGACTGGGGCCAGCACAAGGTTCCGCCCACCGATTTCCACGCTGCGTTCTGGATTGCGCGCATGTTGCGTAAACGTTGCGGGTGCCGTGCTGCACAGCTTGCGCGCCAAACCGCGTGGGATGCGCACCCGCTCGCCTTCAACCTCGGCCCCGGCGTCTTTCCAACGGGTCAACGCCTCAGGGTTTTCGACAAAGTTCACACCGATCTCTGCCAACACCTTTTCGGCGTTTTCCTCGATCACCGACAAAGCGGCATCATCCAGGACTTCATAGTTGGGAATATTGCGTTCGATGAACTTGGCCGTCTCGACACTGACGGCGGTCCGTTCTGCACGACGCGCCGCGCCACCGCCTCCACGCCCACGGCGACCTGATCTGACTGCTTCGGACATGGTGCATCCTTCCCATTGACGTTGGCTGCTTGATACGCGGCTGAGCCAAACAGGAGTACGCGACAAACGCCATCTGAGACGGAAAAGCGACATCTTGCGAAGCCGCGCCGTCCGACATACGAAGCGGCATGGAAAACACGACGCACGAACGCCTTTTGATCATCGACTTCGGCTCTCAGGTTACGCAGCTGATTGCGCGCCGCCTGCGAGAATTGAACGTCTATTGCGAAATCCACCCCTATCAGAACGTCACCGATGCGTTTCTGACTGATTTCGCCCCCAAGGCGATGATATTCTCAGGTGGCCCCGACAGCGTGACTCGTGCAGGATCCCCACGCCCGCCTCAGGCCGCCTATGACATGGGCGTGCCAATCCTTGGTATCTGCTACGGTCAACAGGTGATGATGCAGGACCTCGGCGGCGAAGTGCACGGTGGCAAGATATCAGGCGGCGGCGGCACGGCGGAATTTGGCCGCGCCTTTGTCGCCCCTGAAGGTGAGCTTTCGCTGCTAAAGGGTTGGTTTGCCGACGAAAAAGAACAAGTCTGGATGAGCCACGGCGACCACGTCGCGCGCCTTGCCCCCGGCTTTGCGGTCTACGGCACCTCACCCAACGCGCCTTATGCGATCACCGCTGATACGGCACGCAACTTCTATGCCGTGCAATTCCACCCAGAGGTGCACCACACCCCAAACGGCGCGATGCTGTATGAAAACTTCGTGCGCATCGCCGGCTTCTCGGGCGATTGGACAATGGGCGCTTACCGCGAACAGGCGATTGCCGCGATCCGCGAGCAGGTTGGCGACAAGCAGGTGATCTGCGGGCTCTCGGGCGGCGTCGATTCGTCCGTGGCCGCCGTCCTGATCCATGAGGCCATCGGCGACCAGCTGACGTGTGTCTTCGTCGATCACGGCCTGCTGCGTCAGGGTGAGGCCGAAGAGGTTGTGACCATGTTCCGCGACCACTACAACATGCCGCTCATTCACGCCGACGAACAAGAGCTGTTTTTGGGTGAGCTTGACGGCGTAAGTGACCCGGAAACAAAGCGAAAAATCATCGGTCGTTTGTTCATCGACGTGTTCCAAAAGCACGCCAACCAGATCGACGGGGCAGAGTTTCTGGCCCAAGGCACGCTTTACCCGGATGTCATCGAGTCCGTCAGTTTCTCTGGTGGTCCTTCAGTTACGATCAAGTCGCACCACAACGTCGGTGGCCTACCCGAAAAGATGGGCCTCAAACTGGTCGAACCCCTGCGCGAACTGTTCAAGGACGAGGTGCGCGCGCTTGGCACCGAACTTGGCCTGCCGCCCAGTTTCATTGGGCGCCATCCCTTTCCTGGTCCCGGCCTTGCTATCCGTTGCCCGGGCGAGATCACGCGCGAAAAGCTCGACATTTTGCGCAAGGCCGATGCCGTTTACATTGACCAGATCCGCAAACACGGACTTTACGATGAAATCTGGCAGGCCTTCGTGGCCATCCTTCCTGTCCGCACTGTCGGCGTCATGGGCGACGGCCGCACCTATGACTTTGCCTGCGCCCTGCGCGCAGTTACCTCGGTCGACGGCATGACAGCGGACTACTACCCTTTCAGCCACGAATTCCTTGGTGAAACCGCCACCCGCATCATCAACGAAGTCCCTGGCATCAACCGCGTGACCTACGACATCACAAGCAAGCCGCCCGGCACGATCGAGTGGGAATAGCGGTCAGCTGACGACCGACCACACCGAACAGTCTTCAGAATTTCGGATGATGCGCAAATATGCATGATGCGCTATCGTGTGCCGTATTGTGTTGTATTTTGGATAAAAAGTATGTCGGGACTGTTAGACAAGATCAAAGAAAAAGGGCTTGCCCAAACGATGCGGATCGCGCCGCGTCGTGCCTACCTCGAAACGCGGCTTTTTCGCCGTAGGCTCCAACGCGTACAGGCCCTCAAGGCGCTGAACTACCGCGTGACCTTTCCGAACGAAGGCGGCAAGGTCATCAGTGTGCCACCGATTTCCACCGCTGACATCACACGTGGCGACGGTGTTTTGATTGATCAGGTCTACGACTTTTCACGCCGCCCCTTCAAAGAAACGCTGCTGCGCCGCACAATTTATGACCTCTTCGGACAGGGCTACCTAGACCCTACGAAATCCATCATCGACATCGGCTGCTGGCTGTCCGACAACGCTTTGGTTTGGGCCAGCTTGCTCAAAGATGGCGGAACCGTTCACGCCATTGATCCGTCGGCAAAGAATTTGGCATTTGGACAACGGCTGGCGGGCCTCAACGGCGTCACAAACATCAACTGGGTCGAGGCGGTTTGCGCGGAAAAGTCGGGCATGGTCCTCGATTTCGAAGGCACACTCGACCACACCGCCTTTAATGAGACCGAAGCGCAATCAGCGACCTCGCTGATCTCGCGCACGCTCGATGATGTGGTGATGGATTCCGACGCTCAATCAATCTCGTTGATTCATGTCGATGTCGAAGGCTTCGAAGCGAAGGTATTGCAAGGCGCAAAGGACATCATCGCGCGCGACAAGCCTGTCATCCTTTTTGAACAGCACATTTCGGCGGATGATGCGACATCGTTGGTGACCTGGCTCAAGGGGCATGGATATGCGGTTTACATGATCAACGAGGTCTTGCCGGGGTGCGAACATGACTGCCGCAACCTCATTGCCTTTGATGCCAGCCGCCAGATGCCCAAGGAACTGGCCGTGGACCTGATGACAGGACGCGAAACCGGGATCTGGTTTGCCACATTGGGCGGTGCGCTAGTGCCCATCGAATAGGCCGCTTTGCCATTGACCTTCTGGTCAAAACGGACTTGCCTGCGCCCATGTCGACATACCGCGCATTTGTCATTCTGGCTTGCCTGCCTCACGGGGCAGCCGCCTTGACCTGCCAAGGGGAGGATCCGGCGTGGTCTCTTACTCTTGGCGATCACAGCGCCACGTTCACCTTTCTCGACCGCGCCAGCGACATGACCATCCCGCAAATGTCGACACCCGACGGGCAAGACTGGCCGCGCGCCATGACGCTGATCGCGCCACGCGACAGCGCGATTGTGATCCTCGAGGCCCCCGCCGACCCACAACCCATCCGTATCCTGACCCAACGCGGCGAAACCCCGATCCTGCTAGTGGGCACCTGCGAGGATGACGCGTGAGCGACACCTTCAAGGCCTGCATCTGGATGATTGGTGCCATCGCCTCGTTCACTGCCATGGCAATCGCCGGACGCGAGGTGAGCTTTGAGCTTGATACCTTTGAAATCATGCTGTTTCGCAGCCTTTTGGGCATCGTCATTGTTGTTGCAGTTGCAAAAACTGCCGGAACGTTGCCGCAGATCAACCGCCGCCATCTGGGCCTACATGGTATCCGCAACCTGTCGCATTTTGTGGGCCAGAACCTGTGGTTCTACGCCATCACCGTCTTGCCACTGGCACAGGTCTTCGCTTTGGAATTCACAACACCGATCTGGGCGATCCTGTTGGCCCCGCTGATCCTGGGCGAGCGCATTACGCGAATTGGCATGATTGGTGCGATGGTGGCCTTTCTGGGCATACTTGTTGTCACCCGCCCCGGCGCCGCACCAATGTCGCCCGGGGTCTTCGCCGCAGCAGCAGCCGCTGTCGGCTTTGCGCTCAGCGCGCTTTTTACACGCAAATTGACCCGCACCGAGACGATCACCTGCATCCTCTTTTATCTGACAACCATGCAGGCGGTCTTTGGCGTGATCGCTGCGGGCATTGACGGCGATATCGCCATCCCTTCGACACAGGCCGTGCCATGGTTGATCCTCATCGGCTGTACGGGCCTTTTTGCGCATTTTTGCCTGACCACGGCCCTTTCTTTGGCCCCGGCTCCGGTGGTCATGCCCATTGATTTTGTCCGCCTGCCGGTGATCACAGCCGTGGGCGTCTTGATCTACGCAGAGCCGTTAGACCCCTGGCTTTTGCTTGGGGCGGTGCTGATTTTTGGCGGAAACTACATCAACTTGACCCTGGGGCAGCCGGTAAAACGCTAATTTCGCGGGGTTTTCCGGTCACAGACCCGCATCAATCCAGTCTGACGCGGCGTCACGATTTGACGGAATCACTTCGTGGTCCATAGGGTCAGATCAGCAACAATCTTTCATGACAGGGATGGAGACATGAAGAATATTCTCACCACAGGGGCAGCCCTGATGCTGACCACCACCGTCGCAACGGCTGGTGGCATCGACCGCAACGGCAATCCGTTTTCGGTCCTGTTCGAAGACGGCAACTATGTCGAACTGTCGTTTTCCAAAGTCACGCCCGACATTTCGGGCGACTATGCAGCACCGCTGAGCGCGTTTGGCCCCAGCACTGAAAACATGGCGAATGATTTCACTTCCGTTGGAGTTGCATTCAAATACGCCGTCAACGATCAGATCGACGTGGGCCTCTTCCTGAACCAGCCCTATGGCGCGGACGCGGAATATACGGCCGGTGCCTATACGGGTCTCGAGGCGGAATGGAAGAGCAGCCAGATCGCTGTCGTTCTGAAGTACCAGATCAACGAAAACGTCTCGGTCTACGGTGGTGCACGTTCGGTCGAATCCGAAGCGACAATCCAGATCCCGTTGTCGGCCACAGCCGTCTACAATGCAGAGGCCGCTGCTGATCGTCAGACGGGTTACATCGCAGGTGTCGCTTACGAGCGTCCCGACATCGCGCTGCGCGTTGCTTTGACATATGAAAGTGGCGTCAGCCACGAGTTCGCGACAACCGAGCTGGTCAACGGCGCGCCAATCACTCCGGGCACAACGACGACCATCGAAATCCCACAGGCTGTTACGCTTGATTTCCAAACCGGCGTCGCCGCTGACACACTCGTCTTCGGCTCCATCCGCTGGTCGGAGTGGTCCGTTTGGGAAGTCCGCCCCGCTGGTTACGAAACACTGACCGGCGGTGACCGTGTCACCGGTATCGACAGCGATGTCACGACATACCGCATTGGTGTTGGCCGTCGCCTGAACGACAACCTGTCGGTCTTTGGTCGCGTCACTTACGAAGATGCATCCGGCGATGTCGCATCGCGTCTGGCACCGACCGATGGATCAACTGCCATCGGTATCGGCGGCACTTACACAATGGACAACGTCAAGCTGACCGGCGGCGTCGAATATGTGATGCTGGGCGACGCAACTGACGGATCTGGCACCGCCTTCACCGACAACTCGGCGCTTGGCGTTGGCCTCTCGGTCGGCTTCAGCTTCTAAGCCGTAGCCGGTTACAACACGTCTGAAAGGCCCCGGTCAAAACACCGGGGCCTTTTCGCATTTTCCGGGTTGAGTTCATGCCACCAACCGGATCATGTGCCGGCATGAGCACCGTCCAGAAAACCATCACCCCTTTTGCATGGGCCGAACTGGCCCTTTTGTCGTTCTTGTGGGGTGGATCGTTCCTTGCAGTTCGGATCGCGCTGAATGAAATCGGATTCCTGACGTCTGTGGCGCACCGCGTTGGCTGGGCGGCGCTGATCCTTTGGGGCTATGTCCTGATCCGCCGCTTGGAAATCCCCCGCGATCCGCGCACATGGGGCGCGTTTCTGGTGATGGGTATGCTTGCCAATGCGATCCCATTCTGCCTGATGGCATGGGGGCAGTTGCACATCGAATCTGGCCTGACCTCCATTCTGAACGCTGCCACCGCAATCTTTGGCGTGCTGGCCGCCGCGATCTTCTTTGCGGATGAGCGACTGACCACCCGCCGGATCATCGGCGTGCTGCTTGGCTTTTTCGGTGTGGCGACCGCGATCGGCCTGTCATCGCTTACCCAGCTTGATCTGCGTTCTCTTGGGCAACTGGCCGTTATCGGCGGCACCATGTCCTATGCGCTGGCCGGTGTCTGGGCACGCAAAAAGCTATCCGACCTCAAACCTCAACTCGCAGCGGCGGGCATGTTGACCGGATCGAGCCTCGTGATGATCCCGGCAGCCTGGATTATCGAGGGACCGATCAGTCTGAACCTGTCTACCGCCACATGGCTCGCCGTTGGGTACTACGCGATCTTCGCCACCGCCGTGGCCTATCTGGTCTATTACCACGTACTCAAGATCGCGGGCGCGGGCAATGTCGCCCTTTGCACGCTGACCATCGCGCCCGTCGCGATCATTTTGGGCGCGGTGGTGTTGGGCGAAGAATTGCACTGGCAGGCCTACGCAGGCTTTGTGCTGCTGGCCCTCGGCTTGCTGATCCTAAACGGCTGGTTTGGCCGCAAACCCGCCCAAGACAGCCCGCGCCGCGCGTAGCCCCGGCGCATCACCACCCTGCCCCAACCGCTCCATCGTGAGTGCCATCGCGGCGTTCTGGTCATTTGGCGCGCCCAGCACCCGTTGCAACGCCGCCGCAATTGGTGCGGGCTTGCAGTCATGACCAATGTACTCTGGCACGACACGGGTATCGCTGACCAGATTGACCAGCGTCACTGTATCCACCAACAACATTCGGCTGATGATCACCCGGCTAAACCACGCCATGTCATAGGCAATCACCATCGGCGTCTGATTGGCGGCCAGTTCCAATGACACCGTGCCCGATGCCGCCAGCGCCACATCCGCAGCCCGAAAAGCCGCTGCTTTGTCGGCCTTGTCCTCGGGCGGGATGATCTGCACCTGAGGCCAATCCGCCGTCATCTGCTGCACCAATTCCAGCACCGCAGGGGCGGCAGGCAAGACGATTTGCGCATCCGGCACCGCTGACAACAACTGCTTCAGCGCGGCCCCAAACGTCGCCGATAACCGGGCGACCTCACCCCGCCGCGACCCCGGTAAGGCCAGCACCAGGGGTCCGGTGATCTTATGCCGGTCGCGAAACGCCTGCGCGTCCGCGACACTTGCAACAGGGTCGGTCACAACCGGATGCCCGACAAAGTCACACCGCATCCCCACGGCTTCCATCAAGGGCGGCTCAAACGGGAAAAGCGCCAGCACCTGATCCACATGCTGCGCCATCTTGGCCGCACGCCCGGCCCGCCAAGCCCAGACCGTCGGGGCCACGTAATGCACCGTGCGGATGTTGCTTCCAGCCTTCACCAGCTTGGCAACACGCAGCCCAAAATCGGGGCTGTCGATGGTAATCAGCACATCAGGCCGGGTCTCCAGCACTGCCTGCGCCATCTGGTTCACACGCGCTTTCAGGTGGCGATACTTCGGCAGGATTTCCGCCAACCCCATCACGCTCAGCTCATCCATTGGGAACCGGCTGACCATGCCTTGCGCCTGCATCAACGGCCCGCCTACCCCATCAAACGTCACATCCGTCAGCGACTGCAAGCCCCCCATCAGCGCCGCGCCCAGCTTGTCGCCAGAGGCTTCGCCCGCAATCACAAAAACCTTCATCCGCCCCCCTTGGGCCGGACCCAAAGGAACATCTTCTGCGCGTTCAGGATCTGCAGCACACCGGGAAGGTCCAGCACCATCACACCGCCCGCCTCAATCACGATGCCAGCAAGGGCGGCTTCGGCCGCTTGCATCGCCGTATCAGGGCCAATCACCGGAAGGTCCGCGCGGCGATCCTGATCGGGCTTCGGCGCTTTGAACAGAATGCCGTCATCTGCTGTCACCGGCGCCGGTCCATCAATGCCCGACAACCAATCAGCCACATCGCCCAAGACCTCACCCACCGCATCCGCAACAGCAATGATCGGCCCGTGATCGTTTGAATCCTCTTTGAAGCTTTCGTGGAATCGCTTCAGCATCGCCGCCGTGCCGTCCTGCCCCTCGGTCGCCCGGACTTGTCCTACGCGCACAACACAGGCCTGCCCGACATCCCGCGCACCCATCTGCGCCACTGCGGTTTCGCCTGCGGTTGCATCAGCGGCATGCCAGTCTTCAGGCATGACCTCTGTCAGCACACCTTCGGTCGGCAACAGATCGGGGGCGATTTCATGGGCTGCTTTGACGGTAAGTCCGGCATCCTCAAAAATGCCGATCACCGCGCGCAGCGCACCATCATCGCCAGATTGCAACGCACGCAGGATGCGTTCAACAAACGGGAACGTCGCCTCACTGATAGCAGAGGCGTCGATCTCAGGACGCTGAATGGCACCTGCCATACAAACCTCGGTCACACCGCGCGCTTGCAGCCCGTCCAACAGCTCGCCCAAATGCTCAATCCGAAAGGTGACATCAGCGCGCACTTTCGGTGTGTTCCCGTAAAGCGCACAGACCAAGGGGGGTGTCTTTAGCCGCTCAAGCAGCGCCTGTGGCAGATCGCCCGTGCCTGCGATCAGCGCCAGCATCAGCGCGGCGACAGCAGGCCGCGGTCGCTCTCGCCCAGAATAAAGCGTACCATCTGCCGGACATAGTCGCTTTCGGTCTCGGCGCTTAGCCGTTCCGCCCGGTCGTGGATTGTGCCTTCGCCCTCTTTCAGCGTCATGAACGCCGCACGCAGGGCCGTAATATCGCCGCGCGCCACGCCGCGCCGTTTGAGACCGACAAGGTTCAGCCCCTCCAACTCTCCGCGCTGGCCCATAACAAGGCCATGTGGCACCACATCCGCCGTCACCATCGACAGCGCGCCGATGATCGCGCCCTGCCCGATCCGCACCCATTGGTGAATGCCGCACAACCCACCGATGATGACGTCATCCTCAATCACGCAATGCCCCGCCACGGCAGAGCTGTTGACCACAATCACCCGGTTTCCAACCTGCGCATCATGCGCCACGTGGCAGCCTGCCATCAGAAGGCAATCATCACCCACCGTGGTCACGCCGCCACCCGCGGCCGTGCCGGTATTGACCGTTACATGTTCCCGAATGCGGTTGCGCGCACCAATGCGGAGCGCGGTCTTCTCACCACTGAATTTGAGGTCCTGTGGAACCTCGCCCAACACAGCAAAAGCAAAAACTGTGGTCTCGTCGCCGATTTGGGTGTCGCCTGTCACCACCACATGGGATTTCAACGTCACACCCCGGCCCAGCACCACTTCTGGCCCAACCACGCAGAACGGGCCAATCGTGCAGCCGTCACCAATGACGGCTCCCTCTTCAATCACGGCAGAGGGATGAACGCCCATCAGCCCTGCAGGTCCATCATCGCCATGAACTCGGCCTCGGCGGCCATCTCACCGTCGACCTCGGCCAGACCCTTGAACTTCCAGACCTTGCCGCCGGGCTTGCCGCGCAAGGTTTCAACCTTCAGCGTCAGCACATCACCCGGGATCACCTTGCGGCGGAATTTGCAGCCGTCAATCGACATGAAGTAGATCAACATATTGCCCTCGGTCAGGCCCA
Source organism: Yoonia sp. R2331 (assembly GCF_041103235.1). Classification (NCBI taxonomy): domain Bacteria; kingdom Pseudomonadati; phylum Pseudomonadota; class Alphaproteobacteria; order Rhodobacterales; family Paracoccaceae; genus Cognatiyoonia; species Cognatiyoonia denitrificans. The sequence continues at coordinate 1,376,072 of NZ_JBGCUN010000001.1, read as the reverse complement.
TCGTGGCGCCAACCATCACCGCAGCGGTCTGCGCCAAAGCCTCAACAATCGTGACACCCGGCATGATCGGCGTGCCGGGAAAATGCCCCTGAAAGTGCGGCTCGTTCATCGTAACGTTCTTGATACCTGTGGCCGAAGACGTGCCGTCGATGTCTTTCACCCGATCCACCAGCAGGAACGGATAGCGATGCGGCAGGATCGCCTGGATCAACTGGATATCAGCCTCGGTCACGGGGGTGGTCATCGTCGTCTCCTCGAAATGTCTGAACTGGTTAGCAATCTCGCCGCGTGGTCACAAGCGGCGTTACTCATCATCCGCGACAGGCGCGTCTGGCATCAACACGGCATCAATTCGGCGGATCGCCTCATTGGTGATATCGGCCGACCGCACCACCACCACAACGGATCGGCTATCAACTACGGCGGTGGCCCCTTTTTCGATCATAAGCTGACCCAGAATCGGGCGCGACTCCTCGATAAAGCGTTGCCGAACCTCGGCCCGTGCCTGATTGACCTCTGCCTCTTTGGCATCGCGCGCGCGTCGGATGTCGTTGACCTTGGCATCAAAGGCGGCCGCCTCTTCGCGGAACGCCTGTGGGTCCATCGTTGGCCGGCGCAGGGTCAGGCTGCGTTCCTCTGCCGTCAGGTCTGCGACAATCCGTTCGTTCTCAATCGCCAAGACCTCGGCTTGTGCTTCAACGGCTGCGCGCAAACTGTCGGCATAGGCGGATGCACCGATCATCCGTTCCAGATCCACGACCAGCACCGCAGCGCCCGGTCCCGTGGCAGCGACCGGTTCCTGGGCCGCCGCCGGTTGGGTCAACATCAGACCCAACACCAGGAACAGCCCCCGCCAGCCCATCAGAATGTGGTCGAAATGGTCACGTCAAAGTTCTTGGTCTTGTCACCATCCTGCACGTCAACCGGTTCGGTGAAGTTGAACCGTAGCGGGCCAATCGGCGTATCCCAGAAGATCGACACACCTGCAATCGTGCGCGCCGTGTAGTCGTTGTATAGCACGTCAGCCTCGGACAAGCCGCGCAGATTGCCTACATCCCAGACAGAACCGTGGTCGATGAAAGCACCACCGGTGATCCCATATTCCTCGGGCAGACCAATGGGGAACTCAGCCTCAAGCCGGGCAACTGCAAAAGCATTGCCGCCCAATGCGTCATCTGTTGCCGCATCCCGCGGACCAATACCACCCGCTTCAAAGCCACGCATCAAGCGGCTGCCAAGAAAGAAACGATCGGTCACACGGCTGTCACCATCGTTGTACTGCAAGTATCCACCTTCGATGGTGGCACGCAGCGTCAGTTCTTCGTTCCAGACCTTGGTCTCTGCTGCGGCCAGCGCCGTGGTCTTGATGAACTGCGTATCACCAATCCCGAACTCCTGCCCAAAGCGCAGGACAAAGCCTGCATTCGGGTTCAACCCGGTGCGGCGGCTGTCATAGCTGTAACCATAGCCGATGGATTGCGTTGTGATCGCACCCAATTCAACTTCTTCGCGGATGATCTGGCTGATGGTCGTGTCGGTCACATCAATGCCCGACAGATTGGTGTAATCCACCGCGTAGAAGACCGACAAACGACCGTTCTCGCTGATCGGGAAGGCCAGCGAGGGGCTGAACCGGAAAACTTCGGTGTCGTAGACAGCATTCTCAGCCTCGGTCGTGCGATAATCAATCGCCAGACCAAACCGCAGATCGCGGCCCAGGAATTGCGGTTCTGCAAAGTCAAACGCGAAGACACGGTTGGTTTCCGCCGTCGACAATTCAAAGTTCAGCAACTGGCCCCGGCCCAGAAAGTTTCGCTCGCGGAAGCTCGCCAGCAAGCTGACCCCGGTGTCCGAATTGTAGTTGGCACCAAACGACAGCGACCCCGTCGGCTGCTCTGCCACATCAACATCCACAATCACCTGATCCGGCGTGCTGCCTTCACGGGCTTCAACGTTGGCGTTGGAAAAGAACCCCATTGCCCGGATACGCTCTGCCGCTTGCCGCACTTCACGCGGGTTAAACGGATCGCCTTCTACCGTGCGGAACTGGTTGCGCACCACCCGGTCTAGCGTGGTGTTGTTGCCTTCAATGTCGATCCGCTCCACAAAAATGCGTGGTCCACGGGTCAGCGCATAAGTGACATCCAGCGTCAGCGCCCGATCATTGCGGGTTATGCGCGGATCAACAGCGACAAAATTCAGACCGCGCTGAATCGCCAGACGTTCCAGTCGCGCAATGTCATTCTCGACCCGGCTGGGGCTGTAGACCGACCCGGGCTTCGTCGCCACTGCTGCCTGAAATTCAGCGACGTCCGGCTCGGGGATTTCAGACACCACCGTGATATTGCCAAAGCGGAACTGCTGCCCTTCCTGCACATTGAAGGTCACAAGATAGGCGTCGCGTTCGCGGGTCAGGGCAACATCCACGTTCAGCACCTGAAAATCGGCATAGCCGCGCGATTGGTAGAAATCTGTCAGCACCTGCCGGTCAAAGCCGATCCGCTCGTTCGAGAACGTATCGCGGCTGATGACGGACCGTAGAAAGCCCGCCTGCTTGGTTTCCAGCACGCCGCGCAAGCGACGCTCGGAATAGCTGCGATTGCCGATAAAGCTGATCCGCTCAATCTCGGTCACGCCGGATTCGCTGACCGCAAAAACCAGATCAACGCGGTTGTCGGACTGTCGAATGATCTGCGGCACGACACTGGCGTTGATCCGGCCTTCTGATGCATAGATCTGCGCAATCGCGGCGGCATCCCGCTCTGCCTGCGCCGGCGAATAGACCCGACGCGGCGTGCTTGTCACGACGGACAGCAATTCGGCATCGCGCAGACGGCTGTTTCCTTCGATGTTAATCCGGTTGATCGTCGGGAACTCGACCACCTCAATCCGAAGCGTGCCACCCTGCGGCGTGATATTCACTGCCTCAAACAGCCCGCTTTCGCGGATCCGCTGGCCTGCGGCGTTCAATTCTCCCGCTGACACGGCCTCACCGCGACTGATTCCCGCAAAAGTCAGGATCGCCTGATCGGACACACGATTGTTGCCCTCGATGATCACGCTGTTGAATGCAAAGTTCTGGGCCTGCGCAGGCCCCGTCAAAAGCGCCCCAAGTGTCAGAAAAAGAACGACAAAGCCGCGCACCCAGGCATTCGCCCATCGCACCGCGGCGTCTTTGATTTTCGATGTCATGAGCAGCGCCTGTTTTTATTGATCCCCGTTGCTTCTGAATTACCGGGTCTCAGGCGGGTTGTCAAAACGAAGAAACGCGCCCGGCGGGGGCGCGCTTGACCATTTCCAGACTGTGGCGGGCCTTACATCATCCCGACGTAGGCACCTGCATATAGTGCCCCGACAAGCGCACCGGTATAGATGATGCGATCCCAGTTCAGGGTCAGCAAAACGCTGAACCCGCGATATCCTTGTGCCAAAGTCTGCATGGTCTCACTCCTCAGATGACCCAAATCTAGGGGTCAAATGCGGCGCGAATGTGGCAGATTTGGGCAGCTTCAGGGGCAAAGCACCAGATCGTTGAGCAACGCAAAGGTCATTAACCCCGCGATAATCGCAAGCCCGCCGACCATCAGGAAATTAAGCGCACGGTCACTGGGACGACGACGCGCCACGGCCTCGTAAGCGTGAAACACCAGATGCCCGCCATCCAGAATAGGGATCGGAAACAAGTTCAACAGCCCCACCGCCGCTGACAACATGCCCAGAAACAGCACATAGCTTTGTGCGCCCTGCGCGGCCATCGACCCGCTCGCCTGCGCAATGCCCACAGGCCCCGACAGGTTACAGGTCGAAATCCCGCCAGTCATGATCTCCCACAGGCCCGACAGCGACATGGTGATCGTGAACCACAATCGGTCCACCCCCAGTTTCAACGCCTCCCAAGGCCCAATCGGGTCGGTCGCTGGGTCAAAAAAGAACGTGCCGCCAATGCCGATCCGCCAGAACTGCGCATAGCTGCCATCGGCCTGCGGCTCGTCCTGATAGCGGGCCGCCAGTTCCACATCAAAGGTCTCACCATCGCGCCAGACTTCCAATGTGATCGGCGTGCCCTCTGCGGCACCGACGGCGGCCACGATGTCTCGAAACGCATTGACCGGTTCGCCATCAATCGCCGTGATGAAATCGCCAACCCGCAGCTTTGCATCATCTGCTGCGGACCGGGGTGTCAGACTGTCCACCCGGCTGATGATCGGATGCGGCCCCTTGACCACCATCTCGGCCCCGTCGCGCACGATTGTGTAATCCTGCAGCAGCGTGTCAGGCAACGTATCAATATTCGCGCCCTCTTCGCCAAAGACCACATCGCCCACGGCGATAATCCGGTCACCCGGCAACAACTCTGACTGAAACGCCGCAGGGACTTCATAGGTGCTTTCCAGCACCAGTTCTTCGCTCGGCTTGCCCTCGTACATCAGGTAACCCGCAAAGATCAGCGCGGCGAGGATGAAATTCGCAACCGGCCCTGCCGCCACGGTCAAGGCCCTTGCCCACAAGGGCGCCCCCATCATCGTGGTGCGTGGATCATAGCCCGGCACACCGTCATCGCCACCGACGCTGGCGGCATTTGCATCGCCGCGAAACTTGACGTAACCACCTGCGGGGATCGCCGCGAGCTGCCATTTCGTGCCGCGCTTATCCACCCGGCTCCACAGTACTTTGCCCATGCCGACGCTGAATACATCCGCATGAATGCCCGTCCAACGCCCCACGATATAGTGTCCATATTCGTGCACGGCGACGATCACCAGCAAGGCGACGACAAAGGCCACAATGGTGAAGACCGGTCCGCCCAGCGACGGGATCAGCGATGTCATGTCCAAAGGTTCAACCCATTTCCTGCATAAAGCCTGACGCCAACCTGCGCGCTGTGGCATCCGTGTCTGCGACGTTATCTAACGTAATCTGGGCATTTTGCAGCCCATCATCTGCTGACATTTTGGCGAGAACCCGTTCCACGACCTCTGCCATGTCCAAAAACCCGATTTGGCCTGCGATAAACCCGTCCAGCGCCTGTTCCTTGGCCGCATTGAACGCCGCACCAGACAGCCCGCCCATGTCCATCACCTCTGCTGCCAACCGCAACGCCGGATAGCGGGTCAGGTCGGGTGCGCGGAAGGTGAACTGGCCGATCCCAGCAAGATCAAGCCTTTCCACAGGCAAGGTCTTGCGCTCCGGCCAATGCAGGGCAAAGCCAATCGCATGGCGCATATCAGGCGGCCCGACATGCGCCATCAGCGCGCCGTCATTGAACCCGACAAGCGCGTGGATCATGCTTTCGGGATGCACAAGCGCCTCAATCTGATCCGGCCTGACCCCGAAAAACTCTTTTGTTTCAATCAGCTCCAGCGCCTTGTTGAACATCGACGCGCTGTCGATCGTGATCCGTTGCCCCATATCCCAATTGGGATGGGATGACGCCTCTGCCAGCGTGGCGGTCTTGAGCTTCTCAAGCGGCCAATCCCGGAATGCACCGCCACTGGCTGTGATGATGATCCGCTCAACGGTATTGATATCCTCGCCGATCAACCCCTGAAACACCGCCGAATGTTCACTGTCCACAGGCAAGATTGTGGCTCCATGCGCCCGTGCCGTCGCCAATAGCAGTGGCCCGGCTGTGACCAGCGATTCCTTGTTCGCCAGCGCCAGCGTGGTGCCGTGCTTCAGCGCCTCCAGCCCCGGCGGCAGGCCCGCAGCCCCCACAATCGCGGACATGATCCAATCCGCAGGCCGCGCTGCCGCCTCACAAATCGCGGCATCACCAGCGGCAGCCTCAATCCCCGATCCTGCCAAGGCGGCACGCAGATCATCCAGTAATTCAGGGTGACACGTTACCGCAACTTCGGCACCCAAGTCCTTGGCATCATGGGCCAATTGCGCGATGTTGCGTGCCCCGGTAAGCGCCACCACGTCATAGGCCCCCCGGTCGCGCCGGATCAGGTCAATGGTGTTCTGGCCGACAGATCCCGTGGCCCCCAGAATGCTGATCCGCCTCAAAAGGCAACTCCGGGCACGTCAAATACATAGGCCACCAGCAGCATGAACAGTGATGCTCCCAGTAGCGCATCAAACCGGTCAAACAGCCCGCCGTGGCCCGGGATCAGGGCAGAGCTATCCTTGACCCCCATCCGCCGTTTCAGCGCGCTTTCCGCAATATCGCCCATCTGGCTGGCAAAGCTCACGATGGCCGAAATCAGGATAATCGCCAGCCCCGCATTGGTGAAGAGGGTAAAGATCAGCCCGACCACCGCCGCAGCGACCCAGCCAGCGGCAGTCCCGCTCCAAGTTTTCTTGGGGCTGACCTTGGGCCAGAACTTCGGACCGCCAAAGGTGCGGCCCGCCAGATAGCCAAAGACATCCGTGGCAACCACAACCATCATCAGCCACAAAATCCAGGTGAACCCGTAATCCTCGCGGAATTGCACCAGCCCCCAGCCTGCGATCTGAATGCCAAATGCAAAGACAAAGAACGTAATCCGCTCATGTTTGACGCGCCAGGCCCCAAGGATCGGCACCAGAAAGATCAGCAACAGCCCAATCGGCGTGCCCAACAGCAGCCCCGACTGGACCGAAGCCACCCCCGCCGCCAGCACCGCACCCTGATTGGGTTTGTCGGCGGCGATCATCATCCACAATTCCCAGACCATCACGGCGGTCACAAAAACCACCAGCATCTGGAACCAGACACCACCCAGGATGACGCCAACCGCACCCACGGCGATCATCGCGATGGAAGAGATTACGCGCGTCTTCAGGTCTTCCCACTTCGCAGGGTTTTGCGGCAGCACCGGCTCTGGTGCGACGGTGGTGGGATCGTCAGTCATGTCAGGCCAGCACGGCCCCAAACCGACGCTCACGCCCGCCATACCCGGCCAGAACCTTGTTGAACTCGGCGGCGGTAAAGTCGGGCCACAGCGTATCGACAAATTCGTATTCCGCATATGCCGACTGCCACAGCAGGAAATTGGATATGCGGGCCTCGCCGCTGGTGCGGATCACCAGATCGGGGTCAGGCAAAACGTGAGTATCAAGGAATTTTGACAGCGTTTCGGCGTCCACATCCTTGTGGGTCAAACGGCCCTGCTCAATCTCAAAGGCCAAACGCTGGGCCGCACGGGTTACTTCATCCCGGCCACCATAGTTCAGCGCAATGGTCAGATGTACGGCATCGTTTCCGCTTGTATATAGCTCTAAGTTGTCCATCAGGGCGACCAGCTTGTCGTCCAGCTTCATCCGGTCGCCAATGAACCGCACGCGCACACCGGAATCAAACAGCGCCTTTGCCTCACGCTCGATATAGCGCCGGAACAGCGCCATCAGCCCTGCGACTTCGGCCTGAGTCCGCTTCCAGTTCTCGGTCGAAAAGGCAAAGATTGTCAGATACTTGACGCCCTCATCGGGACAGGCCTTGACGATCTCGCGCACCCGGCGGGCACCCGCATGGTGGCCAAACAGCCGGGGCCGTCCGCGCTGGGTAGCCCAGCGACCGTTGCCATCCATGATGATGGCCACATGGTTCGGGCCGCGCTTGTCGTTTGTGTCCTTGGGCATCAATGGCCCCTTTCCTGTCCGGTTCTTGCGGCATGTGCGCCGCCTGCCCGTGTGCCGATCATCCAAAGATACGAAACTGCCACACGCACAGTTTCGCGTGTCGCGGTCAAACCTGCATGATTTCGGCTTGTTTGGTTTCCAGCGTGTCGTCGACGGTCTTGATATAGGTGTCGGTCAATTCCTGCACCGCACCTTCCCAAAATTTTTGGTCGTCTTCCGACATCCCGTCAGCCTTGGCCTTCTTGATCTGGTCCATGCCGTCGCGGCGCAGATTGCGGATGGAGACCCGCGCGCTTTCGGCATAACCGCCTGCCACCTTGGTCAAATCGCGGCGGCGCTCTTCGTTCAATTCTGGGATCGGCAGCATGATGATCGTGCCGTTCAGCTGCGGATTGATCCCCAGCCCGCTTTCGCGGATCGCCTTTTCCACCTTGCCTACAAGGGCCTTATCCCAAACATTGATCGTAACCATGCGGGGTTCTGGCACATTGACCGTTCCCACCTGGTTAATGGGCGTCATCGAACCGTATGCATCCACCATCACCGGCTCCAGCATGGACCCAGAGGCACGCCCGGTCCGCAAGGACGCAAGTTCCGTGCGCAGGTTGGCGATTGCGCCGTCCATCCGACGCTCAAGGTCATCGGTATCAAGAATAAAATCGTCTGCCATGTCATCTGCTCTAGTTTCGGGCGTTCGCCCTGCTTTTGCTGGTCTTAGTTGAAAACCAGTGACTTGTATAGGTCAGGAAAACCACAGGATTTCGGCAGTTTTTCGTCAGACACACGCGGATTTACGCCGCTTTTGCGTCTGTTTCGGGCGCTTCAGGGGCCTCTGTTTGCTCTTCCGGGGTCGGCGCGGGCAGCGCTTTGGCCTCATCGGGCATTTGGTCGGGCCACTCTATGGTGATCGTCGTCTCACCGGGCGCGATGGTGATGCGCGGCTGATCTGACAACCCCGCCAGAACCGCGTTCAGCTCTTCCAGCGCGCGCGTCGCTGACTGGCGCTGCGTTTCCTTGACCGCCTCAACGGTGCCCTTCTGGCCGAACAAGAATTTGAACATGGTGATCCCCATTTGATTGCTTGATCACAATCTGTGCCGCAGCGCAGCATCAAGCAAGGGGAAAAGGTTGCCAAATGCCCCCTGTCGGGGCGCACGGCCTAGTCGCCAACGATGGTATAGGTGCCCTCGCCCGCCAAAATCCCGCGGAAACCGCCCGGTTCATCCAGCGAAAAGACGATGATCGGCAGGTGATTGTCTCGCGCTAGGGCAATGGCGCTGGCGTCCATGACACCCAGATGCTTGGCCAATACCTCGTCATAGCTGACCTTGTCGAACCTCTGGGCATCGTCGTGCTTGGCGGGGTCCTTGTCATAGACCCCGTCAACCTTTGTGCCCTTCAAGATCGCCTCGCAGGCCATCTCATTGGCGCGCAGGGTCGCAGCGGTATCGGTCGTAAAATACGGGTTCCCGGTGCCTGCGGCAAAGATGCACACGCGCTTTTTTTCCAAGTGGCGCACCGCGCGGCGACGGATATAAGGCTCTGCCACTTCGTTCATGGTAATGGCCGAGATCACACGGGTATGGATGCCCTGTTCTTCCAGGGCCGCCTGCATCGCAAGCGCATTCATCACCGTCGCTAGCATCCCCATATAATCGGCTGTTGTGCGCTCCATCCCCTGTGCGGACCCTTGCAGCCCGCGAAAGATGTTGCCGCCGCCGATGACCATGCAGATCTCGACGCCCATGTCGTGCACGATCTTCACCTCTTGCGCGATGCGCTGCACGGTAGGCGGATGCAGGCCGAACCCGGTGTCGCCCATCAGCGCCTCGCCCGAGATTTTCAACATGACCCGCTTGTAGGTGGTGCTGGATGCGTCTGTCATGGTGGCCCCCGGTCTTGGCATTTGCGATCCCGCGCAAAATGTCGCAACAAGGGGCCAAGTTCAATGCCGCATCGCGGACTTGCGCGCATTCGCGCAAAGTAAACATCACGTTCACCGGGTAACCCTTTGTCACTGATCGACATTCATCCAGATAAACCGGTGCTGATTGCGGGGCCCACGGCCTCTGGCAAGTCCGGTCTGGCGCTGCACATCGCCCAGATGCAAGGCGGGGTTGTGGTGAACGCCGATGCCTTGCAGGTCTATGACATCTTTCGCGTCCTGACCGCCCGCCCTGATGATGTCGATTTGGCGGCTGCCCGCCACGCGCTTTACGGCCAAATCCCCTTCGATCAGCCCTATTCGGTCGGCGCTTGGCTGCGCGAGGTGAAGCCGCTGCTATCGGGTGCACGTCCGATCATCGTCGGCGGCACCGGGCTTTACTTTACAGCACTGACCGAAGGACTGGCCGAAATCCCCCCCATCGACCGCCAAACCCGGTTGATGGCCGACGCCCGAAGCCTGCCCCAGATGTTGGCCGATCTCGACGCGCAGACACTGGCACGGATCGACACGCAAAACCGGATGCGGGTCCAACGGGCATGGGAGGTGCTCAACAGTACCGGGCGCAGCCTTGCCGACTGGCAAGACAACACGCCACCGCCGCTTTTGCCGCTGCCACAGGCCACCGCCATCGTGCTCGACGCACCCAAAGACTGGCTGACACCGCGCATCGCGCAACGGTTTGACCAGATGCTAGACGGCGGCGCACTGGACGAAGTCCGCGCGATCCTGCCCCACTGGCACAGCGCGCCGCCTGCCGCCAAGGCCATCGGCGCGCCGGAACTTGTGGCCTATCTGCAAGGCGGCCTGACCCTCGATCAGGCGCGCGATGCCGCCACAATCAGCACCCGCCAATATGCCAAACGCCAGCGGACTTGGTTCAACAAGCGGATGCGTGACTGGCACCACATCCACATGCCGTCCACAGACTTATCCACAGCGCTACGGTTTGTTTCCTGATTTCTTGATTGTTTTTGAACAATTATCAGGCCAGATTTGCACAAATCCAATCTGGGGGATTCATGCTGCACCCGACCGAGAAAACCGCAACGGCGCTTGCGTTGGCGCCGATTGCCCAAAATCCGCAGATGGGCCGCTGGCGAACCGAAGCCATGCGCAGCCATGCTTCGCCCCGCCTGCTCTACGTGGGCAAGGGCCATGGGCGGATCACGGTGGCCGGGCTGACCAGTGGCTACGGCCCCAACAACCTGATCTTCATTCCCGCCCACACCATGTACGGCTTTGATGTTGGTCCTACCGTCTTTGGACAGATGGTCACGATCCCGGGGGCGATGGCCTCTGAATGGCCCGACGAACATGTGCATCTGCGCCTGCGGGACGTCAGCGCGCAAAAGGAACTGCTGGTGCTGCTGGATGGGCTGGAACGTGAGCTGAAGTCGGACCGCAGCGCCCACAGCCGGGCCGCGCACTACCACCTGGGCCTGCTGGCGGTATTCTTTGAACGCCAACTCGACACCCGCAGCGATGATGGGCAAGAGGCGCGTAGCGATACAAGTGCGGCCCGCCTTGTGGCCGCCTATACCGACCTCATTGAACGGGACTACCGCAGCGACCGGCGCGTGGGCGACTACGCCACCGAACTGGGCGTCACACCAACCCACCTGACCCGGTGTTGCAAGCAGACCTGTGGCAAGTCCGCGCTGGCGCTTTTGACGGACCGTGTCCACTATGAGGCCTGCATCCTATTGCGCGAAACCCGCACACCTGTCCAGCAAATCGCCAGCGATCTGGGCTTTCATTCACCGGCCTATTTCAGCCGCGCGTTTCATGCGCGCGCAGGCCGCACGCCGTCCGATTTTCGCAAGCACGGTGCTGCAGCGCAGCGTCGCGCATAGACCTTGATGTCGTTTTTGACCAAAGGGACAAATGTCTGACAAATGTCGCTTTTGGACATGCCAACCGTCGCAAACGTGAACTCATTGTCCTAATGTGTGCATTGACGGACGGGGTAAAACGATGCCTGAATGCGACATTGGGATAGTGTGGTTGATCCTGGTGGGATCGCCACGTTGTCGCGCACGGAAGAAATCCGGATGCGACCAAAAAACGAAATGTGTCACAGGGAGATAAGTATGACGCACCACACCAACCTGTCGGTTCACCCGGCAGCATTGACCTACGCAGCCGATGCAAAAGCAGGCAAGCTCAGCCGCCGGGAATTCCTGGCGCGCACGACAGCACTGGGGGTCACCTCTGCGGCGGCCTATGGTCTGCTCGGCCTGAACGCACCGGCCCAGGCGGCCGCACATGCACAGCAAGGCGGCACCGTTCGCATGCAGATGGAAGTCCGTGCACTCAAAGATCCGCGCGCCTTTGACTGGACGCAGATGGCCTTCGTTACTGCTGGCTGGCTGGAATATCTCGTGGAATACAACAGCGATGGCTCTTTCGAACCGATGCTGCTGGAAAGCTGGGAAGTCAACGACGACGCCACCCAGTACACACTGAACGTCCGCAAAGGCGTCAAGTGGAACAATGGCGACGACTTCACCGCCGAAGACGTGGCACGCGTGATCGGCGACTGGTGTGACAAGGACGCCGAAGGCAACTCGATGGCCGGCCGCTTTGCTGTGCTGATCGACGCCGACACCAACAAGGCGCTGGACGGCGCAATTGCTGTCACCGACAGCCACACCGTCACGCTGAACCTGCCCGCATCCGACATCACGCTGATCGCAGGCATGGCTGACTATCCTGCTGCGGTCTACCACAGCTCGATCAACCGCGAAGACCCCGCCATCGACGCTGTTGGCACCGGTCCTTATGTGCTGGAAAGCAACGAAGTTGGCGTGAAGGCCGTTCTGGTCCGTAACGAGGGCTTTGAATGGTGGGGCTACGAGGCTGGCAAAGGTGCCTACCTCGACCGGATCGAATACATCGACTACGGCACCGATCCCTCTGCCTGGGTTGCTGCCGCTGCGGCGGACGAGGTCGACATGACCTACGAAACCGTTGGTGACTTCGTGCAGGTCTTCAAAGACATCGGCTGGGAAGAAAGCGCCGTGGCCTCTGCTGCGACCATCGTGATCCGTCCCAACCAGGAAGCCGAAGTTGATGGCATGAAGCCCTACGCCGACAAGCGCGTGCGTCAGGCCATTGCACATGCCTGTAACAACGCTGTCTGTCTGGAACTGGGCTATGCTAACCAGGGTGAGGTCGCCCGCAACCAGCACGTGGGTCCGATGCACCCTGCATGGGCGGACGTGCCGGGGCTTGAATACAACCCCGAACGCGCCCTTGAGCTGCTGACAGAAGCCGGGATGCAGGACTTCGAAATGGAAATCTCTTCCATCGACGACGACTGGCGCAAGAACACCACCGATGCGGTGGCGGCACAGCTGCGTGACGCCGGCTTCAAGGTCAAGCGGACCATCATCCCCGGTTCGACCTTCTGGAACGACTGGACCAAGTACCCGTTCTCTTCCACGAACTGGAACCACCGTCCGCTCGACACCCAGATCCTGGGTCTGGCCTACCGCTCTGGCGAGGCTTGGAACGAAGCTGCGTTCTCGAACGCGGAATTCGACGCCCTGCTGGCCGAAGCCAACTCGATCGCTGATGCCGATGCCCGCCGCGAGGTGATGGGCAAATTGCAGGCCATCATGACCGACGAAGGTGTCACCATTCAGCCTTACTGGCGCACGGTTTACCGTCACGCCAAACCGGGCTTTGTGGGCTGGGATATGCACATCGCGTATCTGCCGCAGATCTACAAGATCGCTGTGGCAGCCTAAACCAACGATCAGGGCCGCACCGCACACCGGTGCGGCCCTTTTCTTCTGTAGCCGCGCCACGACGGACATACCGACGGGCGCACGTGAATGGCCGGGCAACGCCCCTGCCGCAGACCAACAGGGGTCTTTATGGGACTGTTCATTTTACGCCGCCTCGGGGTCATGATCCTGACGGCGCTGTGCCTGACGTTCATCGTCTTCTGGCTCACCAATCTCTTTCCAAACCTTGAAAAGCTGGCCAAAACCCAAGGCAACTTCCGCATGTCGGACGAAGCCGTGAACAGCTATCTGACCAACCGCGGCTATATGCAGCCGCTCCCGGTCAAATACGGCCAATGGCTCGGGGTATTGCCCGGCTATGAAATTGAAGGTTCGGATGGAGAGTTGCGCCGCCGCTGCGAAGACGGCAAATCCTTCTGCGGCATCATTCAGGGCGATTGGGGCACCTCGACCGTCTTCAAGGATGAAGTCAGCACCATTGTCGGGACCCGACTGGGCCTGACCGGCAAGTTGATGTTCTGGGTGATGGTGGTGATGGTCCCGGGCGCGCTGATTATCGGCGTGCTTGCGGGTATGCGAGAGGGGTCCGGCACCGACCGAACCCTATCGACCTTTTCGATCATATCAACGGCGACACCTGAATACGTGTCCGGTGTGATCCTGATCGCGGCCTTTGCGACCAAGGCCTTCATTGATTGGGAGGCAGTGCCATTCAAAGGCACGGCCACGTCGGCCACGGAAAATGTGACCTTCGAGAACTTCTTTCTCCCCACGATCACAATCGCGCTTTACGGCATGGGCTATATCGCGCGGATGACGCGGGCGTCGATGACCGAAGTCATGACGGCCCAGTATATCCGTACCGCGCGGCTCAAAGGGGTCAGCTTCCCCAAGATCGTGATCCGCCATGCCCTGCGCAACGCACTTATCGCGCCTTTCACGGTCATCATGCTGCAGTTCCCCTGGCTGCTGAACGGTGTCGTGATCGTCGAGACGCTCTTTAACTACAAGGGCTTCGGCTGGACGCTGGTACAGGCCGCAGGCAACAACGATATCGAGCTTCTGCTGGGTGTCTCAATCGTCTCTGTTTTCGTGGTGCTGGTGACGCAGCTCATATCCGACATCGGATATGTGTTCCTCAACCCACGCATTCGCATTTCATAAGGGAGGATTGATCATGGAAACCCTCACCTGGACCGGATCACTTGGGGCAATTCTGAACCCCGTTCTGACCATCGTGGTCATCCTGCTGGCAATCTCCGTTGTGGCACAAATCGTGCTCAGCTTGTTTGCACCAGCCGTGACCCTGCAATCCAACCCCGACGGGACGCTGATGCAACGTGGCGGCGCGCTTGGCATAGTCGAGAAATCGACCAAATGGCTGTTCTTTGCCGCGCTGATCCTCGTGCTGATCTACATCATTGGCGGCGTCATCATGCCTTACGGCAGTGCTGGGATCATCGGCGCGATGTCCAAGCAATTTGCGCCAGTCTGGATCACCCTGTTCCTGACCTTTCTGGCCTCGATCATGTTCAAACGGCGCCTTGGCCTTTACGGCAAGCTTTTCGACAGCGTCATCGGCATGATCGGCTTTGGTCTGGTGATGTTCTGGGTGTACACCGCGATCTTCGCGGGCATCTTCGACCTCATCGCCACCCATGATCCGCTCTCGCAGATCTCGGGCCTCAAGAACAAGCTGCCCGGTGTGGCCCTGCCTGAAGGCTCGGAAGAGCTTTACCCCCACTACCTCTTGGGCGGTGACAACCTCGCGCGGGATATCTTCAGCCGCATGGTCTATGGCTCGACCATCGTGATCGCGATTGCACCGATGGCGACCGTTTTTGCCTTCATGGTCGGGATCACATTGGGCCTGCCCGCAGGCTTCTATGGTGGACGTCTGGACACGGTCCTGTCGTTCCTGGCCAACCTGATCCTCGCCTTCCCGGTCATCCTGCTGTTCTACCTGCTGGTGACCCCAGAGATCGTGCAGACCGGCATCCCGTCGTTCATGGCCGCCTTCCTCTTTGTGTTCCCGATCGTGTTCTTCGGTGTGCTGCTGAACTCGCGGTTCTACACACAACCGGCCAAACGGACACCGATGCTGATCCTGGTGCTGGGCGGTCTGGCCTGGCTCTATCTGTCGATGATCTCGCAGGCGGGTACGGTGCTGAACTTCCTGCCACCGGCGGTGGACCTCTTTGACATCGCGCCGGGTATTCTGGTGGTCTTTGTCTCGGTGGTCTTCGTGAATTCGCCCACTGTGTTCCGCATCGTGCGGGGCCTCGCCCTTGATCTGCGCACCCGCGACTATGTCGCCGCGGCACAGACCCGTGGTGAGGGTGCGTGGTACATCATGCTCTGGGAAATCCTGCCCAACGCGCGTGGCCCGTTGATCGTCGATTTCTGTCTGCGCATCGGCTACACCACGATCCTGCTGGGAACCTTGGGCTTCTTTGGTCTGGGCCTGCCACCGGAATCGCCGGATTGGGGCTCTACGATCAACGAAGGCCGCAAGCTCTTGCTGATCTTCGTGCACCCGCCACTGCCGCCCGCAATTGCGCTTCTGTCGCTGGTGCTGGGCCTGAACCTGCTGGCCGATGGCCTGCGCGAAGAAAGCCTGAAGGATTAACATCCTGTGCGGCAACCGGACTGCGTACTGGTTGCCGCGTGTTAACACTCGCATACGCATCACTTGTGCATGGAATGTGCATCAGATGTTGAAAGTCCAAATTGCCCCACCGGAGGCCCCGCAATGACCACAGAAAATTATGACGGACCCATCCTCGAGATCGACAAACTGTCGATTTCCTTCTTCACCAGATTGCGTGAAATCCCTGCCGTGATGGATTTTTCGGCCAAGATCATGCCGGGCGAAGCGCTCGGCGTTGTGGGCGAATCCGGGTGCGGCAAATCCACCGTGGCCCTCGGCGTCATGCAAGACCTTGGCGTCAATGGTCGCATCGTTGGCGGCTCGATCAAGTTCAAGGGCGAAGAGATGAACACCATGACGCCAGAGCGTCTGCGTGACATCCGTGGCAGCCAAATTGCCATGATTTATCAAGAGCCTATGGCATCGCTCAACCCCGCCATGCGGATCGGCAAACAGCTCGCTGAGGTGCCGATGATCCACGAAGGCGTCTCAGAGGCTGAGGCGATGAAACGCGCGCTCGAAGTGGTCACAGATGTGAAACTGCCTGACCCCGCCCGTATCCTAAAATCCTTCCCGCATCAGCTGTCAGGCGGCCAACAGCAGCGCATCGTGATCGCGATGGCGCTGATGTCAAAGCCGTCCTTGCTGATCCTCGACGAACCCACCACAGCACTTGACGTGACGGTCGAGGCGGCGGTGGTCGAACTGGTCAAGGATCTGGGCAAAAAGTACGGCACCTCCATGCTTTTTATCAGCCATAACTTGGGCTTAGTCCTTGAAACCTGTGACAGAATTTGCGTCATGTATTCAGGTGAGGCCGTCGAACGCGGCTCTATCGAAGACGTCTTTGACGAGATGCAGCACCCCTATACACAGGCGCTGTTCCGCTCCATCCCGCTGCCGGGTGCGGACAAGAATGCCCGCCCGTTGATCGCTATTCCCGGCAACTTTCCCCTGCCCCACGAACGGCCCGAAGGCTGCAATTTTGGCCCGCGCTGCGACTATTTCGAAGAGGGTCGCTGCAACGAAAACAAGCCTATTCCGATGTCGCCAGTGGCAGGCAATGAACGCCATGAAACCCGCTGCCTGAAGTTCCAGGAAATCGACTGGAACGCGCCGCCAGAACTCGGCGAACAGAAAGAAAAGCCTGAACCGGGTCGGGTCGTCTTGAAGATGGACAACCTCAAGAAGTATTATGAAGTCGCGGCAAACGCCCTCTTTGGCGGCGGCGACAAAAAGGTGGTGAAAGCCAACGAAACCCTGTCATTCGAGGCCCGCGAAAGCGAAACCCTTGCCATCGTTGGGGAATCCGGCTGTGGCAAATCCACCTTTGCCAAGGTGTTGATGGGATTGGAAACCGCCACCGACGGGGAAATCCTGCTCGACAACAAGCCCATCGGCAACACCCCCATCGAAAACCGCGACACCAAAACGGTGGCCGATGTCCAGATGGTGTTCCAAAACCCCTTTGACACGCTCAACCCTTCGATGACCGTGGGCCGCCAGATCATGCGCGCACTAGAAATCTTCAAGGTTGGCAACAACGACGCCGAACGCCGCCAGCGGATGCTGGAACTGCTTGATCTGGTCAAACTGCCCCGCGCCTTCGCCGACCGAATGCCGCGTCAACTTTCGGGCGGACAGAAGCAACGCGTTGGTATTGCACGGGCTTTTGCCGGTGACGCCCGGATCGTTGTGGCCGATGAACCCGTCTCGGCGCTTGATGTGTCGGTGCAGGCGGCGGTGACGGACCTCTTGATGGAAATTCAGCGCGAACACAAAACCACGCTGCTTTTCATCAGCCACGATCTGTCCATTGTCCGCTACCTGTCGGACCGTGTCATGGTCATGTATCTGGGCCACGTGGTCGAGCTGGGCAGCACCGATCAGGTCTTTGCCCCGCCCTATCACCCCTATACAGAGGCGCTCTTGTCCGCCGTTCCCATCGCCGACACCTCGATCGAGAAAAAGCACATCGTGCTCGAAGGCGACATCCCCTCGGCCATGAACCCGCCCACCGGTTGCCCGTTCCAGACGCGCTGCCGTTGGAAAGACAAGGTCGATGGCGGCTTGTGCGAAAAAGAGGTGCCCGTAACCCGTGCGCTGGCAGATGGTCACCAGATCAAGTGTCACCTGACCGATGCGCAACTGGCCGAAATGGAACCTGTGATCAAGGTCGCGGCGGAATAACCGGCAACTGCGCGGCGTTCCCGTCCGGGGACGCCGTCAGCTGCCCCAGATGATCCGCACGTAATTCTGGGTTTCTTTGTACGGCGGGATGCCGTTGTAACGCTCCACCGCACCGGGGCCTGCGTTATAGGCGGCCAATGCGTGCGGCCAATTGCCGAATTTGCGATACTGCGTCGCCAGATAGCGCGCACCACCTTCAAGGTTCTGGCTCACATCATAGGGATCAACCCCCAACGCCCGCGCCGTCTGTGGCATCAGTTGTGCCAGTCCCAGCGCACCCTTGTGCGACCGCGCATTGGGGTTCCAGCCGCTTTCCTGCTGCACCAGCCGCAGGAACAAATCCTCGGGCACACCATGCTGCCGCGCGGCCGCCCGCGCCATGCTCAGATACGGCCCGTTATAA
Organism: Yoonia sp. R2331; assembly: GCF_041103235.1. Taxonomy (NCBI): domain Bacteria; kingdom Pseudomonadati; phylum Pseudomonadota; class Alphaproteobacteria; order Rhodobacterales; family Paracoccaceae; genus Cognatiyoonia; species Cognatiyoonia denitrificans. The sequence continues at coordinate 1,357,566 of NZ_JBGCUN010000001.1, read as the reverse complement.
CGCCCGCTATAGGCCGGGCTCGACCCCGGCGCACCGGGCACCACCACACGCGGCGGCTGCAAACGAACCGAACTACTGTACTGCTGGGCTGCACGGTTATCGAGCACTGAAAGCTGGCTGGCAAAAAGCGCTGTGCGTGATCGGGTCGAGGTCCGCTCTTGCGCCTCTGCAATCCCGGCAAAGACCAACACTACACTCAGCGCGATACCACCCAATTTCTGCATCAACTCGTCCTATCCCGACCCACACGGCGCAATCTAATCGTTTTTTCCACAGAAACCAGTCCTGCGTGTCGTTAGACCTCTGTTAACTATGACGCGGCAAACGTAAGTTAGCCAAAATCAAAGAATCGAAGGGGGTCGGCGCATGGCCGGATCAGTGAACAAAGTCATTCTTATCGGCAACCTGGGCCGCGACCCCGAGGTGCGGACTTTCCAGAACGGCGGCAAGGTCTGCAACTTGCGGATCGCCACCTCCGAGAACTGGAAAGACCGCAACACCGGCGAACGCAAGGAACGCACCGAATGGCATTCCGTCGCGATTTTCAGCGAACCGCTCGCCCGCGTGGCCGAGCAATATCTCAAGAAAGGCTCCAAGGTGTATATCGAGGGCCAGCTGGAAACCCGCAAATGGCAGGACCAGAATGGCCAGGACCGCTATTCAACCGAAGTCGTGCTGCGTCCCTACCGGTCCGAGCTGACGATGCTGGATGGCCGTGATGGCGGCGGTGGTGGCGGCGGCTACGGCGGTGATAGCGGCGGCTATTCCGGCGGCGGTGGCGGCGGCTATGACAGCGGTGGTGGCAACTACGGCGGTGGCGGCGGCGGATCATCCTCCGGCGGCGGCGGTGGCGGTCGCGATCTGGACGACGAAATTCCGTTCTAGACGCCTATGCGAAACAAAAGCCCCGGTCGGATAACCGGGGCTTTTTTGCTTGGCCAGTCACCCAATGTGCTATGAATGCCGTTGGGACAGCGCATCATCCAGCACGGAAATCACCACGTCCTTCGGCACAACTGATGTCACAAACGCCTCACCAATCCCGCGCGCCATGATGAACCGCAAAGTGCCCTCGACGACCTTCTTGTCCTGACCCATCAGGTCCAGCAAGACCGCAGCGTCAGGCAGATCGCCCGGAATATCAGCCAGATCCTTTTTCATCCCCATCGCCGCCAGATGCGCCCGCACCCGGCTGGGGTCCTCCTGACTGCACAACCCCAATCGGGCCGAAGTTTCAAAGGCGAGTGCACAGCCTATTGCCACACCTTCGCCGTGCAACAGCCGATCAGAATAGCCCGTCGCCGCCTCCAATGCGTGGCAGAAGGTATGGCCAAGATTCAACAAGGCGCGGTCGCCCTGTTCGGTCTCATCGCGCGCGACAATCTCGGCCTTCATCTGGCAGGACCGGGTCACCGCGTGAATGCGCGCGTCCATATCGGTGGACATGCGCGGCGCGTTGACCTCCAGCCAGTCAAAAAATGCCGCATCGCCCAGCAGCCCGTATTTCACCACTTCGCCATAGCCCGCCAGAAAATCACGCGCTGGCAGGCTGTCCAGCAGGGCCGTGTCACACAGCACCAGTGCAGGCTGATGAAACGCACCAATCAGGTTCTTGCCATTGGGAGAGTTGATCGCTGTCTTACCACCGACAGAGCTGTCGACCTGCGCCAGCAGCGTGGTTGGCACCTGCACAAACCGCACACCGCGGCGCAGGATGGCGGCGGCAAACCCCACCAGATCGCCAATCACGCCACCACCCATCGCCACGATGGTGTCGCCCCGCTCGACCTTTTGTTGCAGCAGCCATTCCACGCAGCGTTCCAGCTGCGCCCAGCTTTTGGTGGCCTCTCCGGGGGGTAGCAGCAAGGCGTCACTCGTCAATCCGGCACTGCTCAAACTGGTTTGAAGTGCCGCGATATGCAGCCCGGCAACGGTGGCATCCGTGATGATCGCCACATGTTTGCGCCCGCCCATGCCCGCAATGCGCGGACCCGCTTCGTCCAGAACACCGGCCCCAATGCGAATGTCATAGACCCGTCCGGGCAAGTCTACTGTCACGGTCTCGATCATGTTGCGGCCTCTAGCAGGTCAGGATGTTCCAACAGCAGCTGGATCAGCGACTGCGTTGTCTCATCAATGGAATTGTTGGGTCTCACGCTCAGTCGCAGGGTCGCCAGCGCATAAATCGGCGTCCGCTCTTCGAATAGCGCGGTCAGCGTGGCGAGCGGATCAGCGGTGCGCAGCAATGGCCGCGTGTCTTTGTGCCGCACCCGTTCCCACAGCAAACGCAACGGCGCATCCAGCCAGACCGCCGCCCCCGCCTCTGCAATAATGTCCCGATTGCGCGCGGCCAGAAACGCCCCGCCGCCGGTGGACAGCACCGCCGGCGGCCCATCCAGCAGCCGTTTGATGACTTCGCTCTCGCGACGCCTGAAAAACGCCTCGCCATCGCGGGCAAAGATGTCGGCGATGGTGTCCTGCGCGGCCTCCTCGATGGCCGCATCACTGTCCTGAAACGGCACCTGTAGGCGCGCAGACAGGGCGCGGCCAATCGCGGATTTGCCCGATCCCATCATCCCAACCAGCACAATCGTGCGCTTCAGCCGCAATGCCTTGGTCCCCTCACCGCATTTCATCCAACGTGAACCCCCGCGACGCGCCCAGAAATTAGGCCGCACACCGCTTAGTTTCATTTTCTGCCCTTCAATGGCGTGATCTTGCGCAAAAGGCCATATATAACCCATGACAAACGGCATAAGTCCGAATGGCAGGCAGATTTTGGGGCAATCATGATGTGGCGTCTGATCAAGGCGATCTTCTTTCTGGGGCTACTGGCGGCGCTGGCGCTGGTGGCCTATGCTTACGTAGGGCCAATCTTTTTCCCTGCGGATTTTGCGGCCCCGAGTGTGGAGAACCGCGTGCCAGTGGTATTGGAAACGGACTGACGATGGCCCTGCGTGGCCCTGTTGCAGCACTTTGTATTCTGGCGGCCCCGCTTGCCGCGCAGGACGGATCGCCCCTGTCCGCGATTGACTGGCTTTCCCAATCGGTCGAGGCGGCAGCGCCTGCCGGCACGCAACCCCGCATGATCGACGAACCTCCCGTGGCTGACACGGCAGCCTCGCCAAACGTCACTGTCACTCTGCTCGACAGCCCCTCGCCCGATCCGGTAGGCCTGCTGACCAGCGCCACAACCGGCCTGCCCCGCAATCTCTGGTCAGGTTCCGCCGAAGAAACGCTCGTCACGCTGGTCCGCGCCGAAGCGATGCCCGGCCTGCCCGCTATGCAGGACTTTCTGACTGTGCTGATGCTGGCAGAGGCTGATCCCCCCTTGGGTGCCGGACCGCAAGGCGCGTTGTTTCTGGCTCGTGTGGACAAGCTGCTGGATCTGGGCGCTTTGCAACAGGCCCAGGCCCTGCTGGAAGAGGCTGACGCCAAATCACCGCAGATGTTTCGCCGCTGGTTTGACGTGGCCCTTCTGACCGGGACAGAGGACGCGGCCTGCAAAGTCATGCAGGACCGCCCAGCCATCGCGCCTACCCCGTCGGCGCGCATCTTCTGCCTTGCGCGATCCGGCGACTGGCCCGCAGCCGCACTGACCTTGAACACCAACCGTGTCCTTGGCGATATTTCCGACGAAGAAGAGGCCCTGCTGTCGCGGTTCCTTGACCCCGATCTGTACGAGGACGAAGCCGAACTCGGCCCACCCACACGTGTCAGCCCGCTGGTCTTCCGCATGCGCGAGGCGATCGGTCAGGCGCTCACAACGCCCAACCTGCCGCTGGCCTTCGCGCACGCCGATTTGCGCAGCACAACCGGCTGGAAGGCCCAGCTTGAGGCGGCGGAACGGCTCGCCCGCGCGGGCGCGCTGCCCGCCAACACGCTGCAAGCGCTCTACACCTCGCGTACCCCGTCCGCCTCAGGTGGCATCTGGGACCGCGTTGATGCCATGCAACAATTCGATGTGGCCATCCGCGCGGGCGACCCCGGCGCCGTGGCCATAGCCTTACCCGCTGCGTGGGAAGCCATGCGTAGCATCAAGGCCGAGGTCCCCTTTGCCCAGCTTTACGCAAGTGATCTCAACCGACTGCCCCTGACCGGCGCGGCGGCAGACCTCGCCCTGACCGTCGGCCTGCTCTCGCCTGATTATGAAACCATCGCGCGGGATGCGGATACCGCCGTGGGTGATCCCTTCCTGCGTGCAGTAGCACAGGGCCAACCGCAAGACGCTCCGGCCCGCTCTGCAATCGCGCGCGCGGTGCAGGCCGGGTTTGGCGATGCGATGGTGCCCGAACGGCTGGCGCGTCTGGCCCAGAACGGCCAACTGGGCGAGGCGCTGCTGCGCGCCAACGCCATCTTCAACGCAGGCGTCGCCGGGGACACAGGCGCTATGACCGATGCGCTGGCCTTCTTGCGCTCTGTCGGGCTTGAAGATGTGGCTCGCCGCGCGGCGCTGCAACTCTTGATCCTCGATCGTCCGACATGACCGTCGCCGACCGCCCGATGCCTCATTGGATTCAGACCTTCCTCGAAGCGCAGGCGGCCGAACTAGATGCCGCCACCAACACGCAACTGGCCTACGCTCGTGACTTGACGATCTTTGCGGACTGGCTGTCCCCCAAAGGCCTGCACTTTGCGACCCTGACCCAGGATGACGTCGAAAGCTTTCTGATCGCGTCTGAGGCCGAAGGCCTTTCTGCCGCCACCCGCGCCCGACGTCTGTCCGCGATCAAACAGCTTTTTCGCTTCGCGTTTGAAGAAGGCTGGCGCGACGCTAATCCCGCGATCCAGATCAAGGGGCCCGGCAAATCCAAAGCCCTGCCCAAAGTGCTGTCTGAACAAGAGGTCGCAGCCCTTTTGCAAGCCGCCCGCGCGCCGGGCAAATGGGCACTGCGCGACACCTGCCTGATGGAACTGCTCTACGCCACGGGCATGCGCGTGACCGAGTTGGTCACCCTGCCCCTGTCTTCGGTGCGCGGCGACCCTGCCATGCTGTTGATCCGCGGCAAAGGCGGCAAAGAACGCATGGTGCCACTGTCGCCGCCTGCCCGTGCGGCCATGGCGGCCTATCTGGCGGTCCGCGACGCCGAAGAAGATGCCGCGCGGCAGGCGGGCAAACGCCCTTCGCCATACCTTTTTGCATCGCGCGGAAAGGCCGGTCACCTGACCCGGCAGCGGTTCTTTACCCTGATCAAGGGCATCGCCCTGCGCGCAGGTGTAGCCCCTGACAAGGTCACGCCACATACACTGCGCCATGCTTTTGCCACCCATCTTCTGGCCCACGGCGCTGACCTGCGCGCAATCCAGACCATGTTGGGCCATGCCGATGTCGCGACCACGGAAATTTACACCCACGTGCTGGACGAACGCCTGACCGCACTGGTGATAGAGCATCACCCGCTGTCAAAAGCCGCGCGCAACACTTGAAGCAAGCCCATGGAAACCCCATAACCCTTGCAGTTGTAACAATAGGACCACGATGGAACCCTCCCTTTTTGATGCCGCCTTTTGGGTTACCGCTGGCGCCATCGCCGTTTTGCTTGTCCTCTCGGGCTTCTTCTCGGGCTCTGAAACGGCACTGACCGCTGCCTCGCGCGGGAAACTGCGGGCGAATGCCGACAAGGGGCACAAAGGGTCGCAACGTGCGCTCGACATCACCGAAGACAGCGAACGCCTGATCGGGTCGGTCCTGCTGGGCAACAACGTCGTCAATATTCTGGCCACTTCGCTGGCCACGGCGCTTCTGACCAAAGTCTTTGGTCAAAACGGTGTCGCCGCTGCCACCTTGATCATGACTCTGCTGGTGCTGATCTTTGCAGAGGTGCTGCCCAAAACCTATGCCATCACCAACCCCGAAACCGTGGCGTCCCGCGTGGCGCGTCCGATCGGCGTGGTGGTGTTCCTTTTTGCCCCGATCGTGCGCGTGGTGCGCCTGCTGGTACGCGGCGTGCTGGCGCTTTTTGGAGTGCGCACGGACCCAGATGGTAACATTCTGGCCGTCCGGGAAGAGATTGCAGGCGCTTTGCAGCTTGGCCACTCCGAAGGCATCGTCGAAAAGGAAGATCGTGACCGTATCCTTGGCGCACTTGACCTAAACGAGCGCGCGGTGGAAGAGATTATGCTGCACCGCTCGGGCATCGAAATGATTGATGCGGCCTTGCCCACCGCCGAGATTCTGCGGCTCTGTCTGGAAAGCAATCACACCCGTTTGCCTCTGTTTCAGGGCGATCCGGAGAACATCGTTGGCATTCTGCATGCCAAAGAACTGCTGCGCGCGACACAGCGGATGATGACCGATGGTGTGATGACGGCGGCAGAGCTTGATGCCTTCAACATCCTCGATGTGGCGATGGAACCCTATTTTGTGCCCGAAACCACAACCCTTGATGATCAGATGCGGCAGTTTCTGCGCCGCAAAACGCACTTTGCGCTGGTGGTTGATGAATATGGCACCCTGCAAGGTCTGATCACGCTCGAAGACATCCTCGAAGAAATTGTGGGCGAAATCGCAGACGAATTCGACATCGACGAAGACACCCAGGTGTCAACGACCGCCGACGGCGCCTATCTTGTTGACGGCAGCATGACGATCCGCGACCTGAACCGCGCGCATGATTGGCATCTCCCCGATGAAGAGGCGAACACCGTCGCCGGGCTGGTCATTCATGCTGCACAGATGATCCCGCTCGAAGGTCAGGTCTTTTCGTTCCACGGCTTTCGTTTTGAAGTGGTCGAAAAGGACGAGAACCGGCTTTCCCTGCTGAAGATCAAGCAGCTTTAGCGCGTTCCTCACGGCGGAGTGGCGCGCCCATCCAGATCCTCAACGACCTTCAGGAAGGCCTCTGGCGGGACCGGCCGCGACAAAAGATATCCCTGCGCCTGCTTGCAGTTTTGCGCGGCAAGCCAGGCGTATTGCTCTTCGGTTTCCACACCTTCTGCCACAGCCGTGGCCCCGATCTGGCGGGCCAGTGTCAGGATCAGGCTGATGATCGGTCCTGATTCCGGCAATCTGTCAACAAAGGACCGGTCGATCTTCAGGCATTTCAGTGGAAAGCGCGAGATGTAGGACAGGTTCGAATAGCCCGTGCCAAAGTCATCAATCGCGATGCGATAACCCATCTCGGTGATCTTCTTAAGCTTCTTGGCGATGCTGTGATGGTCACCGAACAGCACGTTTTCGGTGATCTCCAACTCGATCTTGCCGCGTGGGAAATCGGGCGCACGGGACAGATCGTAAAGCGTGCGCATCAGGCGTTTGTCATTAAATTGCCGGGGTGAGACGTTCAGCGACACCTCAAACTTGTGCCCGGCGCGGTGCCAGACAATCGCCTGAGCCACACCGATTTCCAGCACCTGCCGGCCAAGATCCTCGATCATGCCCGTTTCTTCGCAGATCGGTATGAACTTATCGGGCATGACCAGGCCGCGGGTCGGGTGCTGCCAGCGCGCCAGCCCCTCAACCGAGACAACATTGCCACGCCGCAAATCAACCCGTGGCTGGTAATGCAGAATGAACTGCCGGTTCTGCAAGGCTGCCTTCAATTCTTCTTCAATCAGATCTCGCTCGTGCGCAGCACGGCCCATTTCGTCATTGAAATGGGTGGCGCGGTCCCGGCCTGCCTGTTTCGCCCCGTAAAGTGCGATGTCCGCACGCCGCATCACATCGGTGAAATCGATTTGCCCAGGCGTGAATCGGGCGACCCCCATGCTGACCGTGGTGCTGATCCGTGTCGCGTCATGAAAGATCGGCCTTGCGATCGCGGCCTGCAATCTCGTGATCCGCTTGGTGACCATCTCGTCGTCTTCGACATCTTCCAGCAGCACCACAAATTCATCACCCCCAAGCCGGGTGATCATGTCGCGCCCGCGCAGAATTTCGCGGGCGCGCTGCGCGATGTTGCGCAACACCGTATCGCCCGCCTCGTGCCCGTGGCGGTCGTTGATCTGCTTGAATCGGTCCACATCAAAAAAGATGATCGCACAATCGGGTGGGTCGGGCAGCCCGGCAAGATAGGCCAGATGGTTTTGCAGATAAGACCGGTTATAGCAGCCGGTCAAAAGGTCCCGATCTGCAAGATAGCGGGCCTTGTCGCGCGCGACCTTCAACTCGCTCACGTCAATGGCTGTCACAAGGATCGCGGGTTTGCCGGTTGCCGCGTCCGAACAGGATTTGGCCGAGACATCAAACCAGCGCTGCCCATTGGCTGTCTTCACCTCTGTCACCAGCCGATGTTCGCCTGTCGCCGAAAGTGCGATCAGCAAATCAGCATAGTCTGCGGGATTAACAAAGAGGTTCTGAAAATCCTGTCCGCCATCGGGCAGCATATTGCGCGCGGCGGGGTTCATATAAAGGCTCGGGCCGTCCTGTCCCACCAGCAGGATCATCACGTCGGTGTGCAGCAGCGCCTCTGCGCTTCGGATATTCTCGGGCTCGTCTTCGGACCCTCCAACCGTTTCGCACAGCATCGCCATGCGACCATCCGCCAGCGTGTAACCTGAAAAGATCACCATCACGTTTTCAGGCGACCCATTGGGGTAAAGCGTCCACATCTCGGTAAAGGTGGCGGCACTTTCGACAAAGTCGCTCTGATATTGCTTCAGCCGCTTGGCAACGGTCGAAGACATGCCCTTCGCCATGTCTCGACTGCACAGTTCTTCCTCGTCTTTGGCCTGCCAAAGCCCGCAGGCGGCCTGGTTTGCCAAGACGACCCGCGAATGATCGATGTCATAGACCCACACTGCAACCTTTAGACGCCGCGCAACGGTAAACGCCCGATGATCCGCCTGTTGCGGATCAAACGCTTGGTCGTGCAGGTTCTGAACTGTCGCTGTTTTCATTCAGGTCATCTAATTCAGGCGCCACGCGCCCATCCTATCTGTCATGCCGCTCGCGCGTCTGTCTGGCCAAGTTCGTGCAACGGTCGGAAACCCGGCGTGCGGGCGACTGTATCAATCCATGTGGCGATTGCTGGATAGTCGGTCAGGGCTATCCCTGCTTCCTCGATCACGTGGACGTAGCCAAACATGGCAATGTCCGCGATGGAATACCCCCATTTCAGCATAAACTGACGGTCCGCAAGATGCGCATCAAGCCGTGTAAGCCCCGGTGCTGCCGCCGCCTGCCATGCCGCGATATCATCCGCCCGATTGGCCCGTTCGCTTGGCAAGATGGTGGTGAAAAACCGCGCAGGAGAGATGTAGGGTTCAAGTTTGGATTGCTCAAAGAACATCCACTGCAGCGCCTCGGCCCGGCTGGCGGCATCGGGCGGCATCAGATCGCGACCTTCAGCAAGGTGCCACAACATCGCGTTGCTTTCGCCAATGCCCTGCCCGGTTTCGGTCTGCAAATAGGGCACGACCCCCAAAGGATTGATGGCAAGATAGTCCGGAGATTTCTGTTCCCCTTTCAGCACATCGATCAGGGTCAATTCGAACGGTATGTCCAATTGATGCATGGCCAACCACGGCTTCATGCAGTTACCCGATCCCAAACACGCAAATAGTTTCATCATTCAAGGATCCCCTCGGTTGTGACGGGGATCTCGATAGAGCGTCGCCCTTAAGACGGTCCTAATGATGCAACGCAAATCTGAAACGAATTGCCGATAACTCTACAAATACAACTCTTTCGCTTTTTGTCCTCCGCCAGGTTTCGTTTCTCAAGTTGCCCGGTATTTGGACAATTCTGAAACAACCTATGCGAATGCGATGCGAAATACGTTGAATCTTTGACCTTCAACTCCATTTCTTTCCCAAGGTTAACAATTCCTTAAGGTTATTAGTTAATAATTCGTTAACATTTCTTAACAAATTGGGTGGGCCAATCATGTACGAAAGACAAAATGCGGCATCAGATAGTTATGTCTTTGCACAACCTATAGCAGAGCAAATCTGGCAGGACAAATATAAGTACACGACAGCCGCAGGAAACGTTGACCGTGCCTTGGGGGATACTTTTCACCGTGTTGCAAATGGTTTAGCCGCAATAGAACCTGAAAAATCGCGCCAGTTGGTCGCACAGGAATTCTACCACGCGATGCAAGACTTTCGGTTAATTCCGGCGGGGCGCATCCTGTCAGGTTGCGGAACAGAACGGTCCGTCACCCTGTCCAATACTTTTGTGATGCGCACTATTCCTGATTCGGTTGATGGCATCATGGACACGATCAAGGATGCCGCCAAAACCATGCAAATGGGCGGGGGCATTGGGTTCGACTTTTCCACGCTGCGTCCGCGCGGCTGGACGGTCAAGGGTCTGGACTGTCCGGCAGCGGGTCCGCTGGCGGCAATGGATATTTGTGACGCCGTTTGCAAAATGTTGGTTACTGGCATGGGGCGTGGCGCGATGATGGCGACGATGCGCTGCGATCATCCTGACATTATGGACTTTATCACTGCCAAATCCGACCGGACGCGCCTGCGTAATTTCAACGTTTCGGTCATGATCACAGATGATTTCATCGACGCGGTCAGCAAAGACGACGAATGGGATCTGATGTGGGACGGCCAGATCGTGCGCACGGTCAACGCGATGGACCTTTGGGATGCGATCATGCGCCAAACCTATGACACCGCCGAACCCGGCGTGCTGTTCATCGACCGGATCAACGAAGCCAATCCGTTGAACTATCTTGAGACAATCTCGGCCACCAATTCCTGTGCCGAACAGCCGCTGCCGCCCAACGGCACCTGCCCGCTGGCAGCCATCAATCTGGCGCAACTGGTGCTATCGCCGTTCACGCCAGAGGCGCGGCTTGATCTGATCACACTCCGGCGTATGGTGGGCACGGCGGTGCGCATGTTGGACAACACGCTTGATATCTCGCACTACGCCAACGACGCGCAACGGCACGAGGCGCTGTCAAAGCGCCGCATCGGCATCGGTGTCACCGGCGTCGCGGATGCAATCATCATGCTGGGGGCTGTCTATGGGTCGGCCAAGGCGGTGTTTCTGGTCGGCAGCTGGATGCAGGCGATACAAAACGCCGCCTACCTCGCCAGTGCAGAGCTTGCCCGCGAACGCGGTGCTTTCCCGTCTTACAATGCCAAGGCACATATGGCGCAGCCCACGATTCAAGCCCTCGACCCAGAGGTCGGTGCCGCCGTCGCAGCCTATGGATTGCGCAACGGAACGCTGACCACCATCGCGCCCACCGGCACCACGTCAATGTTTGCCGGCAATACCTCTTCGGGGATCGAGCCTGTCTTCGCCAATGCATACACCCGCACCATCACACGCCCCGATGGCCGAAAGGAGGACGAGCATGTCATGGACTATGCGGTTTGGCTTTACCGGCAAATGCACGGCCCCGACGCGCCATTGACGGATGCCTTTGTCACCGTCGCAGACCTTGAACCGCGCGATCATGTGCGGATGCAGGCCGCAGCACAACGCTGGGTCGATAGCGGCATTTCAAAGACCGTGAACTGCCCCGCCGACATCCCCTTCGACACTTTCAAGAATGTCTACCTAGAGGCCTATGCCTCCGGCTGCAAAGGGTGCACAACGTACCGACCCAATGATGTGACAGGATCGGTTCTGACCGCATGACGATGATGCAAACGATGAAAACGCTCACCCGGCGCGCCCTTGGCCGCGCCGGGGCCACATGGCCGCGCAATGATCTGCCTTGGACCGCAACGCATCGGCACAAGAAAGGCGGGCTTTACCGCCGTGTGGCGGATGCGGTGCTGGAATCCGACCGCTCTGCCGTGGTGATCTATGACGATAAAGACGGCACCATCTGGGTTCGGTCCAAGGGTGAATTCGAAGACGGGCGTTTCACACGCCTGCCCTAACGCCCCTTGAACAGCCCGCCCAAAATGCCGCGCACGATCCGTTTGCCGGTCGTGCCTTTCAGCTCTTTGACAACCACATTGGTGATCGCCTCACCCCAACCGCCGTCCGACGTTTTGCGCCGCGACGTACTGCGCCCCGTGCCGCCCCCATCATAGCGCCGCGCCTTCTTGAACTCGCGCAACTCCAGCTCAGCTGCTTCCTCTTCGGCTTCGGCCTTTTCGGCCTCTGCGGCGGCCTTGTCGGCCCGCGCGCGTAACATCTCAAACGCGCTCTCGCGGTCCAGCTTTTCGGCATATTTCAAACCCATCGGAGAGGCTTGCAGCATGGCGGCCCGCGCCGCGCTGTCCAATGGCCCCAGTTGCGACGAAGGCGGGCGGATCAATGTCCGCTCAACAATCATCGGCGACCCTTTGGCATCTAGCATAGAAGTTATCGCCTCGCCGGTGCCAACCTCCTGAATGGCCTCTGCTGTGTCAAAGGCCGGGTTCTCACGATAAGTTTCTGCCGCTTTGTTGAGGTCCTTGCGGTCCTTGGCCGTGAAGGCACGCAGCGCATGTTGCACCCGGTTGCCCAACTGACCCAACACATCATCAGGCACATCCGCCGGGTTCTGGGTGATGAAATAGACCCCAACCCCTTTGGACCGGATCAGGCGTGCCACTTGTTCTACTTTGTCCACCAGCGCCTTGGGCGCGTCGTCAAACAGCAGATGCGCCTCGTCGAAAAAGAAGACCAGCTTGGGCTTATCGGGGTTGCCGACCTCTGGCAGTTCCTCAAACAGCTCTGACAGCAGCCACAGCAGGAACGTGGCATACAGCTTCGGGCTCGCCATCAACTTGTCAGCGGCCAAAATGTTCACCGCACCGCGCCCGTCTGTATCCGTGCGAATAATGTCAGCCAAGTCTAGCGCAGGCTCCCCGAACAGCTCATTGCCGCCTTGGTTTTCGATCACCAGCAACTGCCGCTGAATGGCCCCGACCGAAGAGGCCGCAACATTGCCATAGCGCAGCGACAGGTCTTTGGCGTTCTGCCCAACCCAGACCAACAAGGCCTGCAGGTCCTTGAGATCAAGCAGCGGCAGCCCCTCTTCATCCGCCACGCGGAAGGCCACGTTCATCACGCCCTCTTGCACATCCGTCAGCTCTAGCAGACGGCTCAATAACAGCGGTCCCATCTCAGCCACAGTGGCGCGGATCGGATGACCTTGCTGGCCGAACAAGTCCCAAAAGGTGACCGGAAAGGCGCTATATTGCAGATCAAGCCCGATGGTGCCCGCGCGCTTCATGAAAGCATCGTGCAACTTGAAGGTCTCACTGCCCGATGCGGCCAGCCCCGACAAATCCCCTTTGACGTCCGACAGGAACACAGGGACACCCGCCGCCGAAAACCCCTCTGCCAAGATTTGCAGCGTGACCGTCTTGCCGGTGCCGGTGGCGCCCGCGATCAACCCATGCCGGTTGGCCTTGTCCAGCAACAACTGCTGCGGCTCTGCATAATCTGGGCCACCGCCACCGATAAAGATACTGTCGGACATGCTGCCCCTCCCCCATTTTTGGCTAAAATACATTCTTAACCAATCCATGCCAGAGTAATCGCGCCTGCTTCCCCAAATGTCCCCCGGGGTTGTGGGCACCATTCTCCCTGTCAGACTGGCCGCGCCTTTGGTGCGGCCTTTTTTTCGCCACAGGGCCACCACCCCGCCGCGTCCCAAATTGTGATCGAAACCCTGTTGACGGCGCGCAGGGCGGCGGCTAGCTTGCGCTCAATTAGTCGGCCAAGTCCGACAGGGAGAATGGGAAAGGGGTCCGCTTGCGGGCCCTTTTCTCGTTTTTGCCTGCTCCCGCCGATGTGACGAATTCGGACCTGACATGGTCTGAAAGCCGTGCTAACCCGGTGCCCAAATCAATATGGAGCATGTGATGCAAAGCATCTTGAAACCGTTTGTGCTTGGCCTGTCGTTGCTGGCCGCCCTTCCTGCGATTGCGCAGGAAACCACCACCGAGACAGAGACTGACGCAGAACCGGCACCACCCGCAGGCAGCACCGCCGCGGACCTCAGCCTTGGTGAACCGGTCAACGCCGAAACCCTTGCCGGATTGCAGCCGGGTGCACCTTATATTCTGGAAGAATTTGGCGACTGGGCACTGCGCTGCCTCAAAGCACCCGAAGGACAAAACGACCCTTGCCAACTGTATCAACTGCTGCTGGATGCAGACGGCAATGCCGTCGCAGAGATGAGCATGTTTCCCCTGCCCCCCGGTGGTCAGGCTGCGGCTGGTGCGACCATCGTTGTCCCACTTGAAACCCTGCTGACACAGCAATTGACCCTGTCGGTTGATGGCGGTCAGGCACGCCGCTATCCGTTCACGTTCTGCAACGCCGCGGGCTGCGTCGCCCGCGTCGGCTTTACCGCAGACGAAATCGCGCAGTTCAAACGTGGCAATGCCGCCAAGCTGCGCCTCGTCCCGGCCGCAGCCCCCGATCAAGAGGTTCTGCTGGATGTGTCTTTGACCGGGTTCACAGCTGGTTTTGACGGCGTCGTGAACGTCGAAGAATAAGCGCAACACCAAAAAACAATGGCCGCCCCAACCGGGCGGCCTTTTGCGTTTCTGGGGTCGGCTTACGCCCGGCGCAACGCCAGAACGGCATTTAACCCGCCAAAGGCAAAGGCGTTGGACAGCACCACATCAACCTCAGCCTCGCGCGCTTCATTGGGCACCACATCCAGCGCGCATTCCGGGTCCGGCTCTTCATAGTTGATCGTAGGCGCGATGACGCCGTCGCGCAGCGCCATGATACAGGCCAGCAATTCCACAGCACCCGTGCCGCCAATCAAATGCCCATGCATGGATTTGGTCGATGACATCATCAGCCGGTCCGCATGTGCCCCGAAGACATCGGCTACTGCTGCACATTCGGTCTTGTCATTGGCCGCCGTGCCGGTGCCATGCGCGTTGATATAGCCCACCGCATCTTTTGCCACGCCCGCGTCCGCAATCGCACCTGCGATGGCCCGCGCCGCCCCTTGCTTGGAGGGCATCACAATATCAGAGGCGTCGGAAGACATCGCAAACCCCGCCACCTCGCACAAGATATCTGCACCGCGCTTGATCGCATGGTCGCGGTCCTCAAACACAAAGACCCCGGCGCCTTCGCCCTGCACCATGCCGTTGCGTGTGGCACAGAACGGACGGCAGGCATCGCGGCTCATCACCCGCAGCCCTTCCCAGGCCTTGATCCCGCCAAAGCACAACATGGATTCCGACCCACCTGTGACCATCACATCAGCCATACCGCTGCGGATCATGTTGAACGCCTGCCCCATCGCGTGGTTGGACGAGGCACAGGCCGTGGCCACCGTGAAAGACGGTCCGCGCAGGTTCCACTCCATCGACACATGGCTGGCGGCGGCATTGTTCATCAGCTTGGGCACAATAAACGGATGCACCCGGTTCTTGCCCTCTTCGTAAACCGCGCGGTAGTTTTCATCCTGCGTGTTCAATCCGCCACCGGACGTGCCAAGGATCACACCGGACCGGTCCGCCAAACGCCCGGTAAACTGCAAGCCCGCCGCATCCAGCGCCTGCCGTGCGGCCAGCAAGGTGAACTGCGTGAACCGGTCATAAAGTGCGATTTGCTGGCGGTTGAAATGCGCCTGTTCGTCATAGTCGCGCACCTGCCCGCCGATCTGGATCGACAGACGATCCACATCGCGGATGTCCAGCGGTCCGATGCCGCAGCGCCCCTCGCGCATCGCTTCAAAGGTTGCAGGCACATCGCTGCCAAGCGGGTTGATCGTCCCTGCCCCGGTCAAGACCACACAGCGCATCAGCCTTTGCCCTGCTCCGCGATCAGGGCTTCGACGGCGGTGATAATTGCGGCGACGGATGAGACATCAAATTTGCTGTCTTGCGGCGCGTTGGCGTTAAACGGCACCGAAATGTCAAAGGCCTCTTCGATGGCGAAAATGCTCTCCACAAGCCCCATGCTATCAATGCCCAGGTCGTCCAACCCGTTGTCCAGCGCCACGTCCGATGGCTCCAGCAAGGCTTGCTCGGCAAGAATTGCGATCACCTGATCTTTGACGTTCATAACGGCCTCCGGATGTCTGACGCTGATTTAGTCATTCTGACCGGGCTTTGAAACACCTTTCTGACGCAGCACCGCCTGACGCGTGGCTTTCAATTGCGCGCGGTAGCTTGGCATCGGTTGCGCGGGATACCCCATCATGAACTGCCCCGCCTCGACGGTGCTCAGCACCACGGCAGCACCGCCCACGACAACATCCGCACCGACGGTGATATTGTCTTTTACGCCGGATTTGCCGCCCAGCACGACGCGGTCGCCAATGCGGGCAGACCCGGCCACCGCAGCCTGCGCACACAGCACACAATCTTCGCCCAACACCACGTTATGGCCGACCTGCACAAGGTTATCGATCTTGGTGCCGCGCCCCACCGTGGTGGCACTGATCGTGCCTGCATCAATCGTGCTATTGGCACCCACCTCCACATCATCGCCCACAACCACGCTGCCCAGCGAATGGATCCGATGCCGCACGGCATCGTCGGGCGGGTCAAGCGGCGCCCGCCCCATCCCCTGAAACGCGCGTTCCTCATTCGATGGCCCCGCTGTCACGAAGGAAAATCCATCAGCCCCAATGACCACATTGGGTTGCAGGATGCAGCGGTCGCCAATCTGCACAGCGCGTCCCAGCCGAACGCCCGCGAAAATCTGACAGGTGCGGCCCACCTTGACCGCCTCGGCCACGGTCACATGGGCGTCAATCCATGTACCTGCGCCAATTTCCGCGCCCGGCCCGATCACACTGAACGGGCCAATGCTGACATCGCGCCCGATGGTGGCGCTGTCGTCGATCAAAGCCGTCGGATGGATGCCGGTCACCGCGCGGGGCGCGTCAAAAGCTTGCGTCAACTGCGCCATCGCCAAGCGCGCGCGTGGCACTTCGATTGCGGCCTCAAGCCCCAGCGCGCGCCAGTCCGCACCGGGCCAGACAAGGGCCGCACGCGCCCGGCTCAGCCCCAGCGGCTCGCTCCATTTCGGGGTCATGGCAAGGGCCAGATCGTCCTCTGCCGCCAAGGCAGGCTCTGCTGGCCGGCGCACCGGCAGTTCCGCATTCCCCAGCGCCTCTGCGCCAAGTGCTGTGGCAATATCCCTGACTGTAAGGCCCATGTCTTTCCCCGCTTGGGGAAAGACTTAGCCGCGAACGGCCCGCACCGCCACCCCTTCGCGCGCCAGCGCCGACCAGATCTGTGCGTCCCGGCCATAGATGTCGCGGCGGAATTGCAGATCACCCGTCACATTGGTGAATGCCGTGCGATAGACCAGATGTACCGGCACCGGAACGTCCAGATTGACCCGGCTTTCCGATCCGGAATTCAACCGCCGCTGAAAGAACCCCTTGGGATCGCTTTCCTGCTTGGCCAGCAGCGCATAGGCAAAATCGAACGGGTCGTTCAGACGGATGCAACCGTGGCTAAATGCCCGGACCTCGCGGCCAAACAGGCTTTTGGCGGGGGTGTCGTGCAGATAGATGTTGTAGCGGTTCGGGAACATGAACTTGACAAGGCCAAGTGCGTTGCGCGGGCTGGGCGGTTGCCGCATCGAAAACGGAAAGTTTCGCGCGTTGTAGCGGTTAAAGTTCACCGCACCCCGGTTCACCTCGCGGCCATTGCGATCCGTGATTTTCAGATGACTGACCGCCCCGGGGTTGCGCTGCAACTGCGGTAGATATTCCTTGGTCACGATGGACCGTGGCACGTACCAACTGGGGTTGATGACCATAAACTCCATGACATCGGAAAACTCCGGGCTTTGGCGGTCGGAATCATTGGCCCCGATGACAGAGCGGGTCGAGAATGTGACCCGGTCATAGTCAACCACATGCGCCGTGAAATCGGTCAGATTGACCCAGATATGACGGTCGCCGCGCGGCTGGTTGATCCAGCGCTCACGCTCCATCGCCACGATCACCGCCTGCATCCGCCGTTCCATCGTTACATTGACCTGCCGCATCGTGCCTTGCCCGGCGGTTCCATCCTCTTCCAGCCCATGTGCGGCTTGAAAGCGGCGCACCGCGTCGGTCAGGTCTCGGTCATAGTCGGGCGAAGCGGTGCGCCCCAGAAAACCCATCGCGATCAAACGGTTGCGCAACTCAATGACCGCAGCCCCGCTGTCGCCAGGCTTCAGGCTGCCAGCCGATACCGACGGCCCCCAACCACCTTCGGCCAGCATCCGCTCCAGCCGCAGCTTTTCGCGCATCAGGCGGGTGTACTCAGGGCTCGAGGGCGGCAGGCTGCGCAGATACCCATCGGGATTCGCACGGGCGAAATTGGTCAAGGTCTCCAGCCGGTCGCGGTACGGCACCTCGCGTTTGATGGCAGACACCACCTGTGCGGGTTTCAGAATACCGGTCTGAACGTCGCGGGCATACTGCAGGAACAACCGTGACAGGATGACTTCCATCTCGCCGCGCTCTGCTGGCGTCCGCGCTTGCCGCATCTGGTCCATCAGCGCGTCAACATCATAACGGCTGGCAGGCAGGCCGTGCGCCTCTGCATCGGCAAAGGCACCCAGAAGCGCGTTGCGGCGCGCCTGCGATGTGGCGTCAGCACCCGTCCAGATCCCCGCAAATTCGCGCGCCCGGTAGAACGCCGCCAAATCCTCGTCGCGGGCGGCTGTCTCGGCCACCGCCTGGCGGAATGCTGTCACCTGCGCTGCGGCAGGCGTTGCGACCGACAACAAGGAAACACAGAACATGGCGCAAAAAACCGCCCAAAACGACCGTCTTATGGAAACAAACAAATCAGATCCTCAATTTCATACTGGCAACCGGTTCAGCAGCGAACCTTTGATGCCACTTCATGTCGTGGCACCCCGTCTTGTCTAATCACAAATGCGGGGGGTCACCATTCGGCAGCAGCCTGTTGCGCCCGTGCATTTGCAAATCGGCCACAGTCGGAACTGATCAAATTTTGCGCAGATTCTCGCCGATTTGGAGTTGGTTAACAAAGATTCCCTAAGAAAAGCTTGGCCGCGGAATCCCATCGTGGCATAAAGCCGGTGCATCTGGGGATGAGATGGCAACGGCGTGTAGGCAAACACGCGACAATTGGGCGACGGGACAGGCGCTTTACAGATGGCAAAACTGAACTCTACGGGTATCACTCGGCGTGGGCTTTTGGGTGCGTTCGCAGCCACCGCAATCACTGCCGCACCAACATTCTCCAATGCAGCTGGCTTCTTGCGCGGCGGCGGCGACATCCGCCGCATTCGTATGTTCTCGGGCCGCACCGGCGAACGGCTGGACACGATTTACTGGATCGAAGGCCAGTACATCGGTGAGGCCGTGAACGAGGTGAACAAATTCATGCGCGACTGGCGCACCGGGCAAGCCATCCAGATGGACACCCGCACGATCGACATCATGGCCGCCGCACACCGCCTGATGGATGCAGACGAACCCTACATGTTGCTGTCAGGCTACCGCTCACCGCAGACCAACGCGATGTTGCGTAGCCAGTCATCTGGCGTGGCCCGAAATTCCCTGCACATGAAAGGCAAGGCCGCAGACCTGCGCATTTCGGGTCGCTCTGTCAGCCAGATGGCCCGCGCCGCGGCCTCTTGCCGTGCAGGTGGCGTTGGCCGCTACTCGGGCTCAAATTTTGTGCATATGGACTGCGGTCAGGTCCGCACCTGGGGCCGCTAAGCCGTCACTGTCCTTGTATCGTGATCAATCCGGCGGGCCATGGCCCACCGTTTTCGTTTGCGCAACAGCCCGTCAAAGCATGGCTAGCCAGCGTAGCAACTGCCTGTCACAACACGGATATCCTTGTTCTGACCAGTTGCCATGCCCACGCTTGAAACCCCTCAACAGCAAATCCGCCTGACCGAGGCCAGTGATGCCAACGGCGGCGGCACCAGTCCTGATGCCATTTCCAGCGCGCTTTTTGATCAAGACGCCGACATGCCTAACAGTGCGGGCCTGTCGAACCTCTTTGTCGCCTGGGGCCAGTTTCTAGATCACGACATCACGCTGTCGCCTGAATCCGAAACCGAAACGCTGACCCAAGGCAACACCACGATCCACCGCTCTGAATTTGAGCTTGATGAAGACGGCAACCGCGTCCCTCTCAACGCGATCACCTGGGCCATCGACGGCAGCCAGATCTACGGCTCGACCGAGCCGATGACTGACTTGCTGCGTGGTGATTACGGGCATCTCCGCATGGGAGAGGATCAATGGTCCGACATGGGTCTTTTGCCCAAGG
Organism: Yoonia sp. R2331; assembly: GCF_041103235.1. Taxonomy (NCBI): domain Bacteria; kingdom Pseudomonadati; phylum Pseudomonadota; class Alphaproteobacteria; order Rhodobacterales; family Paracoccaceae; genus Cognatiyoonia; species Cognatiyoonia denitrificans. The sequence continues at coordinate 1,337,475 of NZ_JBGCUN010000001.1, read as the reverse complement.
ATCACGCCAACCTAATGGCAGGCGGCGGCCAGTGCCCCTTTATGGCAGGCGACGTGCGCGCCAATGAAAACCCCGCGCTGAACGCCATGCACACGCTGATGGCGCGCGAACACAACTATTGGGCTGACCGGCTCGCCGAAGAGCACCCCGACTGGACCGACGATCAGGTCTTTGACGGCGCGCGCCAGATCGTTGAATTTGAACTCCAGCAAATCACCTACAACGAATGGTTGCCGCATCTGGCGGGTGACACCGTAAGCGATCACACCGGCCATGACCCCGACGCCGATGGACAAATCTCGGTCGAGTTTTCGACCGCCGCCTTCCGCTTTGGGCATACGATGGTGTCCTCCACGATCCCGTCGATGAACGAAGACGGCAGCACCGGTGAAGCGGGCGATATGGCCATTCAGGACGTGTTCTTTGACGCCGACCCTTTGCGCACAGGCGGTATTGACGACATCCTGCGCGGTCAGGCCGCCAGCCACGCGCAAGAGGTGGATACCAAGGTCGTCGACGACCTCAATTTTGCGCTTTTCAACGACAATGGCGCGAATGGGCAAAGCCTTGTGGCCTTCAACCTTTTGCGCGGTCAGGACCACGGCTTGCAAAGCTACGTCGACACACGCGCCGCCCTTTTGGGCGACATCGACCCTGCCACGCTCGATCCCGGCGATTTCAGCATCATCACCGCCGACCCTGCCCTACAGGCCGAACTGGCAGCCGTCTATGACACCGTCCACGATGTTGACCTCTGGGTCGGCGGACTGGCAGAGGATGCGCTGCCCGACACCCAGATGGGCCCGATTTTCACCTATGTCATCACCGATCAATTCGACCGGATTCGCGCAGCTGACGAAACCTTCGGCCAGCTTGATCCGGGCCTTGGCGAGGCGATCCTGACAGAAGTCCAGAACAGCACACTGTCGGACATCATCCTGCGCAACACCCAGATCGACATGCTGCAGGACGATCCCTTTGTGATGGCCCCCCGTGGCCTGACCGATGTGGCGGCCATGGATGGCACCGAAAACGCCGACGTCTTGAACGTCTTCGCCCAGAACATCCTTGGCGCGCTGACCACAGGTGCAGGCAACGACACCGTCACCCTCGTCGGGGGGAGCCGTGTGGGCGATGGCGTGGACCTTGGGCCGGGCCACGATACATTCGCGATGTCGAGTGGAAGCATCAACGGCTGCATCGATGCAGGCGAAGGCCGCGACACGATTCTGCTCTCGGGCGAAGCGACCGTTGACGCCATCGCCACCGGCAATGGCAAGGACAGCGTGACCCTGACCGAAGCCGCCTTTGCCGGCAAGATCACCACAGCCAACGGCAAGGACTATGTCAGCATCGCGGGCCGCGCGGGTGCCGACCTGATTGACACGGGCAATGGCAAGGACAGCATCACGCTGGGACATGGCGCAAATGTGGGGCTCGTCGATGGCGGCAGCGGCAAGGACAGCCTGACCGTGACAGGCGGCCGCTACCGGATCGACTGGCAAGACAATGACCCACACAGCGGCGCGGGCCGGGTTGTCTACCTCAACAAGGACGGGTCAGAAACCGGCAAGGGCACTGATTTCGTCAACATCGAAACCGTGACCTGTTTCACCCCCGGCACCCGGATCATCACCGCGACAGGTGCTGTTGCGATCGAAGACCTCTGCGCAGGCGACCGCATCTATACGCTTGATGGTGGCCTGCAACCGCTGCGCTGGGTGGGCCGCACCACTGTGCTTGCCCAAGGGCCGCACGCTCCGGTGCGCATCCAATCCGGCGCCCTCGGCAACGCCCGCACGATGGAGGTCTCGCCGCAACACCGCATGATGCTGTCGGACTGGCGCTGCGATGTGGTCTGCGGCACGGATGAGGTTCTGGCCCCTGCCCTGCACCTGTTGAATGACTGCACCATCACCCGCCGCACCGGCGGCACGGTGGACTACATTCACCTGCTGTTTGACGACCACCAGATCGTCTTTGCCGATGGCATCCCGTCCGAAAGCTTCCACCCCGGCCCGCGCGGGATCGCCGCGATGCCCGATGCCACCCGCGCCGAACTCCTGTCGCTCTTTCCGCAGCTGGCCGCCGACCTCGACAGCTTCGGCCCCGCCGCACGCTACTGCGCCCGCGCGCATGAGGTCCGTGTGATCACCGGGCTCTGACTGCCCAAACCCCGAATTCGCGATGCTCAATCTTCGGCCTCGATCCCAGCAGTATCCTGAAACGCATCAACGTACCATGTCGCGCAGCCCCACCCGGATCGTCGCGGTTGTCAAACCCGGATCACCCGTCCGCCACACCTGCGGTTACGCCGGCTTTGCGGACGAAACTGCCGTCCACCTAACGCGTAACAAATCAGCCCAAAGTGCCACCGTCCGGCGCAAGTCCGGGCACGGCCCGACCTCCCCCAGGAGGGCCGTATTCGACCCTTGCAAGCAGCATGACGGCGTACTTGTGGCGATGCCCCGCGCCACGGGACCGTCGCAGATGCCCTCCAGGTCGGGCCGCACCCGGACTTGGCTTGATGTTCCGCAGGACCCCGTCCTAACCTTCGCTGCGATCCGCCCGAAGGTCAAAACACGAGGGCTCGGATTTGGATTCATCCCCGGACAGGAGAATCAAAGTCCCCAACGTTCAACACATGAAATTGGCGGTCCGTAGAGGACGACGCAAAGCTATTCCTTTCAACGGCTTACGGCGTTAACCTCACCAAGAATGGCCTTATAGGTTTCAATGACTTACGGGGCGAAGTGTTAACTCGGAACCAGCGCGCGCTTTTGTGTAAACGAAGCCGCCCCCACGCAACCTACTGCAAAACGCACCATGGCGCGCTTCTTGCACAAGCCCTGACTGGCGTTTTCGCAGCCTATTCCGGTTCACGCCAGTTCGGCGAACCGGGGAACACTTCGCAAAAGGAGAGATGAGATGGGCAAATCCCTTGGGACTGTCATAAGCCTGTTTGACCATAGTGGCACCGCTGTCGCGCCGTGGGCTGCCGCAGGCTATGATTGCTACTGCCTGGACATCCTGCACGAAACCTATCTGACAGACGGAAACGTCACTTTCATTCCCGCCGATCTTGACCCCGGCGCGGGCGGATGGATGGCCGTCGCCAGCATCATGCGGCACGCCAAGGGACGGAAAGTCTTGTTTGCGTGGCCACCGTGCGATGACCTCACCGGCTCTGGCGCAAAGCACTTTGAGCGCAAACGCAAGTCCGATCCGGGCTTTCAGCTGCGGGCTGTCCGTCGCGCAACGCTCGCCGACGACATGGCGCGTGAGCATGGTTTCAGGTCATTGATTGAAAACCCAATCGGAAAGCTTTGCACGATGTGGCGCAAGCCTGATGTGATCTGGAACCCTAGCGATTTCGGGGGATACCTGCCGCCCGATGATGTGCACCCAACTTGGCCCAAATACATCGCGGCACGGGATGCCTACCCCAAGAAAACCGGGGCGTGGATTGGCGGGGGATTTGTCTGGCCCGAACAAAAGCCAGTGGTCCCAGAAATCCTTGAGCGTGTGACAAAGTCGGGCCGCACGATCAGGGGATCACGGCAATTCATGTATCTTGGCGGGTCGTCGCGCAAGACCAAGGAAATTCGGAATTTGACGCCGCGTGGAGCCGCACAAGCGTTTTTTGAGGCCAACGCCCCCACCCGCCCCGGCGATAGAGAAGGAGTGCGCGAATGAGTGATGCACCGGAGAGAATTTGGATAGGACCGTATACGGGTGACTGGCAGAGCAAGGACTATGACATCTCTGTTGGCGAGCCGTTTGGTGACGGTATGGAGCAGGAATACATCCGCGCCGATCTGGCGCGCCCAAAGGTCAAGCCGCTGGTGTGGGGGCAAAATGGATCGATCGGGTCTCTTTGGTCCCCCTTCAACCTCTGGGGCGGTTTCTCCGCTCACTACACAATTGACGAAACGCGACCTGGATATTCAGAAGTCTCATTCGGCATTACGTGTCACGAGTTTGGCGACAGTGTGGTCTGGTTTGGCCCATCAAGTCTGGCCAAATCTGCCGCTCAAGCTGACTACGAAGCCCGTATCCTGTCCGCCCTCACTGATCCCCCGGCAGCTTCCGAATGATCCGCACGCCGTATCCGTCTGCCCTCACGGACGCACCGCATTCCTTGCAGCGTGCCTTGGCGGCGATCTGGGCCACTGTGGCGTCCTGTGGGAGGGTGTTGCAGTCCAGACCCGCGCTATGGCCGTTCTCGAATCAAGGTGCAGCGTGTGGTCGCGGAGGGTGGATAGGAGGGTCAGCCCTTGGCCTCCCCTGTGTGGTCTAAGGAACTCTGATTGGCCCTAATCTTGGCAAGGTGCCAGGACCAAGGGTTTTCGGGTGGCAAGTGCGAAGAAAGAGCCTCGGCCTCGATCCGCATCACGTCCTTGAAGTTCAGCAAGCGTTCTGTCCCCGCTTCGTCGTCAACAAGTCGCCCGCCCGCATACAGACGCCGCCGATCCAACGGGTCCGGCGGTCCGAAATAGCACATGTGGTTGAAGGAACTTGCGACCAACTCAGCCATCGCCCGCCTCCTTTTCTGACACCCACTCAATACGACAGTCAGCGCCGCCCCCATAAAAACCCCACTCGTCGTGGAATTGCTGGGCTGTGGCGTAATTGCAGGCGTGGTCATCATTGAAGCCGATGGTTAGCGACGAAAACTCACCATCCAGCAAACCCTTTAGAATTTCGGGATCAGTCATCAGCCTTGCCCCTCTCAGACAAATACGCGAGCCCCCGGTCACCCACCTTATGAGGTTTCCAGATCATCACCCGATCTCCAGCACGGGCGCGACGACCAAAAGCGGTGTATAGCCCCGGCCCGCGAAACCTGCAAATAAGTCTTGTGAAAAACATCGTCATTCGCCCGCCTCCTTTGCGTTGTCCGATGCCCGAAACAAACTTGTCGAGGTGTAGAGATAAACTGCCCACCAAGGCCAAATCAGCGCGAGGCAAACGCGAACAAAGCGGCGCTCGTCAGCGGAGATATTGACCACTTTCCCGTCCATTTCTGCACGAGCAAAATCATACGGTGACTTCATGACCCCAATTACGCCAGCTAGATAAACAGAAAACGCGACCAATTCAGCCATCGCCCGCCTCCCCTGTGTGATCTTCAATCGACCGGCATATGCACGCGGATGAAAGCATGATGAAGGCCGACAGCTCTAAGACCGGCTTGTCACGAAACACACCCATGAGGCCAACAAATACAGCAACATAAGCAATCTTCTTTGAAAACCGCATCAGCCCCGATCCTCCTTAATGTGAAGCTCCCTCAAGGACGCAACGAATGGCATACAGCCTTTTCGACGCACCATTGCATAGCCATCCGCAACGGCCATAATCTTCACCTCCCCCGGTTCTGACCATCTCAGTGGATGGCACATCACAACTTGGCCGCGCTCAAACATCGCCCGCCTCCCCAGCATCCAGCGTGTAATCCAGCCCCGGCGCACCGGCGCGCAGCCAGCGACGGATCGTCTCAGCATTCTTGACCGGCAAAGCATCACCAATGACGCCGGGCGCGTTGATTTCGGCCATCAGCGCCAGCGCAGACATGCCCTTGATCTTCACGCCGCCCTTGCCGTTGGGCTGCAAGGTGAACTCGCCAGCGTTGTAAAGGCCCTGCACATGCTTGCGGCGCTTCGGGAAGTCGTCAAACCAGTGCTTTGCGCCCCACTTTACGTCAGGGTCTTTGGCCTTGCGCGCGGCCATCCCGGCCTTTGTCCGCTCAGATATCATGCCTCTCTCCAATTCTGCGATTGAGGCAATGATGTGAAAGAAGAACCGGCCCATCGCGGTAGATGTGTCCACGCCCTCTGTCAGACTGACCAGATCGGCCCCGGCCTTTTCGATGGTTTCCACAACGCGGATCATGTCTTTGACCGACCGAGCCAGCCTGTCCAGCTTCCAGACGACAATCCGATCCCCAGGGCGCAGATACTTGAGCGCTGTGTTCAGCTTGCGCCCGCGCAGGGACTTGCCCGACATCTTTTCCTTGATGATGCGACCGGGTGGCACGCCGTAGCGCTCCATGGCCTGCACCTGCAAGCGCAAATCCTGATCCTCTGTCGAGACCCGCGCATACCCAATTAGAAACCTTCCATCCATGGATGAGGTTACTGAACTGAGTCGCCTGATCGAGTCGAGTCATTGTGAACTTTTCACTTTCTGCCTTCAAAAATCCATATATCTCATTTTGCATTTCATTGTAAACTTTTTTCTTGCCTGAATGCCCAACTTAGAGTAGACATTCATTGTAACAAATAATTCTCTACTATGAGGAACGTCAGCATATTGTCGCATGGCCGCATATCACTAGATGAAGCAAACGCATTTGTCCGCGACCACCATCGGCACCACCCGCCGGTTGTCGGTCACCTGTATAGCATCGGTTGCTTTCAGGCAGGCAGGCTGTGTGGCGTGGTGATCGTTGGGCGTCCAGTGTCCCGGCACCGTGACGATGGACTGACCGCCGAAGTCACCCGCCTGTGTACCGATGGCACCAGAAACGCTTGCTCATTTCTTTACGGCAAAGCCTCCCGTGCGGCGTTTGCTTTGGGCTTCACAAGAATTGGCACCTACACCCTGCCCGATGAAGGTGGCGCAAGCCTTCGCGCAGCTGGTTGGAAGCTAATTGGCAAGCGCGGCGGCGGCGAATGGTCCGTGCCGTCGCGACCTCGAAAATCCATGAAATCACCCACAGCGCATAAGCACCTGTGGGAAGCATCATAAAGGAACGCCCGCATGAACGACGAACAAAGCCTCACCCGCGCAATGGCAATCACAGAGGTCGCTGTGCAGCAAATGGCAGAGGAAGGTATCAAGCCGATGCACCGAGCCATTGGGTTGGCATTCCACATGCAGGCGCAGGCCGAATTGGCAATGCCATCACCGGAAACAGCGGCGGCATTCAAGGCGTCGATAGCAACAACCTAAGGAACCAGATCATGACCAAGACGACAGACGAACGCATCGCCACTATAGAGGCCCGCCTTGACGCCATTGACGCCCGCCACGCCAAAGAGGACGCTGACATTGACGCTATGGTGCGCGCGACCAATGCAGCGGCAGATGCGGCGATGGGGACGGGCGAATGACACGCGATCAGATGGCTCAAGCAATTCTGGACCTTGTTGCTGGGCAAGCGACAGAACCGTCGTTCTTTGCTCAAGCGGATGCCTTGGCCACAGGTATCGGTGGGGGCGCGCAGCAGGGCGGACATGACCTCGATTACGCCCTAAGATATCTGGACGCGATACATGAAGGGATGCGCGAGCATTTAATCAAGCATTGGGGGCAGCATGAGTTTCAGCGCCCAAACTGAAGACCACAAAGAGCAGTCCTAAGCAGGTTCCAGCGCCCCGACAGAGGGCGTTGCGCGCTTATCCCCGTAGAAGTCCGCAGATGCCTTGACCGCCCCCGTTGCAGCCCCGTCAGCCGCAGAGTCGCCGTCGATCCCGACCGGATAGCTGTTAACCGCTGGTGAGGCATAATCGCCAAAGGCCAACGGGCTATCACGGCAGAACAGGACCATGCGAATAGCCCCGACTGTCCATGTCTCCCCGGTGTCGTTGGTTACCGTGAAGTCTGATGCGCCGAATGAGACTGGAACGTCCCTCTTTGAGGATGGAGTCAGGTCATCCCGAGCAAAGTTGTAAACCTGCCGGTTGCCGCTCCCTCCCATGATCGCGAAACGATGCGCCTCAAGTGTGCTGGTGTAGTCAGAGGCCCCGCGTCCCGCGTTGTATGGGATCGTTACTGTACCGCCATCAGGAACGTCAGAAACGAGGTCGTGGTTCACAATCTCGTACATCGACCGATATCCGTTGTGGCGCGGCGTCCACGTCGTCAGGTTCACCATCGGCCCTTGCGGGACAACGGCAGGCGAGGCGTTGGGGTAGTGTTCCACGTTGTTCGCCACCGTGACATCTGAATATCCTGATTGCGTCAGAACACCCAGAGACGCGGGCAGCCCGTTGGCAGCGGACAGCATGGAAACGCATGTGTTGTTGTAAATGCGCAAGGGCGCGGCGTAAGCCTCTGTCGGGTTGCCCTGCTGCGCGCCAGCATCGTCGTAGGCCACAGCCTTAAAGAAGTGGCTCGGGTCAAATAGTCCGAAGAAGTCAAAGCGCGCAACGTCTGGAACAAGGCAGATGTTGTTGCGAATGATGGTCCCGCCGCGCTCAATGATTGCCAAGTTTCCGTCGAAGGCTGTGCCTTGCAGAATGTTGCGCTCGACTAAAATATTGCCCGCGTTCACCTGCACGTTGTTGTTCATGCGGGCAATGGACATACTGCCCTCAATGCTGCAACGCTGCATGTTCATGCGAGAACCACGGTTCTGGCGCTGGTCGAAGCGCACCGCCGCTTGCTGAGTGTGAAGGCCAAAAGCGTTCTCAAACCACCCCGTGCGGACAAAGATGTCGCAACCATCCATGACCACGTTCGTTGCGCTCTGGAAGCGCACGATGGCGGCGTCATTGTGGGAGTCGTTCCTTGGCCCACCGGACAGCGCATTGACGTTGGACATGCCGCGCACACCCAAGTAGGCCACGGGCGCGTTGATTTCCTCATAGAAGTGATACGACCGGCTGCCTTCGCTGACCATGTTGTGGAACATGCGGACGCCCAGCTCATTGGTGAAGCTGATCGCGACATACGCGTGCGCGCCGAAATTACGCACTTCGGATTCAGTGACCAGCAGATAGCTGCCCTGATCGGTGGACTGCGAAAAGCACGAATTGCCCCCGCTGCGCCCGCTTTCCGTGGTGCTGTCCCACCCTCCGTCAAAGTCCAACCCGCTAACAACGCAGTCTTTCACGTTGCTGGGGTCCCAACCGACGAAATAGAACATGCGGCTGCCGCTGGTGTGGTTGATTTTCGGCTTGGCCGTGCCGGTGCCGGATCGCACGAAATGCAGCGAAGGCGAGAGCGACGTGACGCCAAAGCCGCCGAAGTCATACTCCTGGTCATCCATCATCATGATGCGGAACGGACCGGCTTTGTTGTTGGCGTAGCTTTCCGCGCCCGCCGGTGTGGTCTGCACAATGGCGTTTGGATAGGCAGGCAGGCCGGTGCCTGTGTCGTCCACGATGATGGTCAGGCCGTCAGCAAAGACCGTATCAGGGTCTTGGATTGCAGGGGTGTCTGCGCCGCCCCCGCCGATCTGAAATAGCGCGATAGCAACCTTGCCGCTGGACGGTTCAACAACAAGACAGGACACGGTGTAGTTGCCGGGTGCTGCGTAGACGTGGGCGGCGGTCGGGCCGTAGCCTTTGTTTGCGTCGCGCTGGTGGGCCATGACGTTCACGGTTTCGGTGAACTGGCTACCCGGATCGCCAAAGTCCCAGAAATAATAGACATCATGACGCTGCGGGTTGTAGGCGTCTGCGTCAACCGGGCCAGCGGTGTCAAAGCCGGTCAGATCAACCTCAAAGAACATGCCTTCCGGCGCGACTTGCAGGTTAGACCGCTTTACCAGCCGAATGGTGGCAGTCGCACCGGGGGTCACTGGCCCCCATCCATTGTTGTCGGTGCTTTGAGGCGTGCCGTAGGACAGGACATCGAAAGTGGCGAGGGTTGAGCCGCCGCGCCGCAAACTGCCGCGCATCCGCTGGCCTGCCGCGCCTGTGAGTGTGAAGGTCATGCGTTGTGCCTTGCCATGTAGGTTTCAAGGCTGTCCCGTTCGGCTGTCGTCAAGCCGTCCGCAATCACAACCTCATTCATTTCACCCGCAAAACTCAGGGAGCCATTAGAGGCGTAAGCCCCTAGCCAAGCGTCATTGGGCCAGCCGGACAGGTCCAAACCTTGCGCGGTGGCGACGAGGGTTGTGTCAGTGGCATATTCCAGCCGCATGTCATTCCGGGTGCTGGGCGTGATCGCCGCCCCGTTTTTGCGGTAAGTCACCGTTCCAGAGTTCGCATCTAGCGCAGTGCTGGTTGAGTTCTGGCAGATGCCAAACCAACTCGAAGTCAGCCGCGAATTGAGCAACATGAATCCGTCTTGGTCATCGGTCTTGATAGAAGCGCAATAGGTGCCGTCCGTGACTGCTTGGTGCCACGTGTCGTTGGTCTGCCCTTTGAGGTATTCATCAGCGACAAACACGACATTCCCGTTGGCGCTGACCTCTGGCAAAGGTGAAGACGTTGACCGTGTGAAGTGGTTGCCGTTGCCGGATTTATCATCAACCCGCGCTACGGGATCAGCGGCAGTGTCAGCGGGCGTTGAGGTGTCCGTTGTCTGGTAGAGCGTGCTTGTGTCCGTGAAGTCTAGCCACAACTTCAACTTAGACCCAAGGTCCGTGGGGGCGAAAGACGCCGCCGGGATTGCAACCACGTTGGAATTTGAATTGGCCGCTGTCAGTGAAGGCTGGCTGGCAGTCTCGCGATAGCGCAGATCAACGTCATCTACGCCGATGGTGTACGTCAGGCCCGTTTCGCCCGAAATGTCCACCGCATCGGCCTGCCAAATGCCAGAGATTGTGACCGTGCCAAGGCTGTTATCATAGGCCACCAGCCCCGGTGTGGCCGTCTGTGTCTCGCCCTGCCCCGTGTTGGTCGTGATAACCGGGGCTTTCAGATAGACCGGCCCGCCGCTCACATCGGGGATGGTGTACGTGCCAGCATAGGGCTGGTCCGTCAGCACCAGCTCATCGCCGGTTTGCTGCCCAGTGAATAGCGGAATGCCGGTGTCTGTGGTGACTGTGACGCCCGCAGACACAGCCGTAGCGCGCGCCTGCGTGAGGCCCATTGAAATTCCAAGCTGCATGTCAGTTTCCTAATGCTGCATCCCACGTCGCCAGCACGTCGCGGGTTGAAGATGTTGTCTTGTCCCAATCGCGGGCCACCACGCCCTCTGTCAGGGCCGTGAGTGGGTCGCGCAGGGCCTCTAGCCCCGTGGCGTCGTTAATTCCGGTGCAGCCAATCACGCAGCCAAGCGTCATCAGCAGCAGGGTCGCCCTTGCTGGTGTCTGCATCGTTGATCCTTTCGAGGGTGTCGGCGCGGGCATCAGCCTCACGCTTGCCGGTGCCGCCCTGCCACCATGCAAGGGTGCAGGCGGTCAGAATCAGCACCAAAATCAGGGCTAATCGCATGGTCAGAGTCTTTCGGGTTGATTTGTTGGGCTTGTTCGTGTAACGGGGCGTGTTATGAACACGAAGCGATCACAAAGCAGTTCCCGCTAAAACAACAGGTGGGTAAACCCGGCAGGTGCCGGGGTGCGATTGCTAATCGTTTCGTTCTTTCAAGAATGTGGATCGAGACCACTGCCCACCGCCAAACGGATGGTCTCGCTGCGTGGGCGGCAAGCGGTCTTGAAAACCGTGATGACACCGAAAGGTTGGGGGTTCGACTCCTCGGCCATCCGCCAATCACCCCACATTCGCCCGATCAGGCACAAAGTAACCCACAATCAGGGCGGCGATTGCCCCAACGAAAACGGCAGTCGCATCACCACCTGCAAGCGGTGGGTAAACGTCCATCATCACCTCAGGCCAGAGTTCCGTGACCACCGGGCCAATCATCACAGAAACGGCCAGCTTGTTGGTGGGAAGCGCAGAAGGTTGGTTCACCAATTTCATGGCGTTTCCTTTCAAATGGAACAGGGTGGAACACAATGGTATGTTGAGAAAACCGCCTGAATGGCGTAGATAGGAATGGAAGGCTGAACACTTCATTCCCGCCCGTGCCAGCACCCGTGCTGCAGGGCGGGTCTTACGCCCTACCTCCGAAACAACTCCGCCAGAAGCGCAGTAAGCCACGCAAAGCCGCCCTGTGGGGCCTTGGGGGTGTCTATGTCCAAAACGGGGGCCGGGGTGGGCTTGCGGTCCATCAGGTCAAGCATATCGCCCATAGACAGGGTGCGTTTGGCCTTCCAAACCACTTTCGCGGCCTCAGTCACGTTCCAGACCGTCGCGGATGTCTTGCCGTAAGTGCCTTTGGCGAACAGGTCGCGCTCTGCTGTGCGTCGCGGGATAATTTCCTTTGGCTTGCGCCAGTTCATGATGTCGCGGATCGCACCGGCCTTGTCGCCCTTGTTCAGCTTCTTGACCCAAGTTGCCTTTGAAATGGCCCCTGTGTTGAAGTGGAACGACACCGCCGCGTCAAACTCGTGCTGCGCCAATGGCACCTTGATCGCTCGCCGCACGTCAGCCGCGTATTTCTCAAGGTCAGCCGCGAACAGGTCAAAGACCTTGCGCAACTCCGCATCCAGGTCTGTCGGCATTCCCCGTTTCATAGACGCAGGAAATGGGGAACCAGCCGCAGCCGTGTGACCAATGCCATAGGTCATGACGCCCACGCTGTCGAAGTATGGGCCGGGAACAATGCCCTCATGCGCCGCCAAGAAGGCAACGCCTTTGTCAGAAATCTGCATATCTCTATCTCCCCGCTGGCGGGTTGCTGTGTTCAAAATGTTTGGCAGTCAAAAGGTGAACGGATCGCCCTTGTGGGTCGTTTGGTCGGACCCCCAGAACCATGACGCAACAGGCGTGTATTCCGCGCCTTGTTCAAGGCGGGCGCTGCAACCGTCATCCCCAACCCATTCGTTTAGGGGAATGTCCGCAATTCGATGCCCAACCGTGTAGTTCCATGACCCCGAACCGGAGCAAACAATCACGCCGTTACGGTCCAAAATCTCGGCCTGCCAAGTCGCGAAAAACACCGGGCCTTCCGCTGTTATCGTGCGGCTCTGGTGAATGATGCCGCTCTCATATTCCAGTGAGCGAACGGTGATCGGCGGAACCTCTGGCACAATGGCCGAAACGGCAAAACTCAGAAAGCCACCGACCGCAGCAATGCCAACGAATGTGTTTGTCATGCTCATCCTAACCCCCCAACACAGCGCGCAGATACGCAACTAATTCGGGGCTGTTGATCCAGAGAACAATGCCCGCGATAACAAGCAGGGCCTTCCAGTTTGTTGCAACCGCATGGATTGGCCCGGTGATGATCCAACCTTTGTTGGACTTCTCCAAGGCTTCCCAGATACCCGGCCACTCGTGATCTTCCGGCGGCGTCTTGCGCCGTGGGTCAAAGTCGTCATTCATACAGTAAGCCCCTAGTCTCGGGAAATTCGGCCTAGCAGGCTAATCGCGCTTTTCTTCGCGAGCGGCCATAACCACCGCAGGAGCCTTTGGCCTAACCAAATCTCCAGAACGATCCCGGCCACTATCAGAAAAGCGATGTCCATTGCCGCCCACCGTGATTGAAAGCAGGGCTAAAATCCAGAACGCATCTGCAACAATTGGGACCAGACCCATGAACCTGATGTACTGCCCGAAGATCAAAAGCACCGCATAAGAAAGACCCGACAAGGTCAGGAATACGCCGGAAAGCGCAAAGCCCAGCTTGCCAATCAGAAACGCGGCAACTAGCCAGATCACGCCGATTGCAAGCTGGTGTGACCATATTGGAATTGGTATCAGCAACACAACACGCACGGCCAAAAGGCCCACTAGCATGATTGCCGGAGCCTGCCAGCTATCGCGGGCCAGCCCGTAGAGGATCAGGCCCGCGCAAGCGATTATGTAGAATGGCCAAACTAAGTTGACCCCCCGCGCGTGATAACACCATCGCCGGTTTCAATCTTGCCGCCGATGGACCGCGCTTTCATCAGGTGGCCCTGCGCAAGCCGAAGTTCTGCCGACAAATCCGCAAACTGGTCGCGCGCGTCCAACTCATCCGACCGGCAGCAACGCACCATCGCGGCCTCTGCCTCATCGGCCAACGCTCCAACGCGGCGGATCGCCTTATCGAGTTGGTCTTTTGCCTTCTGAAAGGCGGATTGGTCAAAGTCTGGCATGTCGTCTCTCATTTCAATTGGTTACCCGCACTAAACGGGGTTAAGGAAGGTGTCTTTTGGTTAGGTTATTGCGCCAGCGCCCATTGGGCCGTGACCTGCAAGTCGGTCAAGTCAGCCGCCGCGCCCTCTTTACGGACAGTCACCGCCGTGATGTTTGAACTGTTGTAGGTCGTGCCGCTCAGGGTATCGCCCCAAAAGTCATACATCACGCCCGTGGTCGCCAAGCCGCCGACGCTGCGCTGCGCGTAGCCTGCGCCATTGGTTGCATAGGTCCGGTCATTGGCAAGGATCAGGGTTTGTTCAACCGATGTGCCTTTGTAAATGTCCACTTCCCAGCGGTCGGTTGCGTCATACCCAACCACGCCTTGCGCTGACACGCTAAGGCGGAACAGCGTCGCTTGCTGGTCCTCCACGATTGGCAGGAAGCTTGCCAAAATCATGCGGGTTGTGGCGTTAATCGTGCCGTTCACGATGTTCGTCTGCACAAACGGCGTGACAATCTTGCTGCCCGAAAACGCAGTGGTCGAGGTTGTCGCGGCGAGCATGAATCCACCGGGGCCGGTTGCATCCGCCGGGGCGTCAATCCCGATCAACTCGCCCACACCTCGCGTTGCCCCTGATGTTTGCAAAATGTCGGTTTCGATCCGCAGCGCGGGACTGGCCGCAACCTCCGTGGTTCGCTTGCGGGTGCTTGTCCGTTCATCAAGGAACCGGTCGGCCACATCGACATTCCCGAACCGCAGCCCGGTCACGTCCACAATCGCGCCGTTATTGCCCGGTGAGCGCGCAATGACCGCTTTGCCGTTGGTCATGCCGGACACAAGGCCAGTGATAATTGCGCGCGAGGGTGAGGCGTCCTGATAGATGCCGATAACGCCGCCAGACCCGCCGCCGGTATAATTCAGGTTTGACTGAGCCGTCACGTCGAGCCGCACCGTGTTGGTTGTTGCTGCAGTCGGCACAAGCACGCGCTGTGTGATTGCTGACGATGAGTCCGAAACCTTGATAAGGTCGGGGTTGCTGTAGCTGTTTGTGGCCGTGACCTTGGCGTCAAAGGACTTGACCCGGTGCAGTTCAAGCCCGGTTGTGGTGTTGTTGCCGCCATGCACCTTGATATGCGACGAGCCGCGCACAATCGCAGCGTTTTCAATCCGCCAGCCGAGATAATCGTCCTCGGTCGTGCCCAAAATGTGTGCATCGTTCATGACCGCGCCATCGGTCCCGGCGTAGGTGCCAAGCGTGCCAGTGAACAGAACAGAGTTGATATCGTCGGTCGCAGACCCGCAATCGTTACTCTGCAATTCGTTGAACCAAGAATTGTGCGACCGATCAAATCGCGCGCCCTGCCCGTCACACTTCTTGATAATAATATCATTTACAATCAGATTGTTAGTGGGGTGGACGTGAACGCCGTGAAACTCATGACGCGCGCCGCCGGGGCTGTTGATCGTGAAGCCATGGAAAGTCAGCGTGGACACGTTGTCCTGATCCCCAAAGGTCATCATGAAGCTGCGTGACGCTTGGTCGTAGTTCGCAGGTTCAAAGAATGTGGCGTTTGAACCGGCCCCGATCAGACCAACCCGGCGCGTGGTTTTGGAAAGGACAACGGGGTCAAAGGTGTATGTCCCCGCCCCAAAGAGGATAGACCCGCCGGTGTCTTTGAGGTCATCAATCGCAGATGTCAGCGCGGCAGAGTTTTGCGCCCCGGTGTTGCTGGTCGCGCCGCCGTAGCTTTCAAATGAAAACTGCGAGCCAAGAGTTGCACCAACCATTGCAGCGATTGCAGCGGAGTTGTTGTCAAGTTGCGCCTGAACCGTGACGCCTGCGTTGTTCGCGTTGGCCGTGGCCGTGACTTCGCTTGCGGTGGGGTTTTCGCTGGAAAAGCGCGGGATCGGGTCAAGCGTGTAAACCTCAACGTCATTATCGTCGTAGATCACGCACTTTACGCCAAGCGTGCCGGTGTAGAACACCTGCGGCGCAGATCCGCCCGCGTTAAGCCGCACAGAGGTCGCCAGCGTGCCGCCGTTGGGATGCGGAACCGTCCCGGCTTCGTTCGACCAAATACTAATCAGGGTGGTTGTGCCGGTCTCGTAATAGACGAGATACCCGTTCGCGACGGAATTGCCGTTTGCATCTTGCACGGGCAAAATGCCCGGCCAAAGCTGGTCTGCCATTTGTATATTTCCTTATTGTGCCAAGCGCGCGGCTTGCGGCGCGTTGGCCGAATTTGCAGATGCAGCGGGCGCAGCGGCTTCTGCGGCAGACAGTCGAAGCACTGTCGCGGCATCGCGCGAAAATGGCCCATTGCCGTTTGCCATAGCCCGCAGTTGCCTTGCATCGCCCCTCGCCGCCCTGTTCATGGCGCGAAGAAACGTTGTGTTGGTCATGGAGCGTGCGGTTAAAACTGCGCCACTAGCGATAAGGGCGGTTGTGGTAGGCGCAGTGCTGACGCCATAGCCAAGAACAAGGCCCGCGTTGATCCCGCCGGTGTTGGAGAAATTGCGCTCAGCGTTTGCCGTCTTTGACGCTTCCGCGACCTCCGCCAACTTGTGCAGTTCCGAACGCACATCATTAGGCAACAAGATACGCTTTGCCTCGTCTGACATGCGGTTCCAATTTGTCAGGAATGTGCCGGGTGAAAACGTGTCGCCGTCTGCATTTTGCGCGCCGTCTGTCGCGCGCCCCATGCGTTCAACAATCGTTCCCGATACTTCACGCCACTCATCTTCGCCTAGGGACTGCTTGATCCGTAAAAGCCGTGTTGAATTTGCGCCGCCGGACCTGTCGCGAGTCATTGCGGCGAATGCCTCAAACGCTCGCTCTGGACTATCTGCTGAGATGGCGCGGTCCAGTTGGTCGCTGATCCGCTGGCTTCCCGCGCGATAGTAGCTATTTGCTCGGTTCCACGCCTGAACGGCATCAGGTCCCGCCTGCTGTACCGCCGCGTCAAGGTCAGCGGTCAAGCTTGCATAAGCCTCCTTCATCCTGCCTTGATTGCGGTCAGCCAGCGGGCCGCTCATCTTGCCGATGCTTTCGCCGATGTTGCTGCGCAGATCGCGTGCAGCCTGCCACGAAATGCCGCTTTCAAGGTCATCAGCCAAGCGCGCCCACTTATCCAAACCAAGTTGGGCGCTGATTTCGGGGTTGTCTGCGAACGGCTCAAGGGCGGCACGGATGCGTGCAACCGTTTCGGGGGCCTGGATGGTAACGCCCTGCGGCATTGTCTCGTCAACCGCCTGATACAATTCGTTGGATTTTCCGCGAAACCTGTCAACGAAACGGTTCAAACCGGCTTGCAGCTGGCTGCCCGCGCTATTGGCGTTGGTCGATAGCCCCACGCTGGCGGCGTTACGGGCAAATACTCCCTCAGCCTCGCCAACAAAGCGGGCGGCGTCGTTGGCGATTGAATTGCCCGCAACCGGTATCTTCTCAAGTGTGGCAGCGGCTGTTGCCCCGGTACGCCCCGTCATTCCAAGCGTCGGCGTGATGCCTAGATCATCTGCCGCTCGCGCCTGACGCTGCAGGTCTGTTGCGGCGGCGGGTAGCGCGTCAGCAGCGCGAATTGCGCTAGACGCCGCTCGCGTGGTAGATGAAATTCCCGCCAACTCTGGGGCTGCAACCTCACCCATCATCATTAGGTCACGGGCAAGCTGCTTCTCCCTGTGCGGGGTTCCGCCAAAGGTTTCACCGATCAGACCCGCACCAGCCGCGTATGCCGTCCCCAGCCCCGAAACCGCAGCACCTGCCGCATCGCCCATGAAGCCCAACCGGGATTTGAGTTGCCAGTTCATATCATCGGGAAGTGCGTTGCGAGTCGGGCTTTCCCCTCCTGTCAGGCCGCCAGCGAATTGACCAAAAGCCTCACGAGGGGCTTCCGTTGCGGCGGCGATTGTGTCACCGAACCGGTCAGGGCGCGGTCCGACACGCGCACCGCCGTCAACGGGGCTGGGGGTCATTGTCGCTACCGCATTGTCTATGCTTTGATTGCGAGTAACACTTTGAATGCGCTGGGCTTCTTGGACCAACTGCCGAGCGGCGTCAGTGTCGCCCGCCCTCTCGGCGTTGACGGCGGCTTGCATTACTTCTTCGAATGTTGCCATGACGCACCTTGCAAAACGCACAAATGCACATCACCTTAGGGTCATGCTTAATCGTGCCATGATTGTTGTGTGGATCGCCTGCCTGCTTTGGGCGGCGGCTGTTTTCTACGTCATCCCCAACGTGGGAATTACCGTTTCGGTGATCGCCCTAGGCCCCTTGGGGATAGTGCTGGTTCTGCGTTGGGTTTTGTTCGGCCACCCTACTCGGTAGCGTATTTATCAAAGAGGCTTTGCGCCTCTGGTGACAGTTCAACGCCCACAGCGACGCTTGGCGGAGGGGGCGATTGCGTGTCCGGGGCCAGATCAAGCCTGTCGCCGGTGTAGCGATAGTCAATCAACACATCCTCGACTGGAATGCCGTTGCGTTGCGCCATAGACTCATATTGACCCCGCAGGCTTTCATGCTCCACCTGCGCGTTCTGATATAGGCCGGAAGCGCGGCCCACAAAGTCGCGACGCTGCTCTGTCGAGAGGCGCTGACCGGTTGACAGGGCGCGAATGGCGCGGGCAACTGGAAGCGGAACCGCCATGCCCGCTTCTTCGCTTTCTTGAAGCCATGCCGCCGCGCTCTCTGCTGTCGCAAATTCGCTCTCACGAACGACTGAGCCGGGGTCTAAGACTTTCATGAAATTAAAGATCAGGGCGAGGTCGCCCGCTGGCGACGGGTCAGTTGCCGACGCTTGAATGCGCCCAAATGCCGTTGTCTGTTCAGCAAATGCCTTCACGGCGGCAAGACCATTCCACTCATTACGCAGATCGGTCGCAGTTTCAAAAGTTTTGGCCGGATCAGGCGTTGGATTTTTCAACTGCTCAAGCTCAATTTGAGCCTTCTCAAGGGCGATTGCCTCCATTGGGTCCGGCCCCTCAGTCATCGCCATGATGTCCGCAACGTCCAGATAGTTTGAAGCCACGATATCGCGCTGGTCAAACTTGCCCACCATGTCGGGCGTGCCGTTGGCCATGGCAATTTGGTCCCACTGCTCGGGGGATGATGCCGCCAATAGCTGCTTGGCTGCGGCCTCTGCCTGCTGCGCTGCTGCTGCGCGCTGATCGGCGTCCAGCTTTGCCGCCTCGGCCCGTACCTGCCGTTCCTCTTGCGCGTTCAGGATGCGCATGCGCTGGCGCGTGGCGTCCATGTTCAGGTTGCCCGCCTCCATGCCCTGCTGGTGGGATTGCACGCCTTGGGCAAGTTCAAGGCCGGCGGTGCCAAACTGCATTAGCCCATTCAGCGCGTTGACGTTGCCACCTCTCACGCCAGCGCCGTGGTCAGCGACATACTGGTTCAGCGCGTTCTGTTGCTCCTGCGCCTGCCGCGATTGCTGGAACGCCTGCACCTGACGGGCCGCACCGGCTGCGCCATTTAGCACGTTGCCCATGTCAAAGCCCTGACCGGCAAGGATGATGTTCGGGTTCAAGGCCATATCGCTATCCGTAATTCAGGGCGTTGCCGCGCGGGTTCATGAAATCAGCCGCATTCAGGGTGTTTTCGTAGCGCGGCATCATCTGCATGGCCGCGAGAACGTTCATTTGTGGCTGTGGGGCGTTCTGCGGGGCCCTGAGCGCGTTCATGGGCTGTTGTGGGGTTTGGGGTGCCTCACCGCCCATAAGGCCGCGTGTGGCCTCTATACGCCGGTCAAGGTGAGGGATGCCGGGGCGCAAGAACCGATTGCTGACCAGCCTCGCCGCCTCAAGAGGGTCTTCTGCCGCATAAATATCGCGCGCGGCCGCCCTTTCGGTCGTGCCAAGTTCATGCACAAGAAAATCAAGCTGCGTGTCCACGTCTGCCACGCGGTCCCCTGCAAACGCCTCAAGTTGCCGTCGCCGTGGTCCAGTCCACTGGATCAGCCCAAAACCACCGCGTGACCCCGGAACAAGCGGGGCAATCTCATTAATACCCGGATCAAACCCGCTTTCCACGGACATGTTGCCAACTATGCCCAGAGCAGCCGCATAAGGTACGCCGCGCTGAACAAGGCCCGCCACAAGTTGTTGCGGATCAACCATCAGTAAAGGCCCGGTGTCTGCATGGCGTTACCGCCCATATAGCCGCCCTGCATCAACTGGTTGAACATGTTGCCCTGCATGTAGTTGCTGATGCCTTGGTTCAGGGCGTTGCCCGTTGCGATAGCCCCCGCCGCCTGAGCGTTGCCAGTGTTAAACGCGGCATTCGCTTGTTGCGCGCCGTAGCCCTGCGAAAGCCCCGAAAGGTTCGTGCCAAGCCCCGAATAAGCCCCGGCCCGCGCGTTGCCCTGATTGTTGCGAATGTTCGCGATGTTGGCGCTTCGCTGCCCAAACAGGTTTGCCAGTGCGTTCGATGTCTGAGACGCGGCGTTACTGACCGTCGCAGACCGGTTGCCGATAGCCCCGGCAAGCTGTGAACCTGCGCCCTGCCCCATTCCGGCCATCGCCATAAGCTGGTTCTGATAGTTGTTGAACGACTGGTCAGCCAAGCCCGTGCCGAAGGTCGCGGCATCGCGCAGGGTCGCACCAGAAAATAGGCTGCCGTTTGACGCCGCTGAGCCATCAATCGCCCGCAGGCCCTCGCTGCGCTGAAACTCATAGCCGGGATTTGCCTGGAACCCGCCATAACCGCGCGGTGCATCGCCCATGCCCATATTGGACATCCACGCTTGCCGCGCATAGTTGCCGTCCTGAATGGTGGGGGCAAAAATGTTGCGCTGCTGGTTGAGCGCATTCTTTGTTGTATCCCAGACCTGCCGTTGACCATTGCGCAGCGCGCCGACCGCATCGCCAAAGCCGCCGTTCAGCGCATTGACTGCGGAATTAGCGCCCGCGTTGATCGACGTAACCGCCCGGTCAACGCCCGCAATCTGATCGGCCCGCGACTGGTCGTATTGCTCTTTCTGGATGGCAGACGCGGCGTCGTTGGCGCGCTCGTGAGCGTTTTCGGCCCTGTTGCCGCTAATGATGGAAGCCGCGCCGCCAATTACGGCGGGCAGAATAAACTGTAGCATGTGGGGAAACCTCTTAGGGTTCTAGCGCGGTTACGCGGGCCTCTAGGGCCGCAATCTGGGCTTTCTGCGCCTCAACCTCGTCAAACAGGCTGAGAAGCATTTGCAGGCCCTCATTCGTCGGCCTGCCGTCCTTGTCGAAATACGGTCGGTTCTGCTGTGGCTCGATCATACGAACGCCGTGGCGCTAAAGGTCACGTCAGCCGGGTCGGATACGGTCAACTGCATGGTGAAACGCTCCTCGAACCAGCCAAGCGCGCGAAACTCGATCTGCTTGCTGGTTTGGCCGATTGCGCCAAGACCCTGCTGCCGGGGCGCTCCCCACGTCAGGCCACCATCACCGGATGTCTGCATGACCACTTGTGGGTCATCGTCAAAGCCGGTCTTGGCCCGCAGCTTCACAAGCGGAACCGTGAATGACTTGCCTTCGTTTTCAAGCGTGCGGCTTACGATCCGTCGCACCAACTCGCCCGATGCGTCTGCGTTGTTGCGCGTCAGTTTCAGGACTTTGCCGCTGTCCGTGCCAATGAAGAATTCACCGTAGGCGCTGGCTGCCGCTTTAGCCGACCACGGCCCTAAATCGTTGCCCTCTGCCCGTTCCGACCACATGTTGGTCGCAAAGTCGTAGACCCATGCGGGACGCTGATCGAACAGGATTGCACAGAATTTGTGGCCTTCATCTTCAAAGTAGACGCAGGATTGCGGGCCTTCCGTCTTAATGCTTGTCTCGACCGCAACATTCGAAACGCGATCAGGTGTCCCACCGCCAAAGGTCATCGCCATGTTGTCACTGCTGACAAAAAACACGCCATTTGGAACGCGCGTAATCAGGTTGAACGCCTTGAGGCCCTTGTCAACGGTTGCCCCCGGTAATCCCTGAAAGTCTGCCCCGCGCGCGCCCCATGCCTCGATACTGTTCTGCTTGAATACGAAATAGGAACCCGAAAACGCCACACCGCGCAGGGTGTCGTCGTCACCATCCTCTGCCGTTGCAAAACTCAGCCCATTCAAGACGGAAGGCGCGGCAGAGTCCGACCATTGAACCCACCGCCCGTTTTTCTCTGTCAGAAAGGTGCGCTGCTTGAAGAACGACACGCTGCCGAAGCCGTTAAAGGCTCCCGCAGATGGCTGAGACAGGGTTGACCCGTTCCAAACGTAATATTTGCCGCCAGCGGCGACTGTGACCTGCCCGTTATTGCCTGCAATCGTTGTTTCTGCGCTGTCCTGAATGTCACCCAAGAGCATGACAGAACCATCGCTCTCGACACAGTAAAGCCCGCCGCCTTGGGCCGCGTACAATTTGCCCTCAACCGTCGCCATTGCGCGGCAGAACGACCGGGGGATTGTTGCGAAGTCCTCAGTGCCAAGGTGCGACTTTACGTCCATGCGGTCGGCGCTGACCGGCTCCATGTAGCAATTCAGCAAGCGGCCAGAGTTAGCCGCCCGGTTGTCTGGGTCGCTGCCCGATTGAACGGCAAAGGGGAAATTCAATATCCCGGCTCCATGAAGAACACCGAGTCTTGCCGGTCATGGGCAAGCGCCATTTGGTATTCAGCTTCCGCACGGGCCACGATGCGAATTGCGGTCTGGCTTTCGACCTCGTAGTCATCAATCAGCCGCGCCGCCAAGCCATAAACCACGGCGTCATAAAACTCCGCAGGACAATCGACCGGATCATCAAGCGCCACGTCCTCGACCTCGCGGCTGACGGTCAATTCAAATGTCTCGGAGGTGACAGAGCCAAGGATAGGCCACACGTACATTGTGCAAGCCTCCCTCTGCATGTCCACAAAGTAGGTCGTTGGCGTGCCGGTGGTCGTCTTGTTGGGGAGGTTGAAGTATTCTAACCGGGTCATCCGCTGCATGGGGATATCGACCCCATCGCGCCGAAACCGGACATCTAGGACTTCGAACGGACGTGGCGAAACGCTGTGACTGCTGCCCGTTGTCGCTGTTACGCTGACCTCTGCCTCCGTCCAAAGGTTTATCCCTTGGTTCTGCCAAGATTTGAGCATCCGGTTTAGCGCCGCAACCGCCTCTGCCGACTGTTCAGCGGGTGGGGTTGCGCCTTGCGGGGCCACATTGATCTTGCGCAATGCGGCTTTACACACCTCACGATTTGTAAGTGTCGCAGTGGTTGCCATGGGCTACCCCCTAAAGATCGTCGGGCGTGACTTCATTAGCGCCGAGAACGGCACCATCTTGACGTGGCCGCACCCATTCGGGGGCCTGATCGTCAATCTTGCCGCGTACCCGCTCTTGTGGGTGGCGGTCATCAAAGCAATGATTTGTGCCGGCCCCATCGCAAACGCGCAGGCCGGTCCACTCTTTGCGCAGCTTGTGCGCCTTGTAACGAAACCCGCACCTATCGCAGATTGCGTTCCATGTGCCGGGTTCAAAATCGGTCATGGTGGAAGGGGCGACCGAAGCCGCCCCAATCCCTGCTTATGCACCGGGCGATGCGTAAACACCGCGCCAGTCAGCCCAGCCAGCGGCATAGCGTTCTTCCGCAGACATGCAGGCGTTCTTCGTGTCGAAGTCGTTATCCTGCTCAAGCGCCAGCGCCCACCGTTTCTGGTGGATCAGGCCCTCGTCGGCGTCCGTCTTGATAAAGAACGCATCGTCGTCGGTCAGGTAGTCCCAAACCACAACGCCGCCAGGCAGCATGCCCATATGGCGCATTGCGTTGATATCGTTCAGGTCAGTGCCGGACTGATTGACGCTGGACAGGATGCGCGTTGCGTCAAACTCCAAGGCCGCTGGGACAATCAACTTCATGCCCTTGAGTTGGATGCGCAGCCCGCGACTGTCCTTTGCGCCACGGATGAGTGTCAGCATGTCCTCGATTGAGGCCTCCGACATATCCGCAGCAACGGCCAGTTCGTTGGACTGTGTGCCGCTCATCGTTGGGTGGTCGGTAGCAAAGAGTTCCTTGCCATCGCCGCCAACAAAGGCACTGTCAAAGCCACGATTGAGGACGTTCGCGTGAACATTCTCTTTCGTGTGCCGCATCGAACGGGCCAGCTTTGCGCTCTTTTTCTTGGCAACCGCTTCATATTGGTTGTCAGAAATAGCCTCCTTCGTGATCTTTGCGCCAAGCGCATAGACAACGTTGGTCAGTCGGCTGGTGTAGCCCTGCGCATCGGTGTCGTAGGAAATTGCCGCGCCCTCTGCCTTCTTGGGGGCAAGGCCGAAGCCGGTTTCCTCAACACGTTCTTCGTAAGACTTGTCAGACGATTGCTCGTCAAACACCATCGTGCAGACGAGTGGCTTCTCGTCATAGGTTTTCCCGAAAAAAGCCTTTACGCCGGGCCAAAGGGCCTTCGGGTGTGCGCCAGATGTCGTGGTCATGGTCGCAATCCTTCCTTAAATGCCCACAGCGCCATGCGCTTCGGTGTGGTTGTTGATTTTGACTTCGACCTTTGTGAAGGCGCTTCCAGCTTCGTTGTCTTCACGATTGACAACCCGCTGAATGGTCAACTGGTTGGTGGCCGTCGCAGCGGGGACGTCTGACGTGGTGTCAAGTTCTGCGCCCGAAAGGCCGGTCCCGGTGTCACCCGAGTTCGTGTAGATCAGAACGGCGTTCAGGCCGACCTGCGTTGCGGCGATTGCACCATCCGCCTGGATTTCAAACACAACGTCCGGGTCATCACAGACAAGCGCCACGCGCTCCGTGCTGGCCGGGTTGTACGTGCGCTCAAGCCCGTTGGGATCAGGCGCAAAGCCGACAATCACGCCGGTAATGGCGTTCGTGTCGCCCGCTGCGGCTTTGTTCACGGCGGGCAGTGCGCCCACGTTGAACTCGCCCGCACCGGGTGCGGTCACAATGGTTGAGTTAGAAGTGCCGGTCTTCACGACTGGATCACCCACAAACAACGCCGTGCCGTAACCGGCTGGAACGTAGTATGGGTTTACCGCGCCGTTGTAGGCCGCACCGTTGCGATGCCGAATGGGTTTAAGCCCAAACGGTGTGTCAGAGTTTGCCATGGTATTGGCTCCTTGGGTTCAACACCCGTCAGGCGATAGAAATGCCTGTATTTGGGGTGTAATCTGATTGAGGCCCGCCGTCGCGGTCATTGCCGCTCCGCATTTGGGCCAGTTGCCTATCAAGTTCGGCTGATTTCTCGGCCTGATCTTCTTCCCAAAAGGTTTTTGGCTTGCGGCAAAGGTAAGCCACCAATGGGCTGCCATCTGCCTTTGTGCCAACGATCTGGGTCACTGCGTTGCCAAGGTCCGCGCTGTCATCTTTCACGCCGTCATTGGTGACCACATCCCAGTCGTCATCTTGTGTTTTGCTGTGCATCCGCGCCGGAACATCGTTGATCCAGCGATATTTGAATTGGTTAAAATCCAGCAGATTTGAGTTCACGCCCAATCGACGGCCATGCACTTCGCCGCCTCCGCGCTTACGCCGCCGCACAACCTCATTCTCGGTGCGGTCTTTGCGTTTCGGGGTTTCTTCGTCTGCCCTACGCGTTGTATTCATCGGTGTAAGCCTTTCGTCCTGCTGCATCATCAGTGAAAATCCCCTGCTCAGCGAAGCGCGCAAACGCCTGCTTCGCCTCAGGGGGCAACTTTGTGAATGGGTCGGCGCTGCGTGCGCCCCCAAGCCCGCCACCATCAACACGCGCCGGACGGGCGGGTTGCGCAGGCTTCAAGTGCGGAAAATCATCAGGATACATCTTGGCAAGGCGTTCCTCGGCATAGTGCATCTGCTGTGTCGGCGTCATGTGGGGCGATGATTGTAGGCCAGCATCAATAATCCCCCTCGCTATCGCAGATTTTTCGGGATCGTTGATCCACGCGCCGCGCTCTGTGTTTCGATAACTTTCAACCTCAGGCGGAAGCTGGGGGGTCGGGTTTTGGTCGTCCTGAGGGGGTGCAGCATTCATCAATGCCGATTCCTGCGCCTCAAGGCGGTCATATTCCTCGGTGTCAGACAGTTCCACGGCCTTACGCTTGTTTGCGCGGACGGCCTCAAGTTCCTGCTTGTGCTGCGCGCGCTGGCGCTCAATGGCGCTACTCGTTACGGCCTCAAGTCTGCGAATCCTATCTGCGGCTTCCGCTTTTTCCTGCGAAAGGCGGTCACTCATAACCTTGAACGGGCGCGAGTTCTGGATGCGCTCCAAGTATCGCGACGGATCGTCAATATATCCCGGCGGTTTCTCGCCCGCCCATTCGTCGGGGGCTTTCCAGCCAAAGGCGCGGGCCTCCAGGGCGTCCTCGTCAGTCCATGTTGGTTGTTCAACAACCTCAGTTGTGACTTCTTCGCCGGTCGTAGCTTCTTCTGCGACGATTTCGCCGCCCGTGTCTTCCTCGGTCATGCCTCAAAAACTCCTGCAATGCTCTTGTCTTTCATCAGCCAGTATTTCCCACCGTCAGCGCCCCGGATTTCCGTTGCCTGATACCGGGAAAACAAAACGCGCTGTCCGACCTTTGGGATGTCGCTTGCATCGGGCCAATCAGCGTAAGTGAACGCCAGCGGGCTGACTGCAACCAGAACACCCTCCATGCGGGCAAATTCGTCCTTTTCCAGCTTGTCGTCGGGAAGGATGATGCCCCCCGCTGTCTTCGTCTCAACCTCTTTGGGCAAAACCAAAACGTTGTATTCCATGGGCTTAATGCCGCTGCTATTCATCTGTCGCCTCTATCGCTGCTTTCATGTCTTCGTAGCTGGCCGTGAAGAAGTCCTCGTGCCATGCCGCCAGACGAACCAGTGACTTCCGGTCATCCTCAGGCCATGGTTTGCCCGACCAATAGGCCCGCGTTGCCGCCAATTCCTGCTGGTCCAGCTTGTCCTTGAGCGCCCTGCCCACCGCCTCCGTTACGGGATTGGCTAGCCATGATTCCCAGTCCAAGCTTGAGAGTTCTTTCAAGGTCATCTTTCCGCTCTTTCATCATCAGTTCCATGGCCTCCAACCGCTTGCCCTCTAAGGCTGCATCGGCCTCGGCCATCGTCTTCATGGTCTCCGCGCCTTCGCGCTTGATCTTCTCAATCGTCAGGTCGATATCGACCATCTTTTGGGACAGGTCGGCCTGCGCTGTCCGCATCATCATTTCGGCTTGGAATTGCGCCATCTGCGCGGCCATTGGGTCTTGCTGAGGCATCAGGGCCTCGCGGTCGGCAATGTTGGCGCTTTCCAGAACACGGTTTGCGGCTTCCGCCTGATCCACAAGGCCAGTTTCGGCCATGCCCATAAGAAGCTGCGCCTTGGCCGCTGTTTGCATGTCCGTGACGCTTTTGGGGTCAGCAACGGGCTGAATACCCATATCCGCCGCGCTGTAGTCTGCGGCGGGGTCAAACTGAATAGGCTGACCGTTCGGGTCAACGCCATCATGAAAGGCGTTGTATTCCTCTGGCGAAACCGTACCCGCGTTGATTTTAGCAATAAGCCCGTATTCCCGCTTGAGGCTGCGGAAAATGCGTTTGTATGCGGCTGTGAACACCATCATGCCTTGTTCGATCAGGGCAAGCGTTGTGGTTGCGGTCTGCGTCTTGCCGCCGGTGTCGCCGGTCATGATATCCTTGGTGCTGGATATCTCCTTGCCAGCCTCGATCATCATCCCCAGCATTGAAAACAACGTTGCGTCAGGCCCCGGATACGTCAGCGGAACCATTGATTGCCGCACATCACCGCCCGATGCCGCGACCGGCTTCCATTCACCGGGCCGGAACCGCATTGACTGACCCTTGATCCGAAACTCGCTGCCAATAAAACCGCCGCCCAGTGCTGCCATATGCCCGGCGTCCAAGAGCATGTTGATAATGCTGTTGATCGTATCGCTGATGTCGCCAAGGATCAGGCCAAGGCCAGTGCCGAAGAAGCCCCCGTCCATTGACGGCATGAAGGTGTAGGGAACGAAATAGCTGCCGCGCTCAATCGACATGATGCCGGTTGCGACTGTTTGTTGCTGCATTTGCGTAACTGGCGCAACATTTCCAAACTCGTCCTGCGCCAGCATCTCCATCGGCACAATGCGCGCCTCTTCCTGATAGCGCACCTGCGCCTCGGTGAAGTCTGCGACAATCCGCACAACGGTTTGCGTCTCATGATGCACCGTAACGATGTACGGCTCTGGATAGTCGTCACGGTCCAGATCAAGACGGCAATGCTGTTCCACAAACATGTGCGAAGCTTCTTTGTCGCTGACCCCTAATTCGTAGTCGAAGTCAACAAACTGCCCGCTGTTGATCCGCTCTTTGATTTCGCTTGGATACAGCGGCATTTCCTCGCCGCAACGCGGGGCTTCGGACAAGTTCCTCACCTTGTCATTGACAATGAAGTTGCCCGGATCAATCACACGGCATCGCGCGCGCCCCTTGGCCGGATCATACCACACCTTGCGCACCATCGTGCCGACGATGGGAAGCTGAACCAACAGCTTGTCGGTTTCTTCCTCCCACTCCTCGATCTGCTCAGAAAGCTGCCAGGACATGTGAGCGGAAACACGCTCAGCCCGCGCAGCCTTTTCGCCCAAGGGGTCAGCGCCGAACGTCTTGACCTTCACAAGGCTTTCGGACGGCACAATCGCCGGGTAGGCACGGGCGTTGAATTGCAGCGCCGCCGATGTAATCAACGGATATTTGACGTTGGCCGAATTGGGGAACGGGTAAGACTTATCGCTCTTGGTCAGCTTGGCGAGGTCGATGCCTTTCTGCATCTTTTCGGACCAGTCCGACATGCTGTCCTTGTCCAGCTTGTGGTCTTCAATAACCTGCCGGGCAATCTCGCTCAGTTCGCCCTCTGACAACTCCCCCGCCAGATTGTCGGACTGCGTGACAAACGCGATAAATTCCTGCGGCGGAACGGCCTGCTCAACAGGGTCTTGTTCGATCAGATCAGGCTGCATCTAATACCCCGTCGCTTCGTTTTGCCCGTAGGCGGGTTCTTCGTAGTCCGGCTCATCGTTAGGCGGCGCTGACAACTCAGGGAACAAATCTGTGAAGGCCCAGACCAGCGCATCAACGCGGTCGGGCGAATAGCCCGCCGCCTTGCGGTCAAAGCCGGTCGTGAACGTACACATCTGGTCTTCAAGTTCGGGAAACTCGCCAACGTGGTAGATCTTCTTACGCTCGTAGAGGGCTGCAATTGGCTCCGCCCGTAGAACCTTGCCGCGCGTTGCCCTGACACCCCTGTAGGGCACTGTCGTACTGTGGGCGCGTATGGTGTTTTCCACCATGTCCCCGCCTTGGTTGACCTCTGCCACGATCCGGTCAGCGCCACGAAGACGCATAATCGCAATCGCCTGACGCGCCCATTCTTCCGGGCGATGCCTGCCCGACCCGTCCTCGATCACATACCCATTGCCCGAAAAATCCACGCCAGCGCAGATAATGCCGGTTTCATCTGATCCCGCCTCAGTCGTGACCGCCGGGTCAAGCGCAACAACGATCCGCTTCATGGTCGGCGGGTTCTGCGTCCGCTGGATCATGTCGCGCCGCCACAGGGCATCTTCGGCGTCCTCGACGTACTGCCCATCATAGAAACGCTTCTTGGCGCGGGCTGGCAGTGAGCGCAGGTCGTTCAGGTACTCCTGAGAAAGGTTCTCCACGTTGTCCATCGGATTGACGACCACGTGTCCGTACTTGCTGGTATCAACCATTTCCTGCGTCTCGGGGTCGATCCCGTCAATCCACAGACGGTAAGTCCAGTGCTGGCGCGTTGTGGGATTCAGGTCCACATAGAACCGTTGCGATAGTTCCTTGCCGGTTACCGTCTTGACCGTTTGCGCCAGACGCGACCTAAGAAGCGTGAAAGCGCTATATTTAATTTCCGATGCTTCGTTGGGATAGATTGTCGCGTATTCGTTGCCGAGTATTTTCTCCAGGGCCTTCTCGTCATTAAGCCCGCCAACCCAAACCTCCGACCCGTTTTCCATCAGAAAATAGCCATATTGCTCTTTCCATTCGTATTTGACGCCGGGAAAGCGCAAGGCCATCACCTCAGGCCATGTGCCTTTGACAATTGCCCGCTTTGCCGAAGTGCCCTCCTGCCTGACAATCAGGTGCCGTGAGCCGGGAGCCAAAAGGGTGCGCTCTGCAATTGTTCCAACAATCTCAAACGTTTTCCCCGAACGCGAACCGCCGTAGACAAGCGGAAATCGCTTGCCCGATGTGAATAACTCCCTGATCCGCTCTTGGCCGGGATTCCTGCGGTAGGTCACAGGCGGTCGGCATCGCTTTCAAGGGTGACGTTGACCGTGCCGCCGTGGTTCAGGTCCAGCTTCTCGCCGTACTTCTTAGGCCGAAGCTTTCCCGCCATCCACTTTCTTGCGTCAATGCGAAGCCTAGAACGCTGGATGTGCTCACCGTTCAGGGCAAGCCCTTCGTTCGCGGGGTCATTCTTCGCCATCCAGTCGTTAGATGCGTCATCGGCGATGTCGGCAATTTCGTCAACGTAAGTGTCGGCTTGTGCCTCTCGCGCGTGCGCGTACTGGTCCTTAAATGTTTCGATATTCGCCAACCACCGAAACACGGTTGATTTGTTGGGCATATCATCATCAAGGCAGATCGTTCGCAGGCTCTCGCCGTCTGCAATGCGCTCACATATTTTGTCAGCCGTTTCTTCGGTATACGAAGAAGGCCGCCCCGTTTGCTTTTCATCAGAAGCCATTTGTCATCTCTCTTGGCTTGGGGTGTTTAGTAAAGCACTGTGATTCCGGCTGCTGTTGTTCCCGTTGATCTGACGATCTTCACTCGCAGCGGCAAAACGCCTGCTGGCACCGGGAAAGTTTGCGCATCCGTGCCGCCCTGCATGACCACAGACAAATCGCCAGCCGTGGCGACAATAATTCCGCGCACGGGGCCAAGGCTTGCTGTGTCGTTAGGGGTAACCACCGCCACGGACTTTGCCGGATCACTTAATGTGCTCATGGCTCCGCTCCTATGTCTGGAAATGCAAAATCCGCCCGGTGTTTCCACTGGACGGATTAATTCGGCGGTAGAATTGCACGTTTTTAGGGGCGGGTCAAGCATCCTAGTCACGCATCTGAAACCGAAACCCCATCACGCGGGTTGTCTTGGTGAACCCATGGCGCTCTGAAAACACTTCGGGGGCCCACGGAGCCTTTACCATGTAACAGCGCGCACCATTCGGCCTGATCCAAAAAGTGCTCCGGGATAAGCTCAAACAATGGCCCGCTAT
This sequence comes from Yoonia sp. R2331, assembly GCF_041103235.1. Classification (NCBI taxonomy): domain Bacteria; kingdom Pseudomonadati; phylum Pseudomonadota; class Alphaproteobacteria; order Rhodobacterales; family Paracoccaceae; genus Cognatiyoonia; species Cognatiyoonia denitrificans. The sequence goes on along the minus strand of NZ_JBGCUN010000001.1, from coordinate 1,306,436 downwards.
GTTGATTTGCATCACCCCTCCCCCAACACATTCAGCGCGTTTCGCAGCGCATCTAGGCTCGCGGGTCTTTGCTCTGTCAGCTTTCCGCACTCAATCACAAGGCACGCGGTAGAAATGCGCCCGATCCGTTCAACCATGACGTTGTACGCCTGCACCGCTTCGGGGTTTCCGTCTGACCCGTCATAGCCCCCCGATCCACCGGCAAGGCAGGACTTGAACCCTGGCACCTCCAGTTCAGCGACGTAGAGAGCGCGGCGTTCTTGAAACACGCGGGCGCTTTCCACCTGCTGTGCGGTCAGCTTGCCCTCCGCCCCAAGCCTGCCGATCATGTCATAGGCCAGATCAATCATACCCCTGCCGCCTCCCTTTGGTTTGGCCCAGACGCCGCGTGCGTGGCGTTCTGGCGTGGGCCTAGCGGTTTCTTTGGGAGGTAATTCTACCTTAGGGACTTCTTGGGCTGTATCGGCCTCTTTTGTGGCCTGTCGCCATTTGCGCCGATTGCGGCGATTGCGGCGTCTTGCTGCTTTGGTGGTCATGCCCTGTTGCCTCGTTTTGTTGTTATCGCTTTGCCAGCCGCGCCAATGCCGATTTGTTTTTCTCTGATATTTCCATTACCAGTTCACGGCTCAAAGATTTGGCCCTGCCATCCGTCCCAAACGTTATCGACTTGCCGCCGCGCGCCTCAACCCAGTCAGACGCGTGGGCTTTTGACGCGAAAACCCTTGACGCTCGCTGCGAGCCGGACCGCCGCACGGCCCATCCTTTTGCGTGGGGGATGATGTGATATCGGCTCATGCTCTCTGTCCCTGTTTTTATTTGCGCCGCAGGTCAAAACCCACGACAAACGGCTCGTATTCCAATGGTTGCCCGTCCGGCCCCAGAATTTCCGAATGGCTTGGGCGGTGAGTTTCGTAGCACTCCACGTCAGCGCAATATCCGTTTTGGTCCATGTCGTCGGGGAACCATGTTTGCGTTAGGTCTTCCATGTTGCCTGTGTCCCTGTTGGTGGGTGGTTATTCGTCGGGGGTGCGCTTCTTGCGGAAAGACTTGTCGGAAAACTCAAATTGCTGCCCGGTCTGCCACTGTCTCAGAATGCGGTCCAGTGACCACGCCATTAACTTGCAAATCCTCGCATCCAGACCTATGTTTTCTTCTTCTGCCGCCGCCGCTAAAGCTGACATTTCATCCCGCATTGCCTGTGCCAGCGAGTTGCGCAACGCCGCTTCCTCATCAAGGCGCTTCCGCTCTTTTGGCCGATACTTTGGTTCGTCGTAAGCGTCATCCATCACCCCTCCTCCATCCAGTAAGGCTTGCCGCCCGCTGCGGCCCACCCGGTGTCGGTCAGCGAAAAGACCTTGCGCACGATGTCTGGGGTTTCCACCAGTCCAGCGTTCTCCATCGTTTGAACAGATCGCCAGACCTCGTTTTTCGTCAGGCCGGTGCGGCGCTCTATGGCCTGTAGGTTTGTTGCTGAGAATGTGATTGCGGCGCTGCGCATTGCCTTGAGGATGGTTAGGCCCTCTGGCGTGAGTGCGCGGTTTATGAGCGGGGGTAAGGGCGTGAAGAAGGTCAAAAGTCTATCTCCCCTAGAATGGCTGCGACTGCGGCGCGGGTTGGTGGGATGTGCAGGAAGTCGGCAGGCTGCACTTCATGCGCCCCTTGTGGTTGCGCTCCACAATGACCTGACCGCGATGCTCCATTGCCGTGATGACGGCGTTGATGCTTGAGGTCGGGATGCCGGTAGCGTCTGCGATGTCGCGCGGTGCTTTCTTGCCGCCAAACATCAGATAGGCCTGCACCTTGGCGCATCGGTCCATTGCGGCGCGCTTGCGCTGGTAATCGCTTTCGGACCTGGGCTTTCCGCCGGGAACACCACCCATTCGCTTGCACTCGGCGCGGGCCATTTCTTTCATCCGTTCCAAATTGGTCATCTTCCGCTCCTCAAAATCTGATTTCGTCGCCACCGGCTGCGTAGTTCACCGGGTCTGTCGGCTTGACGCTGGACACGCTGGCGTCGGGGAAGTGAGATTTAATCTCATCCAACACACCGCTCGTCATGTCGTAGGCCACGGCGGCCAAGACGCTCTCTCTGAGCGTGATAAGCTTGAGGTCGGGTCGCGCTGCCTTGATGGACTGCCACGCTTTGTCATCGCGCATGACGCCAATCCGCTCTCCGTCCACCTCGATCTCCCAGACCTCCTGATCGGCCTTGGGCTGCCCAGCCTCCTCTGCCGCCTTGTCGAGCGCCACGTAGGCCCTGACGCCAACACCGGCCCACGCCACCACCTCGTCGGGCGTTCCGGTGGTGATGGCTTTGTTGAGGTCGGCCATCGTGTCGCCAAACTTGCGGGCCAGATCAACGCTGACCAGTTCGGGCAATCTGTCGATCCCCCACTTCCGGTCCATCTCGTCGGCGATGCGGTTGAAGGGTGCCAGCGTGTAGTGCTTCCGGGTTTCGTCAGCCGACGCGTCGGGGTGCGTGATTGTGTCAAACTTTGGGGGGCGCTTTGCGCGGCGATTAGGATGCATCGCTATTCCTTTCGTTCCGGTATTCCACCTCCACCCCCGTTCCTAAAGAAACGGGGGGTGTGGAACGGGGGTGGACGATTTTTGAGGCGGAACGAAAACCGTTCCGGTATGAATTGTTTTTTTTCAGTGACTTACCGTGCAATCGTTCCGCACCGGAACGATTTTGGAACGACTTTTGGAACGTTCCAAATGCCGTTCCAGTGCCGTACCACCGGGGCGCGTTTGGAACGATTTTTGGAACGATTTTCAGGGGGTGCAAACTCACGCCAATTCCTCCGCAAATTCGCCGCCGCTCTTGATGATATCCGCGGCGCGTTGACCGCGGGCGGTAAGCTCCCAGTTGGTCCGAAAGCGCTGGATCAGCTTTTCCTTTTCCAGCTTTTCGAGGATGCGCATCAGGTTCGTTTTCTTGGCCTTTCCGTCTTTGTTGACCATGCCGATCTCGACGCAGCGCTGTGCGATAGATTGGGCTTCGTACTTCTCGATGTTGAGGATTAGCCGATCCTCTGCTGACAGAGCGTCTACGGCGATTTCGAGCGCCCGCGTTTCGAGCAGTGGCCGCGCCATCACGGTTGGCATGAGCCGCCCCTTGGCGTCCTTGACCTTTTCGGATGTGATGCCGACCAGCTCAAAGTTTAGCGGCTCGAAGTCCGCGCCGCGGTGTTTTCCCTGCCAATGAAGCTCAACCGCGGTTTCGCGCTTCCATAGGCATAGATTGCCGTCAACTTCATTCAGCAGAGCAGACCCGCCCATGGGCGTCAGGTTTGTCTTTGCGGCGTTCTTGACGGGGTGCGCTGGCATGACAACCGCGGGCTTTCCTGTGCCTTCGGTGATCTTGCGAACGACACGCGCGAAGTCGAGCATTTGCGCATTGCTGTTGCTGTCATCGCCGTCAAAGTATGCTGCTAATGTGTCTATCACGACGAGATTGCAGTTTGGCAGCGCCTCAAGGGCCTCTTGAATAAGCTTCATGTCTTGGCGAATGCTGAACGTGCCGGGGATGAAGTGCATGCGGCTTGCCGCGGCTGGCGTTTCTGCTTGGGCAAGTGTTGCGATGATCCTGGCTCTTACGTCATCGGGATTTTCGCCTGCCAGATAGAGCACGTCGCCCGCTTCGGTGTCGCGCCCACATACCGCGGACCCGGATGCCATCGCCTCTGCGATATAGAGCATTACCGCGGTTTTCCCGCTGCCCGTGGGCGCTGTGAGGGTGTATAGGCGTCCGCGCTGGATAACCCCGTCAATGAGGTATTCGGGGGCCACAAAGTCCGCGGTAAACTCAGCCGCGGTTTGGACGCGCCAAGCCGCTGCTGCGGCATCTGCGGGCGGATGGTCGAAGGATACACTTTTCGTCTCTTCGGAAAGTGTAGGCTCAAACGCCGGGTTGGCCCGTGTGCGGTCAATCATGGCCTGCACTTCGTCGCGGGTGTCTGCGACGGTGTAGCCCGCGATTGTGAGGGGTTCGATCAGCGCAAGGATTTCGCCATCCGACATGCCCTTGCGGACGTAGGAGCCGACCAGCTTGAAAACCTCGATATTCCAGTTTTCCCCAGACAGGGCTTTGATTGCCGCCCGCTCGCGGTCCAGTTTGGGCAATTCCCCCGTGTCGATCTGGAAACCACCCTCATGCGGGGTGTTTTCAGAATTACCCCGTATGGCCGGAAACATGCGCGCCATGCGCTCAGATGGGATGGGTTCACGGTCTTCGTAGAAGTGCAGCCCGACGACTTCGGGCTTGTAGCCTTTGGCCTCTTTTTGGGGCTTTGGCCAGTTGACCGACCCTGCAACGCGCATGATGCGCGGCGGGTCTGTGACGCTGCTATCTGTCTTGAGGGTTGCGGCGATGTTCTTCTGGGTCTGTGACCATGCGTTGAGATTGAAAGTTGGGTCTTCGAGTTCCCAGTATACGTGCGGTCGCAGTGATGGCGTTGTGCCGGTCAGGACGTGGAAGGTACACTTGGGGCCTGCGAAATTGCGGATATTCTCTGCTGCCTGCGCGTCGTCTGCGTCAGCCCAATGAAAGAAGCTGGCGACGATCTGACTGGCGTTTGCGCGCTTGCTTGGCGCGGGCCGGTTGGTTGCGGACACGGGGTTGACGGTGGCGTAGGCGTTAATCCCCATCTTGTTCCAAGTGCGCACATCATCGACCGCCATGGCAATGCCGTTTGCGTCGGGTGTGTAGTGGTTGACCTGCCGAACCTGCGCTTTGTCCTCTGCTGTCAGGAAGACAAGTTCCAACAGGCACGGCTCATCGAGTTCATGCCAGCGCCGCGTTATGTGCGTCAGGTGCGCTTCTACGGTGCTGATTTCGGCCTTGATGTCGGATTGAGGCACCACGTTTCGCTCCCTGCGAATGTGTGTTTAGGTGTCCCGGCCCCCGCATGGGGGACCGGGTGTTTTCGCGTTCGTCTTAGAAGTGACCGCCGTCCGGTGCGGGTGTAGCGGTTGCAGCCGCTGCGCTCGCCGCTTGAGCGCTTGCCGCAACTTGAGCTGCCCCAGTGTCGATCCCGGCCTGAATGCCTGATTTCAAAGAATCGGGGCGGTCACGCCAGCCAGCAACTTCCAGAATTGGAATGACGGTCTTGCCGACCGTGAACGACAAATCCTCAGTCCCTGTCAGGCGCACCAAAGGCAACTTGCCGGGTTCGCCGGACTGCAAGGAAGGCGTCAGCTTCTGGATTGCGTTCTGCACCGCAGCGCCGGCTTGTTCCCAATAAGCGGTTTCGCCGTTGCCGATTGCGCATGGGATGGAGATGCCCCACTTGTATTCGTCATTCGGTTTTTCGATCCGCTGGTTTGGGGCAGGCCACCATTTCCAGTCAGGGGCTTGGCCCTTGACGCCTGAGGTGTACTGCCAGCCGACCTTGATATTCTCGATATCAAGAATGACGCCGCCGTTGGCGAACCCGTCAAACTCTGTGATGTCGTCGGCTGACCTGCGCAGGTCAAAGACCTTGCGTTGTGCCTTCCAGTTCAAGAACGGGCCGGACGTGCTGGCTGCTGTGTCAATGTCAAACATGTTGGTTTCCTTGTTTGTTGGTTTGGGTTGATTCCCCGGTTCCGCCGGGTTCGGATCAGCTTGCGCCGATGGGGTTGCGCGGGGCTGTAATAGCGCCCGCTGCGTATCGTGGGCGTCATCAATGCGCGCCCAAAATTCCGGCCAATGCATGTAAAGGCTGTCGAGCAATAGCGTCTCGCCTTCCATGTATTCGGCCAAGTCGGCTTGCGTTTCGCAGGCTTCAATCGCTTCAATGATTTGGCGGTGCGCACGCTCCATCCACAGCCCGTTTGTGGGGTCGATCTGCTGACTTTCGTCAATCATTGCAGACTTGGGTGCGGGGGCTGCCGAAGCGCCGGTGTCGATTGCAAAGGTCATAGCGCCACCTCATTGAACGGGATGCCCGCTCCGATAAGAAATTCGCGCGTGTCCTCAACCGACTTGACAACCGCGATTGGGTAGCCCCGCTCAGACAGCATCCCGTGCACTTGCTCCTGTGTCGGGCTGACACGCCCTTTTGGCGCTTTCACTTCGAGAAAAAACGGACCTGTCTTTGCGTCAGGCAGGACAATCAGATCGGGGAAACCCGGCAGCATTCCGGCACTTTTCGCGCGCACGACTTCGCGCATCCCGCTTGGGCCGCGCTTCTGCACCTCATTCCGACTGTGCTGGATCAGCGCCTTAGGCATAACAGCCCGTAGCCACTTGATGATCGCGATCTGGACCTTCAATTCAGGCTGGTTAGCCATTTGTGCGCCTTTCGATCTCGCGGCCGATGTAAAACGCAGCCTTCTGCAAGTCCTCGACTGCATTGTCTTTCAGGTCGGCGCGCCAGATATATTTGATGGCGTTGCCAAGGCAGAAGCTCATGTGTTCGGTGATCTCGATGCACTCGACGCCAGACGGGTGGTCAGTGTAGTGTTTCGGGTGGTTTACTGGGTCAGTCATCACACCCTCCCCTGCAATTCAGCGGCGTCCAGCATTTCGCCTATCGCCAATGACGCCTTGCGCAGGTCGCCAGCCATTTCCCGACTTAGGTGACCGGTGAATAGAGGCTTGAACTTGTTGTGCTCGTCAGCCTCACCGGGAATCAGCGCAAAGGTCTGCCCGTCTGCACCTGCGTCGCGCAATTCGATTGTGAAATGACCAACCTGCAATCGCTTGGTTTTGCTCGGGGGGACGTATCCGTGTTTAAAGGCCATCGGTTCTCCCCTTCATGCGCTGGACGCTCTGTGCGAGGCTGTCAGCGCGTGTGGCGTATGGATTTGTGCCGCCGCCCAGGCATTGGGGACATGGTGCGGCGGCTTCCCCGGCAGGCAGTTGTGGGACTTGCGGGGAATGGGGTGTGTGGAGGGTCATGCTACGCACTCCCCATCATCAGACTGACAAAGGAACGCCTCGTCGTTGAAAATCCAGTCACCCTGTCGATCAAGCATCTGGCGGACCTCCTTGCGGCTATATCGCTTGGAAAACTGCGCAGCGGACCGTGGCTTGGCCGTCATGCTTTCAATCACGCTGGCAGAGATCGGTCGCCCGTATGCTTCCCGCAGTTTGGTTGCCAATTCCGGGTCTGATTGAATAATACGCCGAAGGCGCGGCCATCTGCCCAGCGTATACCAGTGAGCCGAAACCCAAGCCTCCATGCGCTCGGACCAATCATCTTCGGGGTTGTCGCGCATGTAACCGGCAATGATGCTTTCGGATTTCAACATGCAGTCGCGACAGTTGCCGCCGGGCGTCTTGCCGTTAATGTTTGCGAGCTGCAGGTCAAACGGCTGCTTTCGCCAAAACAGTGCCACATCGTGCCTTGACACTCCGGCTGCGGCCATAGGGTGCCAAACGGTCCACCTGTCCTTGGGCGCGGGCTTGTTGAGCCTGTGCGGCTCGTCGGCTCGGAAACCCACCGCATTGGTCCAATGGTCCCACCCGATAGAGCGGAGATACCGCTTTGCAGTCCTGACCTTGAGTTCAATCGTGCAGAACCGCGATTGCTGATTTGGAAGATACTTCTTGCGCTTGATCAGCGCCTCAAAGGGTTCACTGTCACGGCTGGCACCTTGATAGCCCACCACCTCGAACAGCGGCGCATTTGGCCGGTACTCCAGCCATGTCACCATGACACCCCAACGGTGGCTGACCTCCTGCACGAAGTCGAGTGAGGCGTTGCTCTCGCGGCCCGTGTTTTGGAACGTGACCTCGACGCGATCCGGCAGGCCGCCGTTGGCTTCAAGGATTTGATGCAGCATGTAGGCGCTGGACCGCCCGCCGCTGAACGCGATTTGCACGTTGCCATCTGGCAGGGAATAAAAAGCCGACGAGCCGAAGCCCGCCGGAGTTGCCGCGCTACCCGGCACTAAATGGGCGGACGATGCGTCCTTGCGCGGTGGGAGGAGGTCGTGAGTGGTGGTCATGTCCGGGTCCATTCAAGGTTGCCGGTGAACTGTATTTGCATCCCCCACGGCAGCTTTTCGCCGCGCATGAGGGCGGCTTGCGCACAAGACGGGCAGCGATCCATGCCGTTCTTAAGGGTCTTTGACTTAACGCCGACAAAAACCCCACAATCGCAGCGACAAACCCAGTGCCCCTTCTGGTCCTTCGGCCCTATTTTGTGAGCCAACATACCCAGCACGTTGAAGCGGCCACGGCGACCAGTCATGTCTTGGAAGCCATCTGTTTTGCGCACAGCGGTCAGGTCTTTTAGCGGCGGGCACTCTGGCCATTGATGCATTTTTGTCTGCATCTCATAGCCCTGCCCACCACCCTTGGCGGAAACCGCAGCCTGCTTTGAGACAGGCGCACTTGCCGCAATGCGGTCAAAGTCAGTCATCCCACCCTCCCTTGACGCCCTGCCTCGCCCCCGCCAATCTGGCGGGGTTGCGGAGGGACATTGCAGAACCATGTAGATGGATCGTTTCGATCAACACCGTGATAGAAGCGCCCCCAAAGCCGGGGCGGCTTGTTCTTGATATTAAAATGCACATTGTAGCGAGGGGCTTCTGCCTCAATGGCGCGTCGCTCGGCCCTCTTTGCGCATGAGCGCGAAGGCAACCACTCCACGACCATTTGGTGGATTTGCAGGCCCCAAACCTTCAGCTTACAATGCTCAATGAAACGCGAGTGAGGGGCAACGCTTTGCCCAACATAGAGAAGCGCGCCCTCTGCATCAAAAAGGCGGTAGAGAGCGCAGGTCATGACGCGACCTTTCCGGGTTCCCCTTGAATTTCACGTTCGCCGCCCAAACGTTTATGGGAAGGCAAGGAACCTCCGGGCTGCGCAGCCGCAGAAGAAGGCGCGTCAGACTCAGGAGAATTTTTATCAATGAAGTCCCGAACCTCGGCTTCCGTTTCAGGCCACACGCGGCCACCAGAACGCAGCCGCTTGACCAACTCACTGTTGCGCGCGGCTAGTTTGCCGAAATACGTCTCGCCCATCCCGCTCTCCGCCAGGAAGGTTTCAACCGCGTCTATTAGGGTGGTTTGATGTTGCATGGGGTAGTTATATCCGCAATCGCGGATACGTCAAGCGTCACTTATTGCGGACGTGCTTTTTCCACGGATGAGCGTAGAAGATGGGGCATGAGTGATGACCTGTGGAGAGGTCGGCTTGAAGCCGCCGTTGAAAGAGATGGTCGTTCGATGAGGGATATCTCCCTCGCGGCACGTCTGTCGCACGGCTACCTGCATGGCATTCTGCGCGACAACAAAGAGCCAACGCTCGACCGATTTATCAGGATTTGCAAAGAGTTGGACGTTAGCTTGTCCTATGCTCTATTAGGCGCAGAGATCACAAAAGAAACCGAAACTATTGTAAGCGGCCTCGAGTCTGACGCGAAGACCCGGGCTGCAATCCTTGCCCTTCTTGGTCGCGAGTAGCGCGCTCTACCTTAGCGGCGATCTGTGAAATCTCGTCGCTTGTCTTAGATCGAAGTAGCGCCAGCAAATCGCCCACCTTCATAACACCACCCTAATAAAATCACCCAATAGTAACCATGCTGTGCGGCAATGTCCTAACAAAGTCTTAACGCGTCCAAATTATTTTATCCGCAATCGCGGATATATTGTTGACTGTCCGCGATTGCGGATATAATCTATCTCCAACAGCCCACCACGGGCCGAAGGAGAGACACGATGCTAACCAAGAACCACGCCATTCTGACGCAAGAGGTCAAAGCGCACATTGACGCGGATGCGCTGGTGCGGGGGACGTATTGGGACGAGGGTGCTGGCAAAGGCTGCTTTATCGGGTGCCTTGCGCATTCAAGCGACCCGAAGGTTCTGCTGGATCGCTTCGGCTTTCCCATTGCCTTGACGCGGCTATGCGAGGGCATCTTCGAGGCGCTGCCGGATGATGAAGGTAAGGCATTTTTCGCGGCCATTCCGCAGGCGGTTGGGCATGACGGGAAAGACCTGTCGCTGGTCGTCTGGAAATTTCTTGCTGCTGAATTGCGGGCATTGCCGCCCCAGCCTGACAAGATTCAGGCGGTGATTGATCCAGTGATTGCAGGCGTGGGCTTGCTGGCCGAAGGGCGCGATTGGCCTGCCGCCGCCGATGCCGCCGATGCCGCCTATGCCGCCGCCTATGCCGCCGATGCCGCCGCCTATGCCGCCTATGCCGCCGATGCCGCCGCCTATGCCGCCGATGCCGCCGCCTATGCCGCCGATGCCGCCGCCTATGCCGCCGCCTATGCCGCCGCCTATGCCGCCGCCTATGCCGCCCGTGCCGCCGCCGATGCCAGTGCCGCCCGTATTCGTCAGCGGGACACGCTGCTGCAACTCATTTCCGAAGCTTAGGAGAGACACAATGACCGCACTACCCGCACACACTTACGTTACGATGGCGCACTTTGGCGATCTGGGTCTTGGCAATGCGTCCGACCCCGGCAGCTTTGACGACGCCGTGGATGCCTACATCGAGCAAACCAGCGAGGGGCGGGAAGCATGGGTTTTTCGCATGGACTTCCCAACCGCAACCGAAGCGGGCGCGCTGATTGATGTGACCCCTGATGCGATTGAGCGAGCCGCGTATTTCAACGCCCTTAACGCAGCATGACCCCCGCCAACTGGACCGAATACGTCGCCGCGATTCTGGCGGAGCAGAATGAAATGATGAGAGGAAAGAAGTGATGGAGTGGCCGCAAATTGTCGTCGTGATGATGCTTACGCTGCATTGCGGCATTCATTTGGCTCTACATGGAACACCGATTGAGCGGAATTACAGTGCTTGGACGTCCCTCATCCGGTCCGGCATCTGGGTTGCTGTCCTATGGGACGGAGGCTTCTGGTCATGACCCCCCGCGACCTCCCCCGCTTTGCCAACGTCCGCGAAGGCATAGAGGCCCGCCGCAAGTGGCGCATCCGTGACGTGTTCTACCTCGCTGTATTCGCCGTGTCCGTCTTGATCGGGGCTGATCTGATCTGGCCCTACCCGCCTGTTTAAGGAGAAAGAAATGCCGAAGAAAGAAAGCACCCTGAACAAGATCATCATGACCCGCACAAAGTTGGGTCTATGGGTCAATTACGGCGATGTGGCGCTTGACGGTCAAGAGCCGCAAGAGTTTGCCGCTGAGGTCAAGGAGTGTTTCGACGCACTCATGGATTTCCGCAACATCGTAAGCGCAATGGCTTCGCTAGAAGGCGAGCCAAAGGATAGGGCGCGCGAATTTTTGGAACTCTAATCCCACTCGCGGGATAGCCCCCGGCGCATAACCGTCCCACGAGCGTCGGGGGTTCATTGGAATACCGCCGCAGGGCTGACCCTGCTGGCCGGAGAATAGGAGAGAACCATGAAATTCGAGATTAGATCGCGATGGACCGGCGCAGTAAGATTCACCGCCGAAATAGAGGCCGATGAAAGCGCCTCGCTTGGCGTCAAGGTTGGGCTTGCTGTCAAATGGGCAATCAAAAACGATGCCGTCCTGAGCGATGCCGACCTGAGCGGTGCCGACCTGCGCGATGCCGACCTGCGCGATGCCGTCCTGAGCGATGCCGACCTGAGCGGTGCCGACCTGCGCGATGCCGACCTGCGCGATGCCGACCTGCGCGATGCCGACCTGCGCGATGCCGACCTGCGCGATGCCGACCTGCGCGATGCCGACCTGCGCGGTGCCGACCTGAGCGATGCCGACCTGCGCGGTGCCGTCCTGAGCGGTGCCGTCCTGCGCGGTGCCGACCTGAGCGGTGCCGACCTGCGCGATTGTCCGGTGAAAATCGAAAACATACATACTGCAATTTATGAGGCAGCGTCACAACCGGGCGCGCTCAAAATGGAAACTTGGCACTGCGGCACTGCGCACTGCCGCGCCGGATGGGCGGTCACGCTTGCCGGTGAGGGCGGGAAGGCGCTTGAATTTGCGATGGGAACACCAGCCGCAGCGGCAGTGATCTACCTTGCAAGTGACCCGTCTCTTGAGCGGATGCCCAACTTTTACACCACCAACGAAAAGGCGCTCGCCGACATGAAGCGCCTCGCTGAATTGGAGGCCAAAGCCCATGCTTAACCCGATATCGACCCCTTCCCCCTGCCCGCCACCGTCCATCTTTGAGGATGGGTGGTTTGACCTTCCGCTGATTGATGCGCGCTTGCCTGTGTATGTGGGGGAAGCGTGATGGATCACTCAAAGACTTACCACTTGCCGTTGTCAGTTGCGCGGGAGCCTAAATCTGGTGAGGTGATTGTCGATGCTTTCTGGTGCGTCCACCCTGAGAAAGGCATTGCTTTCTGGGATCGTGGCTCGCGCAAGGCTTCGCGTGACGCCTCTCCGCAATGCAACACAGACAGGCGAGTCGCTGAAAGCCTTGTGAGCATACACCCCGGCCATGAAATTCAGCAAATTCCGTTGGTTTTTCTGACAAACCTTTCTTTTTTCAGGCCCACGTCATGACCCACCGCAACCCCTGGACCCCCGCGATTGCCGCCATGCTGGCAGAACTCAACCTTATGATGATGGAGAAGAAGGATGCACCTAATCGACCCGTTTGATCCTCGACAAGCCGCGATGAGCAACAAGCCGCTTCCGCCGCGCCCACCTCAGGTTGTGACTGAAGCCTTCATTGACTGGTATCAGACCCACGCCCGCGAACTGGATGACGCAACACAAGCCGCGCTGCATCGCGTGGTGAATGACGAAACACACAGGAGAGCGTGATGGAGCGCCAACAGTTCAATTTTGACCTTATGGCCATTCAGGCGAAAGGTGAGTTGCCAGATGGCTGGGACATATATCGTTGGGAAGCCAAGAACCACGGAACACCGTTTGCGTCCATAGAGTTCACCGGTGGCGTGGGCCGTCCCCTAAAATCTGGAAAACGCAAGGGCCAGATCACTTGGCGGGACATGGACCCCAGCACGGAAATTTCAGTGTCATTGACAAGGAGAGAACTCCTAGAGTTCAGGGAACAGTGGGCAAGCGAAACGGGCATTTGTCACCAGTGCCACGGAAACGGGACGCGCTGGCATGGCTGGTCGGCTGTCGATGGCAACAGATACAAACATTGCGAATACTGTGACGGCACCGGGGATTCCCGCGCCCCGGCGCACAGCAAGGCCACCGGAGACCGGACACCCCGGCCCGGTGGCGGAAAGGAATGAAGGATGATGCGACTTCTAGGATTAATTTGGCACGGATGCCTTCATGTCTGGGAGAACGTTGGGCCGCGAGGCACTTGGGGGTCCGACGAGGGTGGCCGAGGACATGCTCAATCCGTCCGTTGCAAAAAGTGCGGGCGCAGAACGTGGTTCAAGTGCTAGGCCCCCTGACCGCCCTAGATGTGCTGTTGAACGCCATTGTGCTGTTCACCGTCGCGAGCGTGTGGGCTGCTATTTTGAAAGGACTGTGGATATGGATGATGTGAAGAAGCTGGCAGAGGCGCTTGATGCTTTCGCAGGCGTCAGGTCGGATGGAGAAGCGGGATGTATGGGTCAAGCATCATTGGCGCTCGACGCCCTCACCGCCGAAAACGCCCGCCTGCGGGAGCGTATCGCGGAGTTGGAGGCCGGGCCAAAGGTCAAGCCGCTGGTGTGGGAGGACCACCCAGTGATTGACGGGCCGGTCTTGTCAATGGCTGTCTGCCTTTTCGGAACCTATTTTGTGATGGACGACACCGATGATTTTTCGGGCCTGTATCTTGATCTGATTTACCACGACAATGCCCGATGGTGGCAAAGCGTCAGGGCATGCAGCGAAACGTTGTTGGAACGGATTCATGAAGATGATTTTTCCCCACTGAAAAACGCCGCGCAGGCCGACTATGAAGCCCGCATTCGCGCCGCCCTACAGGAGAACACCGATGGCGGATGAAGCACTGCGATGGAACCCATTCAGCGATGGCCGGCCAGGCGCTTTTGCTGTGGGCTTGGGTCTTGTTTATCATGTGACCGCCTTCCCAGCAGATAGTTGCCTGTCCGGCCTTTGGTATGCCTCAAATGCTCGGGATTCCGGCAAGTTTGCAGACATGAAGTCGGCGCAATCGTTCTGCGCAAGCCTGCATAGAACGGAGGCATCGCAACGCACCCTCACCCACAAGGAGAACACCGATGGATCGTGACGCGCTGGAACGGCTGGCTGAGAAGTGGGAGAGCGAAGCGGAGGTAGCAAAACGCCAGTCGCAAAATCGCGCATTCTCTCCGCTTATTCGCCAGAAACTACAAACCGAATACTTGGCCCTATCAGGTTGTGCGGACGAACTCCGCGCCCTGATCGCACAGCATGGGGAGCGGGAGTGATGGCCGTTGACCTGTTTGGCTTCAAGGTGAAGCCGGTAAGCAAGGCCAAACGCAAAGACCCTACCCCCGCAGGGTATGCCGATTATCCCGGCACCGGCCCGGACGGGGAAACGTGCGGCTCATGCGGGAACCTGCACCGTTCGAGTTGGGCAAAAACATATCTGAAATGCGAATTGAACCGCGCGTGCTGGACTAAAGGGCGAAGAACAGACGTTCTATCGCGCTCTCCTGCTTGCTCCAAATGGACCCCCACCAAGGACTGACGCCATGACCCAAGCGCGGCACCAGTTTTCATTCATCCCCAGGCTCATGCAGGCAAGCGCCGCTGCGGCCTATATCGGTATGTCCGAAAGCAAGTTGCGCGAGAAGAAAATCCCCCGCAAAAAAGACGGTGGAAATTGGGTCTATGAAAAAGCTGATCTGGACGCCTATGCTGATTCACTGAGATACGAAGGTGAACCAGAGGGGCCAAACTCATGCGACGAGGCGTTCGGGTCGTGAAGCAACGCAACGTGTGGCGCGTCACAAAGAAAAACGGCAAGGTGTTCAAGTATCACCGAAAGACCCGCGCGCCCCTACCCAATGACATCCCCGAAGATCACCCCGAATTTGTCGCTGCATGGCTGGCAGAGGAGCAAAAGAACGGGCCTGTGAGAGCGCGGGCAAAGTCAGGGACAATCAGGGCGGGCTGTGAGGCATACCTAGCAACAACCGACTTTCTCTCTATGAAACCGGGTTCTAAGGTAAACAACCGCCGCCACATCGAGGCTATCAGCGCCAAGGGCGATTCCGCATACATGGCCGACCTGCAACCCCGTCACATCGAAGCCGATCTAGGCCCCCTGACACCCGCCGTTGCCAAGTCGCGCCTGACAGCATGGCGGCACCTCTGTCCGTTCTGGAAGTCCAAAGGCTGGATTGATACGGACGTATCGGCCCCGGTGAAGCGCAAGAAGATGCCAAAGACAGCGGGTCACAAGGAATGGACGCATGACGATCTTGACGCCTTCCGCAAGCACTGGCCCATAGGTACGCCTCAGAGGCTTGCCTGTGAGTTGCTGCAATGGACAGGGGCGCGTGCAAGTGATGCCGTGCTGCTAGGGCGGCAGATGGTGCGCCGCGACGGGCTTTTGCACTTCACCCAGGAAAAGACCGGCAACCCGGCTCACGTGCCATGGACCGCACCCGCATGGGGGCTTGAGCGGCAGCGAGAAGACCTAATGAAATGCCTGCAACCGGATCAGGCCATGTTCATCCTGACGGTCTACGGAAAGCCGCGCAGCCGCAAGTCGTTCAGTAGCTGGTTTTCTGCGGCTTGCACCACAGCAAAGCTGCCCGATCTGTCAGCCCACGGGTTGCGCAAATATCGCATGAACACGCTGGCGGAATCGGGCGTTTCATTGCTCGGAATGCAGGGCTGGGTCGGGCATGTGACGCTTGAGGAAGTGCAGCTTTACACGGAACGGGCGAACAAGCGTCAGGCGGTGCAGGGCGCGCAATCTGTTAACCCGGCAAGTCCAACTGTTAACTCAGAAGCTAAGGTTATGAAATGATTGACGTTTCTAGCGGTCAACACATGGGGTGGCGGTCCGTAGAGGATTCGAACCTCTGGCCTCTGCCTTCGGAGGGCAGCGCTCTATCCAGCTGAGCTAACGGACCGTTGATCCCGCTATAGCCGCCCGAAACCTGCCCTGCAACACGCAATCGGCAATGCTTCGCTGGTCAGGATTCCCCGACTTTGCCGCGACACCCGGTTCCCGCACCCTAGTGGCACTTTTCAAACCAACACATTTTTGAACGGAGAAATTCAATGACGAAGATGCCCCACGGCATGTCGCGGCTTGACCTGTTTCTCAAGGAATGCCTCGACCATCATGCCCTTAATGACGACCGCCCCCTGCCGCAGATTTTTGGCTATCTGCTGGGCGCCAACCCGGTCACCGGCAACCTGTCCAGGCAAACCATCGTGGATGGCTTTGACGCGCTGGTGGAAACCATGCGCGTTAATACGGTCAAGGATGGCCCGGCAGAGGCTGGTATGACCTTCTTTGGTCAATTCATCGACCATGATATCACGCTGGACGCCACCAGTGCCATTGGCACCCGGATTGACCCCCGCTCGATCCGCAACATCCGCACACCCAACCTTGACCTTGATTGCGTCTATGGCGACGGGCCAGAGGCCTCTCCCTATCTCTATGGCGAGGGGCACTTGTCCGAATACATGCTGTTCGGCCGCAAGGACAGCCCGCACGATCTGCCCCGCAACCATCATGGCCGCGCGCTGATCGGGGATTTTCGCAATGACGAAAACATCCTCGTCAGCCAGATCCAAGGTGCGTTCATCTGTTTGCACAACATCCTCATGGACCACGCAGAGGCGAATGCCGACAGCCACCACGATGTGTCCAACTGTGCCGCGATGGGTATCCGGTCAGAGGTCTGGCACGACACCATCAACCCCGGCCTGCGCAGCTTTGAAGAGGTGCGGCGCTTTATCCGTCTGCACTATCAATGGCTGGTGCTGAACGAATTCCTGCCGTCATTTGTGGATCAGGCTGATATCGACCACGCGCTGGCCCATGACATCTTCCCCGGTGCGCCGATGATGCCGGCGGAATTCTCGGTCGCCGCCTATCGTTTTGGCCATGCCACGGTGCAGCCGGAATACGTGCTGCGCAAAGGTGAATCCCCGCTTGATCTTTTTGCCCTGCGCGGCTTTGGCCCGCGCGACGACGGGGCCACGATTGAGATGGCGCAATTCTTCGGCCCCCACGCGCAAAAGGCGCTGCCGGTTGGCACCGACATGGCCGATACGCTCTTTGAGCTGCCCGACTTCATCGTCGGCTCCGGCCTGACATGGGGCGATCTGCAGATCCCGGTGGATCGCGCCAAAAAGCTGGGCCTGCGCAACATCCTGCGCGACCGCACCGCGATGCTGTTGCCCTCAGGCCAGCAAATGGCGCGGCATCTGGGGATGAAACCGCTTGATCCGCCACAGGCGCTACTGGATCACCATATCACCAAGACGCCACTGTGGTTCTATTGCCTGCAAGAGGCGCAAGCCAGCGGCAAAGGCAAGCTGACCGGTGTGGGCGGCAAGATCGTGGCCTCGGTCATCGTGCGCCTGCTCAAGGAAGACCCCGAAAGCGTGCTACACGTCCCCGGCTTCAGCCCTTGGCCCGGCTTTGGCAAGCACTGCTCTATGGCGAACCTGATGGCCTACGTCGAAAAGCACCGCGATGGCGTAAAGCACCGCGAAGACCTGTATTGCGGCTAAATCAACCAGCGTCGGGCCAGACTGGCCCGGCGTGCCTTAGCTAAACAGCTCGTGACACAGCTCCAGCGCGTCCACCAAGGTATCCACCTCTTCGGTCGTGTTATAGACGCCAAAAGAGGCGCGGCAGGTGGCATTTACCCCCATATGCTCCATCAATGGCATCGCACAATGTGTGCCCGCACGCACCGCGACACCACGCTTGTCCAACACGGTCGAGATATCATGCGCATGGGCCGCCCCCTCTAGCGACAGCGAGAATATCGCTCCCTTACCCGGCGCTGTCCCCTGCACCTGCAGCCAATTGAGCCCTGCAAACCGCATCTCGGCATAGTCGCGCACGTCAGCCTCATGTGCTGCGATATTTTCCATGCCCACATCCATCATCCATTCCAGCGCCACGCCAAGCCCGATGGTCTGGACAATGCCCGGTGTGCCCGCCTCAAACTTCATTGGGGCGTCGTTGTAAATGACGCCATCACGGGTGACGTCTTTGATCATGTCGCCACCGCCCAGAAACGGCTGCATCTCGGCCATGCGGTCTGGTGCCACATAAATCGCCCCCGACCCGGATGGACCATAAAGCTTGTGACCGGTGATGGCGTAGAAATCACAACCCAGATCAGCAATGTTGACGGGGCTGTGCACAGCCGCCTGCGATCCATCGACCAACACCGGCACACCCTTGTCATGCGCGCCCGCGGTGATTGCTTTCACATCCACATAGGTGCCCAGCACATTTGACATATGCGTCACCGCAACCAGCTTGGTTTTGGGGCCAATGGCATCAATCACCTTCTGGGGGTCCAGCGATCCATCCGGTTCCACATCCACCCATTTGATCACCACACCCTGCCGCTCGCGCAGGAAATGCCAGGGCACGATATTGGCGTGATGTTCCATGATCGACAGCACAATCTCGTCGCCCGCCTGCAACCGCGGCGCGGCCCAGCCATAGGCGACCATATTGATCCCCTCGGTGGTGCCAGAATTGAGAATGATGCTGTTTTCATCCGGCACACCAAGGAACTTTGCGATGATCCCGCGCACGCCTTCGTATTTCTCGGTGGCCAGATTGCTCAGGTAGTGCAGGCCCCGATGCACATTGGCGTATTCCTCGGCATAGGCACGTGTGATCGCGTCAATCACCACCTGCGGCTTTTGCGCGCTCGCCCCGTTGTCCAGATAGACCAGCGGCTTGCCATTTACCTCGCGGCTCAGGATCGGAAAATCGGCGCGGATCGCGTTGATGTCAAAGCTCATAAGGCAAGTCCCTGGGCCGTGACGCCCACCAGTGAAAGGATCAGGGCCAACCCAAAGGCTGTCCCAAGAAAGGCGATCATGATCGTTGCAATCGCTTTGCCGATATTGGCAAAACCGTGCAGGACATCGACCGCCAGCACCAGCGCGATCGTCAGATAGGCAAAGCCCGCGATGGACACGACTTGCACCATGAACGGCAAGATCAGCACGGTCAAAAGCTGGATGACCTGCACCGCAACGCCCATCGCCTGCCACCACGTCAGCAACAGTAAAGCACCGGGAAACCGCCCGGTCCCACCCAGCATCTGCCCGGTGAAATAGAAGGCAAAGACCATCGCAACCAGGATCGACCCCAGCAGGATCGCCAACCCAAAGGGCGGCAACACCATCAGCTGGCTTTGCGACGGCGCGGGAAAGATCGAAAGTGTGCCCACCATCATCAGAACCGACAGGCAGACCACCAAGGCCATCATCGACCACAAGATCCCGCGGTTAAGGCGCAGGGCGTTCAGCATGGTCGCCACACCCTTTGGGTCGACGAAAGACCGCCCGATGAACTGCAATACCGCGTTCAACTTTCCGCCTCCCGCAGACATTGCAGCCAAAGCCAGCCAAAGCCTGCGACCCAGATGCCGCCTACCACTTGCGTCTGCGCGCCCGGCCCCACGAAGCCGGCCATCAGACCATAAAGCAGCAGCACCGGGGTCGAGGCGAGCAAGGCCCAGAACAGCGCCAGCCGCGCAGTATAAAACGTGCCCTTGCCGCCAATGACCCGCGCCACGACATGGCTGATCGCCGCAATCGCATAAAGCAGCAACGGCCACAGCATCAGCCAGGCGAACAGCTCATAAGACAGCAATTCGGTGATATCGCGCGCCTCTGTCCCCGGAGCCAGATCAAAGCCCGCCGCCTGACGTGACAGACGCGGACCTTGGGCCACAAAGATCAGCAGACAGGCGACAATCACATAGGCAACGGCCCGATCCTCGCGCCGCCCCTGCGCCAAAAGCTCGCGCATGACGACGCGCGGCCCCCGCCACGTGCGCACGATATCGGTGGTCACCGCCATCAGCTGTGACGGGCAAGCCAGCCTTCCAGCCGGTCCCGCAACGCATCTGCAAGGGTGTCATCCGCGATCTCTTCCAGCGCCTCGGCCAGAAACGCCAGCGTCAGTAGGTTGGTCGCGGTCTTTTCATCGACCCCGCGCGAGCGCAGGTAAAACAACGCCTCTTCGCTGATCGCCCCGCTGGTTGACCCGTGGCTACAGGCCACGTCATCGGCATAAATTTCCAACTCTGGCTTGGCAAGGAACTGGCTATCGCCGTCCAGCAAAAGCGACTGGCTGATCTGATAGCCATCGGTCTTCTGCGCGCCTTGCTTGACCAGAATTTTGCCCTGAAACACGCCCACGGCCCCGTTGCGCAGCACCTTCTTGAACACTTGGCGGCTTTCGCAATTCACCGCGTCATGAGTGATGAAAACCGTGTCGTCATGATGAAAATCGTCACCGTCGCCGACACACGCGCCCGCCACATGGGCTGTCGCATCATCGCCGATGATCTCCAGCACACATTCGTTGCGCGTCAACCGCCCGTTCACCGTCAGTGTGAACGACTTGAAAGTGCTCTCGCCCGCGACCCGCGCAAAGCAATGGGTCACCGCGCGGCGCTCGTGGTCGCGCCCCTGCGCACGCACGTGGTGGAACGTGCCACCTTCCGCGACATCCACCTCAAGCACCTTGGAAAACCGCGCCGCAGCCGGGCCGGTTTCCAGCAATGTCACCTCTGCGCCCGCCTCGACCTTGACGAGGTTGTGCAGCGCCGCGTCAGAGCTGTCATCACCGTGTTGGTAAATCAGGTTGATCGGCTTTGACGCCTTGCCAGTCACGCGGATCACCGCGCCGTCGGTCGCCAATGCGGTGTTCAGCGATGCGAGTGGCCGCGCCACCGGGTCCTGCCCGCGCTTTTCCAGCACGCCATAAAGGTCCTTGGCCCAATGGATATCAGTGTTCATCGCATCCGCCAGACGCTCAACCTCGACGCCCTCAGCTGTCAGGTCCGTTGATTGCGCGGCGTCAAAAACACCGTCCACAAACACCAGCTTAATCCGGTCCACATCGTCAAACAGCGGACCTTCGTCATTGTAAAACAAGGCGGCCACAGGCGCATCCGGCTGCACAAGGCTGGCAGGGTCAGTGAACTTCCAATACTCATCCCGGCGATGCGGCAGCCCCATGGAACGGGTCCGCGCCAGCGCATCCGCACGCGCGGCCTGCGCCCAAGCTGCAGTCGCCTCTGGCAGGCTCACGGCATTCAACCGCGCCTCGGTTGCGTCGGCCTTCATTTGCGGCAAAGCCATCAGGCCACCTCCGCCAGAATGTCGGCATAACCGTTGTTTTCAACCTCAAGCGCAAGCTCTGGCCCGCCGGTCTTGACGATTCTGCCGTCCGCCATGATGTGCACCACATCGGGTTTGATGTGATCCAGCAGGCGTTGGTAGTGGGTGATCACAAGGAATGACCGCCCTTCAGACCGCAGCGCGTTCACACCTTCGGCCACCAGCTTCATCGCATCGACGTCCAGACCCGAATCCGTTTCGTCCAGCACGCACATCTTGGGTTCCAGCATCGCCATCTGCAGGATTTCATTGCGCTTCTTTTCACCGCCCGAGAATCCGACGTTCACCGGACGTTTGAGCATGTCCGCATCAATTTTCAGCGCCTTGGCCTTTTCACGCACGACCTTCAGGAAATCGCCCGCTGACAGCTCCTCTTCGCCCCGCGCCTTGCGCTGCGCATTCACGGCCGTCCGCAGAAAGGTCATGTTGCCCACACCGGGGATCTCAACCGGATACTGAAACGCAAGAAACAGGCCGGCCGCAGCGCGCTCTTCGGGTTCCATCTCCAGCAGGTCAGCGTCATCCAACATGGCCGAGCCAGAGGTGACTTCGTAACCATCCTTGCCGGACAGCACATAGGACAGGGTCGATTTGCCCGACCCGTTCGGCCCCATGATCGCATGCACCTGTCCGGGCGCAATCGACAGATCGACGCCCTTCAGGATCGTCTTCTCTTCTTCTTCAAGATCAACCGCCAGGTTCTTGATTTCCAACATGTCTTTTTCTCCTTAAACGGCAAAGGGGCCGCGCGGGCAGTTGCCCGGCGACGCCTTGAATTCTGTGATGAGTGGGTGGCTTAGGCCAGCGGGATCAAGATCGTCTCGCCGCGCACATATAGCGATGTGGGCGCCGTAGTGGCCTGCACCTGATTGACGTAGTCTTGCCCAAAGACCTGTGCGAACTCTGCGGGTGCGAGCCAGATCAGATTGTGCATCGTCACCAACATGCAGGCGATGCCCGCGACTTGTGCGGTCATATGGGCCAGTGATTTCTGTCCGATCATCCCGCCAAGGATGAAGATCGCCATCGCGGCCATGCCAAAGTCGATCAGCATCAGCGTGTCGGCTGTGGTCCCGGCCTCGTCGATGCCCAGATAGGTCCAGCGCACGAACCGCGCGCCCATCAGCATCACCGCGCCAAGGATCAGTGCCATGACCAATCCGCCGAACGTGGCCTTTTCGTTGCGTTTCTTGGCGGCTTGCTTGATCTGCTGCTTGTTCACCCGCTTGGGAATAAACGTGCCGGTCTCTCCATCCACGTAGTACGTGTTCTTGGGATCCTTGATACGCTTGATGCGCGTGTGAAAGCCTGCCATCTGGTCGGACATCGGTCCAAACCTCGCTGAAATAACCTAATTCTGAAAAGGTTAACGCGAGATATGGGCAGGATTGCGACAGGCCTGCGTCGGCATCACGACGAATATGGGCAATTTGAGCAGTCATTTATGCCGCCCCAACACAAGCTGCGACAGCAGCGATCCACAGGCCCCGGACACCGCCCCCAGCCCGATCACCTGCCACATCGTCAGCACATCAGTGACCGCGTCAACGACGCCCGCAAAGCCGGCACAGAAGCAACCGGTCAGAAGAGATGTCAGCAGAACACTTTTCATGATGACCTCATTTCTGCGATCTTACGCTGTGTATCTTTGCTATCGGCATTGGATTTTTCACGACGCAGCCGCGTATCAATCGCCTTTGCAGCTTTGATCTTCGCACCAAGCATCTTTCCATGGATCGCCGCCCATAGACCGGCGGTTCCGAAGGACAAAACGACTGTGACCGCAGCAAGCGACAGGCCCGTCGCTTCAGCCACCGGGATGACAAAGATCGGTGCCAAAGCAAACAACACCACGAACAAAACCGAGCCTCCGAACGCAAACACCAGCGTCGCTTCGCTGGACGGTTTGCGCCGCAATGTCTTCGCCAGTTTCCGGCGGCCATCTATGCTGACGTCTGACATCTCAGTTTCCATAACTCGCTCTCGGGCTCTGATCAGCCCACCGACCCCTCAAGCGAAATCGCCACCAGCGCCTGCGCTTCCATCGCAAACTCCATCGGCAGCGCCTGCAGCACTTCCTTGCAGAACCCGTTTACGACAAGCGCCACAGCCTCTTCTTCATCCATGCCGCGCGACCGGCAATAGAACAGCTGATCATCATCCACCTTGGATGTGGTCGCCTCATGCTCGACCCGGCTGCTGTTATTCTTCACCTCGATGTAAGGCACCGTATGCGCCCCGCATTTGTCGCCGATCAGCAGGCTGTCACACTGGGTATAGTTCCGAGACTCTTTCGCCTTGGGGTGCATCGACACCAGCCCCCGATAGGTATTCTGCGCACGGCCCGCAGAAATCCCCTTGGACACGATTCGGCTTTTTGTGTTCTTGCCCAGATGCACCATCTTCGTGCCGGTATCGGCCTGCTGCATGTTGTTGGCAATCGCGATGGAATAGAACTCACCTTGTGAATCATTCCCGCGCAAAATGCAGCTTGGATATTTCCACGTCACCGCAGAACCGGTTTCCACCTGCGTCCACATCACCTTGGACCGGTCGCCCCGGCAATCGGCGCGCTTGGTCACAAAGTTATAGATCCCGCCATTGCCCTCTGCATCGCCGGGATACCAGTTCTGCACGGTGGAATATTTCACCTCTGCATCTTCCTCGACAATGATCTCAACCACTGCCGC